>JAFRTK010000142.1 GCA_017427165.1 Clostridia bacterium
CGGGATACGGCGGATGGTATATCGTGAATGACGGGGCAAACTGGAGCCAGGCGCTGGAACTGTACTCCGGCCGCTTCACCACCTACGGACTCAGCCCCAACGGGCTGTACACCTTCAACTTCTACGAGCCGGCAGCTGCCGAACCGTAAAACAGGGGAAAGCAAGGGGACCATGCAGCAGCATGGTCCCTTTTGATATCCCGGCGCCGCGATCTGTCCGGTGATGGAAAAAACGGAGGCCGCCGATGGGGTTGGCGGCCTCCCGGGGAAAAGGGGGTAGGAATGTCGTTCAGGATACGGCTTATGGGGCCGGCGCGATGCGGGTGAGGCCGTCGAAGCTGTAGGTGGCAGTGATGGCGATTTCCGGAGTGTCGGTGACGATGGAGCGGTATTCCGCTCCGGCATAATGCGCCATGCCGCCGATGTTGTAGATCTTTGACATATCCCAGCCGCGGGCGTTCAGGAGCTTCATCATATTGTTGACCCGGCCGCCGGACTGGCACATGAGGAAGATGGTCTTTCCCTTGGGGAAGAGCGCCTCAAGGATTTCATCCGATTCGGCATATACCGGAACGGGATTGTCCGGTGATCCGCCGTAGAGCTGCGGCAGCGCCGGATCATTGGCGGCTTCCGCGTTGAAGATCAGGCCGAAATACGGGATGCACTCGAAGTTCCGGATATGCTTCTTGGCATAGTCGGTATAATCCCGCAGGTCGATGTACATGACATCCGTCCGGCCCAGGTACTGCTTCAGGTTCTCGCTGTTGATGGCTGAACAGGTGGGGCCGAAGTTGCCGGGTTCACAGACCGTTTCGGTGGGATCATCCTTGTTGGCCTGGTAGGTTTTGGTGGTGTCCACGGGCGGAGGCAGTTCAGCTTCCTCCTGCGCGGCCGCGGCTGTCGCGGCGGAGGCGGCGACTTCCTTCTTTGCCTCGAAGACCTTCCGCAGTTCAGCGGATTCCGCGTCGCCGTCGAAGAACTCATCCGTCGCGTGGTAGGCATACAGCGCCTGGACGATCCGCAGGATGTTGTTGGAGGAGACGGTGGCGCCGGTGACTGCGTCCACGGTCATTTCCGCGCGGCCTTCGCCCTCGGCGTAATCGGCGAAGTCGTCGATGGTGCTCTTGTCTTTCAGCTGGTCATAGGTTTTGCCGATGTAGTAGGGGATCATTTCCGCCTTGACCAGGTCGTAGTTGGCGTTGGGCGCGGTGGGCGGAGGATTGCTGTCGCCCCAGAAGCCGCCCAGGTAGTGACCGGTGGAATCCGCGTCAAAGGACAGGGTGCGGATTGCCGAATCCCCGATCTTTCCGGAAGAGGGCAGCGTCAGCTCCACATATGCCGTGGACCATACGTTGACGTCCGCGGACCGGCAGGTGCAGGAAATGAACGTGACCTGGTACTTGATATAGTTCCGGGCCACATACTTGAAGGGGACAAACGCGTAGAAGAGGTCTTCGTCCTTGGGCCCGTCAATATGGCTGAACGGGATCACAGCGATCTGGTTGGCCTTGCTGCCCGGGCCCACTTTGGCGGTGGTGTTGAGGAAATTGTTTACGTCACCCAGGGACAGATCGTCCGCTGAGGCACACAGGGGCATCAGCAGGAGCAGGCAGAGGAACAATGCGGTGATTTTTTTGAACATGGGGATGCCTCCTTATGAAGTTTTATCGATGATATGATTATACATAATTTCTCACTGGTTGTCTGTGACCTGGTCACATATTGCTAAACTGCCGTTTTTTCCAGCTTTTCCATATCCAGGACCAGGAGGCCGCCCCGGCGGATCCGGATGATTCCGTCCGCGGCGAAACGCTTGAGCATCCGGCCCACGGTTTCCCGGACGGAATTGACGCGCGCCGCCAGTTCCTCCTGCGTCATCCGGACTTCCGGGCATCCGGTTTCCCGGCAGGCGCTGAGCAGGAAACCCGCCAGCCGTTTGTCCAGCGGGGAGAAAAGCGTCTGCTCCATCACGGCGACCACAGAGGAAAAACGCCGGGTGGCCAGCTCGTAGGCAAAGCAGCGGACATGGACATTCCGCGCGCACAGTTCCCCGAACAGGCTGACGGGAACAATGAGGATATCGGAGGGTTTGGTAACCTCCATATGCGCCTCGAACCGGAGATGCGACAGCACACACGAGGCGGAGATGACGCAGTTGTCGTTTTCGGTGACCCGGAACAGCGTGACCTTCCGGCCTTCATCCGACAGCAGGTAAGCCCGCGTTTCCCCGCGCAGGATGTGGATCATTCCCACGCACTCCACACAGGGGCCGTAAATCTGCGTGCCTGCTTCATAATGCCGGATATAGGCGGCCGCGGCAACGCGTTCTTTCTCCTGATCTGAGAGGTCATCAAAATACGGGAGACTTTTCAGCAGCTCAGTCATATTTCCCCCTTCCGGGCAGGGCCCGGGCGGATCTGTCTGTTCAATACATAAAAGAAAAAACCTTCTGCTAATATTTTACTATGCGGAGAAGGAAAATGAAACAGCGAAAAACGTTTTTTATCAAAAGAAATGCAGAAAATGAGTC
>JAFRTK010000143.1 GCA_017427165.1 Clostridia bacterium
AACACGGGAAATGTACCCGGAGGATTTCACGGAACTGTATGTGCCGGACTGGAGCCAGGGCGTGCCGAAATGGAGCAACGCGCTGAGCCATGCGCGGAAGGAACTGGACGTGCTGGGCGTCGGCGCCTTTGACGGCGGGGAACTGATCGGCCTGGCGGCCTGCTCCGCGGACTGCCCGGAAATGTGGCAGATCGGGATTGACGTACTGCCGGAATACCGGCAGAAGGGGATTGCCTCGGCGCTGACCAACCAGCTGGCCCGGGCAATCCTGGAACGCGGGAAGGTGCCCTTCTACGCGGCGGCCTGGGCGAACGTCCGGTCGGTGAAGAACGGACTGCGGAGCGGATTCCGGCCAGCATGGTCCGTGATTACGGCTGCGGAAAAAGAATAAACAGGCATAAAGAAGCCGGACCCGGTGAGGGTCCGGCTTTGTGATGCCGCAAAAGCTTATTTGACTTCTTCCACCCGGAAGGTGACAGATTCATACCGGTTTTCTTCCCAGGTGCTGTAAGCCCGCAGGGTGTATTCATCACTGAGCGCATTCAGGCCGATGGAGTCGCGCTGGTAATAGGCAGTGCCGACCTCAACCGGCTGCCCGGCCTCATCCTCCGATTCATTATCCACCCGGCGGGCAGTGCCGATGCTTGTAAGCCCGGATACGAGGCACTGGTCATATGGGTCCGCTGCGGTGCTCTGGGGATCGATAAACTCAAACCACAGTCCGCCTTCCTGCGCTTCGAATTTCGCCAGGTCGGTGACGGCATAGTCGATATTGTAGAGGATTTCCAGGGGCGTCGCCTTTATGGTGACCTTCGTGACCTGCACGCCGGCGGACGGGAAGTCCAGGGGACGGTCGCAGACAAAGGTTTTGGTTTCCGCTGAATGGAAGGTCATGGGGATATCCGCGGTTTCCTGACGGTCGAAATCGAAGGGATCAAATTCTTCTTCACCCTCTCCGGAGACTCCGCCGCTTTCAGCTTCCGCAGGCAGGTCCCTGATCGGAATATAGGACAGGTGCAGCGTGACATCGCGGTCCTTCTGCTCATCGTCAAAAACCTCTTCGATATACAGCGTCGCGGAATTGTCATGGTTCATGCGGCAGTCACCGCTGGCTGAAGTGGATTCATCGGTGTACAGGACGATTTCAGCCATCCGGCCTTCAAAACGGTCCCGGGCGGCTTCCGCAACGGTGATCTCCTCGGATACAAGGCCCGGGATATAGTCACAGACCGGATCTTCCGGGGAAATGCCCTCTCCCAGCAGGAACACCGGTTCCTTCGGAACCACATTGGCGGTGACGCGCAGGAGTGTGCCGTCGTAATAGGATTCCCGGATGTTTACGGACAGGGTTTCCGTTTCAGCGGTCACGTTTTCGGATTTGATACAATCTTCATATTTCGGCGGGATATACGCGCCGTAATGATTGCCGGCAAAATCGATGATTCCCCACGCGCCGAGTGTCGCCGCAAGGGCGCCGGTCGCCAGAACGGCAATCAGTGCAATAACCAGGATCATGGATACAGACAGTTTTTTCGCCACAGTTTTTTCTCCTCCCTCTGCCGCGATAATACGCTGGGCTAGCCAGGGTTCGGCCTTCATGGCGGAGAGGCGGCGATCCATCGATTCCCGGAACTCAGTTCGTGTAATCTTCTGATTCATCAAGCTCTCTCCCTTCCAGCAGATTTTTCAGCTTTTCACGTCCCCGTTTCAGACGGCAGGATACCGAAGAATGCGATATCCCCAGCGCTTCCGCGATTTCGTTGACATTCAGTCCCTGATAGTAATACAGAAGGATTACTTCCCGCAGTTTGCGCGAAAGCCGCATCACGGCGTTCGCCAACTCTTCATCGCGTTCATCACATGGCGCTTCCGCCGGTTCAGGCAGCATATCGGGTGTCACATGGCGGTTTATGAAGCGGAACCACCCGGAATGATTGATGTCATAGCAGGTATGCATGGCAATCTTCATGATCCAGGTTTTCACACTGGATTCCCCGCGGAATGACTCCATTGTCCGATATACTTTCAGGAAGGTTTCCTGCACGGCATCCTCGGCCAGCGTCTTGTCACAGAGGCTGAGGAAGCACATGCGGAGGACCTGGTCCTTATACTGATCCACCAGCTGTACAAATGCCTGATCGCGATTCGGAGCAGTGCCCGGGCCCGAAACATTGCTCACGTGTCGTTCACCTCCTACACCCCTATAGACTGACAACGGGGAATGAAATGTTGCATTTCCCGGAAAAATTCTTTTTGGGCATAAAGAACGGGCAGCCGGATGCATCGGCTGCCCGCCGCAATACCGCCGGGAACACCATCATATTGCGAAAAGAAGAAGAGGATCAGGAAAGTCTGAAATCCTGAACGAGGCTGTGCAGCTCCGGAATCGGCTTTTCCAGGCAGTACATCCGCATGCGGCCGAAGCCGGACAGGCAGAAGGAACGCTCACCGGTCACACTGTCCCGGTGGAAACGGACCTGGAAACGGCGGTATTGCTCGCCCTGTTTCCGGATGATTGTTAACCTGCACTTCCTCATATTTTTCAGCCTCCTTACCTATTAGACGATTCAGGAGGCTGTTTTGTTACGCAAAAATGAAAAAAATTTTAAAAAATTTGAAAATATGGACATGCCGGTTCCGGAATTCACGACATTTTCCGGTATGCGCGGGGGGTGATGCCGTATTTCTTTTTGAAGGAATCCTTGAAATAATTGCTGTCGGAAAAGCCGCAGCGCAGCGCGATATCGGTGATGGAATCGGTGGTGGTGACCAACTCCTGCGCAGCGTGGTGCAGGCGGATGAAGACGATATACTCATGCAGGCCGATGCCGGCGCTGAGGCGGAACCTGCGGGTGAGGTAATTGGGCGAGAAGCCGACGGCGAAGGCGACATCCTCCGTGGTGATGGGATGCATATAGTTTTCACCGATATACCGGGCGGCCTCCAGGACCTGGCGGTCATTGGTGCGGATATCCGTCGCGGTTCCGGGGAGGAAGGCACATTCCCGGGCACAGTTGAGCAGCAGGATATGGAGCAGGCTGCGGCGGAAGAACGGGGAAAGGGGATCCCGGTTTGAGTCCTCGGCGGAAAGGTGGGCGATAATCTCCTCCATACCCGGCTTGGCGGATTCCGGCACCTGGAAAATGGCAGCCTCGGAGAAGAAACGCTCCCGGCCGGGCATACAGGAAAGGACATCTTCCGGAACGTCCTCCCGGCGGAACAGGATGACCGAACGCAGGCAGGAACCGTGGAGGTACCGGGTGTAATGGAGCACCATCGGCGGGATGAGGATGAAATCCCCGGCGTGCAGGTCGCTGAAGCGCTCATCGATGAGGACACGGCATTCCCCGCTGTGGACATAATACAGCTCGTAGCAGGTGTGGCAGTGGTGGCCGGTCATGACAAAGCTGGGATCGCGCATATGCGTCTCGGCGTGGACCCCGTCTGTTCCGTGTACATTGGAAGGGATATTATCCGCCATTTTTTTCTCTCCTGTCAGTGTTGGAAAATCTGTATTATACGAAAATCATATCGTTATTTCAGCAGAAATGCAATAAAAACAATGATAAAATACTCAGACGGCAAAGGATGATTATGGCCGGGATGCCGGCTGACCGGGAACAGAGGAGTATCGGATTTATGCTGAAAAGACAGATCAGGTGGCTGTGGGAGAATATGGACCCGAAATACCGCCGGCACCATATTATCGCCCTGTGCATCTGTGTTTTCTCGTGTATCCTGCTGCTGGTGAACCCCACCGTTTCGCAGCGGATTATCGACGAGGTGATCATGACCGGGAACCGGGATCCCCTGCTGGGGCTGCTGGCCATCATGCTGGCGGTGAAGCTTGGCAGGGAAGGCTCGCGGTACCTGATGGTGATCTTCCTGGAGACGGACTCCCAGAACGTGATCTACAACCTTCGGCGGAGCCTGTTCACGAAGATGCAGTACAACGATATGCGCTTCTTCGACCGGCACCGCACCGGCGACCTGATGACGCGCATGAGCTCGGACCTGGACTGGTGCCGGCATTTCCTGGCGTACATCGACTACCGGATCATCGACGCCGTCTGCACGTATGTGTTTTCGACGCTGTACCTGCTGACGGTGAACTGGAAGCTGACGCTGCTGCTGATGATCATCACGCCGATCCTGATGGTGATCACCCGGTTCCTTTCGAAGTACATCCGGCCCCGGTTCGTGTTCATGCGCGAGAAGCTGTCGGAGATGAATACCGCGGCGCAGGAGAACATTGCCGGCAACCGGGTGGTGAAGGCGTTTGCCCGGGAAGACTACGAGCGGGAACGCTTTGAGGAGAAGAACTCCGCGTTTATGGACGCGCACCTGCGGATCAACAAGCTGTGGCTGACGTTCTTCCCGATGATTGAACTGCTGGTGAACGCGATCCAGCTGGTGACCGTGTTTGTGGGCGGCATCTTCGTGATTACCGGGGAACTGGAATCCGTGGGCCAGCTGGCGATTTTCACCGGCCTGAGCTGGGCGGTGTCCAACCCGATGCGCGAGCTGGGCAATCTGATCAACGACCTGTCCCGCTTCTCCACATCCGCCGCGAAGGTGATGGAACTGCAGTATGCGCAGTCCGAGATCACCGACGCGGATGATGCGGAGGACCATGACCGGGTGCGGGGACAGATTGAGTTTGACCATGTCTCCTTCGCGATTGACGGGAAGCCCATCCTGAAGGACGTGACTTTCCGGGCGGAAGCGGGACAGACCGTGGCGGTGATGGGCCCTACGGGAAGCGGCAAGACTACGCTGATCAGCCTGCTGGCCCGGTTCTATGACGTCACCGGCGGACAGGTGCGGGTGGACGGCTGCAACGTGAAGCAGTGGAAACTGCACCAGCTGCGTGCCGGCATCGGAACGGCCACGCAGGACGTGTTCCTCTTCTCCGATACGGTGGAGGGCAATATCGCCTTCGGCGCGCAGGACCTGACGCTGGACGAGGTGAAGGATTTTGCCCGCCGGGCGGATGCGGCCGAGTTTGTGGACAAGCTGCCGGAAGGGTATGACACGATCATCGGTGAGCGCGGCGTGGGGCTTTCCGGCGGCCAGCGGCAGCGGATCGCGCTGGCGCGGGCCATGGCCGTGAAGCCGGGCATCCTGGTGCTGGACGACACCACTTCGGCTGTGGACAGCGAGACGGAACAGTATATCCAGCAGCAGCTGCGGGAACTGCCCTTTGAATGTACAAAGCTCATTATTGCCCAGCGGATTTCCTCCATGCGGGACGCGGACCTGATCCTGGTGGTGGAGGACGGCACGGTAACCGAGCAGGGAACCCACCGTGAACTGCTGGAAAAGCGCGGGTACTACTGGCAGACCTACTGCCTGCAGTACGGGATTCCGATGGACGGAAGCGCGGCGGAGGAAACGGGAGAGGAGGCGCTGCAGCATGGCCAGGAATAAATTTGACGTGGACGAACGGCTGGAATCGCCGTTTCAGCTGAAGCACCTGAAGCGGGCCTCGAAATACATTGTCCGGCATAAATACAAGATGCTGCTGGCACTGCTGATGAGCGCACTGGCCAGCGTGGCCACGCTGTACATTCCCCAGATCACCCGGTGGGTGATCGACGAGGCGATCCCCGCGGGAAACACCCCGGAGAATATGGCACAGATCGGGCAGCGGGCGCTGATGTTTGTGGGCATCGTGGCGATGAGCATCGTGTTCTTTACGGTGCGCTCCCGGATGATGGCCCATGTGAGCCAGCAGATCATCCACGATATCCGGAGCGACCTGTTCGCCCACCTGCAGAAGCTGCCGTTCAGCTACTACGACAGCCGGCCGGCCGGAAAGATCCTGGTGCGGGTGATCAACTACGTGAACTCCGTGTCGGACATCCTGTCCAACGGAATTGTCAACATGATCATCGAGATCATCACGCTGGTGTTCATCGTGGTGTACATGTTTGCCACGGACGCGACGCTGGCGACAGTGATTATTGCCGGGCTGCCGGTCTTCATCGGGATCATCATCCTGATCAAGCCACGGCAGCGCAAGGCGTGGCAGAACCAGAGCAACAAGAACAGCAACTATAACGCGTACCTGGCGGAATCCATCGACGGCGTGCGGGTGAGCCAGCTGTTTGAGCGGCAGCAGGTGAACATCTCCATCATGGAGAAGCTGGCCACCGCCTGCCGGCAGGCATGGCTGCGGGCGGTGCGGATCAGCAACACGGTATGGCTGAGCAGCGAAACGATGACGCAGCTGGTGCTGACATTTGTGTATATCGCGGCGGCTTACTGGATCGGCGGCGGGAAAATGGCATCCGCCGGCGTGATCCTGGCGATGACCGGGTATGTGAGCCGCTTCTGGCAGCCGATCACGAACCTGGCAAACATCTACAACAGCTTTGTGAACAACATCGCGTACCTGGAGCGCATCTTTGAGACGATGGATGAGCCGGTGGTGGTGGACGACATGCCGGGCGCCGAGGAGCTTCCGCCGATTACCGGCGAGGTGGACTATGAGGACGTGACCTTTTCCTACGAAGAGGGCATCAACGTGCTGGAGCATATGAACCTGCATGTGAAGGCCGGGGAAAGCATCGCCCTGGTGGGCCCCACCGGCGCGGGCAAGAGCACGATCATCAATATGCTGTGCCGCTTCTACAACCTGAACGGCGGGCGGATCCTGCTGCACGCGGAGGACGGAAAGACGCATGACATCAGCCGGGTGACGCTGCACTCCCTGCGGTCCCAGCTGGGCATCATGCTGCAGGACAGCTTCATTTTCTCCGGCACGCTGATGGACAACATCCGCTACGGCCGGCTGGACGCCACGGACGCCGAGGTGCGGGAAGCCGCGAGGCGGGTGCGGGCGGACGAGTTCATCCGGAAGCTGCCGGACGGATACAAAACCGAGATCCGCGAGCGCGGCGGCAACCTGAGCCAGGGCGAAAAGCAGCTGGTGGCATTTGCCCGGACGCTGCTGAGCGACCCGGCGATCCTGATCCTGGACGAGGCAACCTCTTCCATTGATACGCAGACGGAAAAGCTGCTGCAGGAGGGCATCCAGGAAATGCTGAAGGGACGGACGAGCATCATCGTGGCGCACCGGCTGTCCACCATCAAGAACTGCGACCGGATCCTGTACATCAGCGACAAGGGAATTGCCGAAATGGGCAGCCACGACGAGCTGATGGCGAAGCACGGGCTGTATTACCAGCTGTACACCGCGCAGGTGCGCGAGGACGTGGCCTGAACCGAATGAAAAGCCCGGGGGAAATGTAAAGGAAGCTTGACAATTCTCCCGGGTTGTTTTATACTTGAAAATGTAAAGGAACCTTTACAAACCGAAAGGAGATGAGCCGGTGAAAAACAGGGTGGAGGAGCTGCGCCGGGAGCGCGGCCTGAACCAGGGGGAGTTTGCCCGGGCGATCCATGTTTCCCGGCAGACGGTGAGCGCCATCGAGACGGGGAAGTACAACCCGGCGCTGGACCTGGCGTTTGTGATCGCGGGATATTTCGGAAAAACCATTGAGGATGTGTTTGAATACAGGGGAGGGAAAACCATGTACTGCGAAAAGTGCAGCCGTGTGTTTGACGGCGAGCGCTGCCCCGTATGCGGCAGCCGGCGGGTGCGGCAGCCCGCGGAGGGAGACCTGTGCTTCCTGGCGGAGCAGGATTACCTGACCACCTCCATGCTGGAGGACGTGCTGAAACAGGAAAACATCCCCTTCCTGACCAAAGGCGTGATGGGTGCGGGGCTGGCCATCAAGGCCGGGCCCACGCTGGAGAGGACCCGTTTCTATGTGCCCTTTGAACGCCTGCAGGAAGCAGAAGAGGTGCTGGACGAACTGACGGGCGGCGGGGAAGAAACAGAAGAATGACACAGCGGACCGCGGAAACGCGGTCCGTTTCTGTCTATTCTGAGCAATATGAAAAAAACAGTCATTCTATATTGACAAGACCCGGGGGCGTTTGATATGATACGCATCCACACGCTTGCGACGCCGAAGGGCCGTAAGCCTCTGCGAAAATTGAAGATGCGGGACCGGGAGGGGTTCCGCGGAGGTGTGAAATGAGCTACATTTCAGTACAGGGGCTCTGCAAGCATTTTGACGTCCGCCAGAAACGGGAGAAAGGCTCCCTGCTGCGGAAGAAGGAACGGGTGCAGGCCCTGCAGGACGTCTCGTTTGACGTGGAGCAGGGGGAACTGGTCGGGTACATCGGACCCAACGGCGCGGGCAAGTCCACCACGGTGAAAATCCTGAGCGGCATCATGGTGCCGGATTCGGGAGTTGTATCGGTGGGAGGACTGACCCCGTGGGAGAACCGGAAGGAGCATGTGCGCCGGATCGGCGTGGTGTTCGGGCAGCGGATGCAGCTGTGGTGGGACGTGCCGATTGCCGACAGCTATGACCTGCTGAAGGACATCTACCGGATTCCGGACAGCGAATACCGGCAGCGGCTGGATGAGCTGACGGAGGCGCTGGATCTGGGCGGGATCATCCGCACGCCGCTGCGGCAGCTGAGCCTGGGACAGCGGATGCGCGCGGAACTGTGCGGATCGCTGCTGCACCGGCCGGAACTGCTGTTCCTGGATGAGCCGACCATCGGCCTGGACGCGGTGAGCAAGCTGGCGCTGCGGGATTTCCTGAAGTGGGAAAACCGCGAGCACGGGACCACGATTATGCTGACCACCCACGATATGGAGGACATCGCCGCGCTGTGCAGCCGGGTGATGGTGCTGGGGCACGGCCGGAAGCTGTATGATGGGGACCTTTCCGAACTGCTGGGCCGGTTTGACCGGCTGCGCACGCTGAGCGCGACCTACGACCGGGCACCGGAAGTCCCGGAGCTGCCGGGGGCGGAACGGGTGGACCTGGAAGGGGAAACGCTGAAGATTACCTACTCAACCGACAAAATGGAAATCGGGACGCTGCTTCCGCTGCTGCAGAAGGCCGGGGGAATCCGGGAGATGACCGTGCAGCCGCAGAACATCGACCACCTGATTGCCGCCATGTACCAGGAGATGGGATTATGAACGCATATTACGCCATATTCCGCCTGAGACGGCGGCTGGAAACCCAGTACCGCGGCGCGGCGCTGGGAGGACTGATCTGCCAGGTATTCTTCGGGCTGATCCTGATTGCGCTGTACCGGGCGCTGTATGCCGGAAGGCCGCAGGACATGCCGCTGGGACACGTGGTGACCTATGTATGGATCAACCAGGCGTTTTTCCGGATGGTCCTTTCATCCGACCCGGAACTGCTGGACAAGATCCGCACGGGCGGAATCGCCTATGACATGTGCCGGCCGGTCAGCCTGTACGGATTCTACTACGCCCGGCTCATGGCCCAGAAGATCATGGGCACCTTCCTGCGGGGAGCGCCGATGATCGTGATCGCGGCGCTGCTGCCGAAGGGCTGGGGAATCAGCCTGCCGGCATCCCTGCCCGGATTCCTGTGGGCGGCTGCCGCAATGCTCCTCGGCCTGCTGTGCGTGTGCGCGATGGAGAACATTACGATGGGCTTTACCATGCGGACGCTGGACAGCCGGGGAATGCAGGCGATGCTGAACCTGCTGATGATGCTCCTGACCGGCAACGTGCTGCCGCTGACGCTGTATCCCGACAGCTGGCAGCCGGTGATTACCGCACTGCCGTACGCGCAGATGCTGGACGCGCCGATCCGCCTGTACACGGGAATATATGCGCCGGAGACCGCATGGCTGATCCTGCTGCGGCAAGCGGCGTGGGTGGCGGTGCTGGTATGCGCGGGCAGCCTGATGTGGCGGGCCAACCAGCGGCGGCTGGTAATCCAGGGAGGCTGATGAAGATGAATACGCTGCGGTTATACCGAAAATCCATGGCCATGCTGATCCGGAGCCATATGCAGTACCCGGCGTCCTTCCTGATGCAGACGCTGGCACAGCTGGTGATGGAGGGCGGCGAAATGCTGGCCGTGATCCTGCTGGTGGACCGGTTTGACCACCTGAACCAGTGGACGCCCGGAAACCTGTACTTCTTTTTCGGGCTGATGTCGGTTTCCTTCTATATTACGGAATGCTTCGGCCGGGGAATTACCGGCACGTTCCCGTCCATGGTGCGGAGCGGGCAGCTGGACACGGTGATGCTCCGCCCGCGGGGCATACTGACCCAGGTGCTGTGCGCCGACGCGGATCCAAGGCGGATTGCCTGTATCGCCGTGGGTACGGTGAGCCTGGTGATCGGCAGCCGGATGAGCGGAATTGTATGGACGGTGCCGAAGGCGCTGATGCTGCTGGAAAGCATCTGCTGCGCATTCTGGCTGATCCTGGGCCTGTTCATGATCGAAGCCATCCTGTGCGTGTACAGCGTGAAGTCCGTGGAACTGGCCAACGCGCTGACCTACGGCGGGCGGAGTGCCTGCCAGTATCCGGTGGATACGTATCCCCGGCCGCTGCGCGTGCTGTTTACCGTGGTGGCGCCGTTCGCGCTGGTGATGCATGTGCCGGCGTCGCACATCCTGGGCAAGCCGCTGTTCGGCTGGCCGGGATGGACCGGATTTGTGACGCCGCTGGCGGGACTGGCGCTGTTCGGCGTGATGTACACGCTTTTCCGCATGGCGATGCGGCACTACCGCTCCACCGGCAGCTGAGCCGGAGGGCGGCGCGGGCTTGCGCGGGGCTGAAAAGCGTGATATGATTAAATTTGCGACAGTGAAAGAACCATATATTCCGGACACTGTTCCGAACCTGACGCGGACTCAGACGATTGAGACGGGAGAGGACGGACCATGAAACAGAAATCCCTGCGGATGCTGATTATCTGCCTGCTCTGTATGTGCGTGGCAGCGGTATGCCTGGCCGAAGGCGCCGGCTCCGCGGCTTCCTCCAGCGAGGCGGAAAGCACCTCCAGCGAGCACAGCGAGACGAAGGTCTCCGTGGAAGTGACGAGCACGAGCGACCAGAGCTCCAGCTCTTCCTCCGACAGCACCGCTTCAGCCTCCGGGGCCGGCGGTGAAGGCGGAGCCGGGGCGGGAGCGGCGGGCGCCTCCGCGGGCGCGGGAAGCGGCGGCGGAAGCACGACCAGCACCTCGGTGACCATCACCACCACGACCACGACCGGCGGCGGAAGCAGCTCCGGCGCGGCCGGATCCGCGGCGGCAGCCGGCGGGGACGGAGCGGGAGCCGCAAGCAGCGCGGCAGCGGCCGGAAGCGGTTCCTGGATTCCGCCGTACCCGGTATCCACGCCGAAGCCGGTGTACCACCGGGTGGACTCCCTGGTGAGCAGTGTTCCGGTGAAGGGAAGCGGATATACCGTGATCGGCCAGGTGAACGTGCGGACGCTGCCGAGCGTATACGCGCCCCGGGCGACCACGATCCGGAGGTCCGGCACGACGGTGAAGGTGCTGGAAGAGGCGCTGAACAGCGCCGGCCAGACCTGGTACGCGGTGAAGCTGCAGAGCGGCGTGCTGGGATACATCCGCGGCGACCTGCTGCGCGTGGACATCGTCTACGTGAATGAGGAAGAAACCGCGCCCCACCCCGTGATTACGCCCGCGCCGACCCCCGCGGCGGCGGTTACCCCGGAAGTGATCTACATGCTGGCCACCCCGGCGCCGACGCCCACGCCGATCATCATCTACGTCCAGCCGGACATGCTGACCACACCGGCACCGGAAGTGACGCCGGAAGTGATTTACATCACCCCGGAACCGACCCCGGTACCGCCGGTTTCAGCCCCCGCGGTGACGAGGCAGCCGACCGCCGGAGCCAGTTTCTGACAAGCCAATCCATGGCACGCCGCAGTGAAAGCGGCGTGCTTTTTTTGTGCCGGAAAACGGTAGCCAAAGCGGCGGGTCTGTGGTATGATGGGCATGAAATCTTTGGCAAAATAAAAAACCACCGAAACGGGAGGAACTGCGATGAAGGCACTGTTAATCGGCGGCACGGGCCAGATCAGCATGGCAATCACGAAGAAACTGGTGAAGGACGGCTGGGAGGTATACCTGCTGAACCGGGGCAACCGGTCGGCGGAGCTGCCGGAAGGCGTGCATTCCATTGTGGCGGATATCAATGACGAGGCCGCCGTGCTGGAAAAGACGAAGGACATCATGTTCGACTCGGTCTGCGAGTTCATCGGCTTTGTGCCCTCCCAGGCGGAGCGCGACTGGCGGCTGTTCCGCGGGAAAACGCGGCAGTATATCTACATCAGCTCGGCCTCGGCCTACCATAAGCCGGTGGGCGATTTCATGATCACCGAGGGAACGGCGCTGGCGAACCCGTACTGGGAGTATTCCCGGAACAAGATCGCCTGCGAGGATTTCCTGATGGGCAAATTCCGGGAGGAAGGCTTCCCGGTGACGATTGTGCGGCCCAGCCATACCTATGACGAGCGGAACCTCCCGCTGGGCGTGCACGGGGCGAAGGGCCCCTGGCAGGTGCTGAAGCGGATGATGGAGGGAAAGCCCGTGATCATCCAGGGCGACGGCACCAGCCTGTGGACGGTGACGTTCAACAAGGACTTCGCCGTGGGCTTCACCGGCCTGATGGGCAATGTGCACGCGATCGGCGAGGCGTTCCAGATCACCTCGGACGAGACGCTGACGTGGAACCAGATTTACCAGACGGTGGCGGACGCGCTGGGCGTGAAGCTGAACGCGTACCACGTCGCCTCCGACTTCCTGGCGGAAACCGGGAAGCAGTATGACTTCAACGGCGCCCTGCTGGGGGACAAATCCAACTGCGTGGTGTTTGACAACACGAAGCTCAAGCGCCTGGTGCCGCAGATGACAACGACGATTCCGTTCCACGAGGGCGCGCGGATTTCGATCAATCATATCCTGAACCATCCGGAGCTGCAAGTGGAGGATCCGGAATTCGACGCGTGGAGCGACCGGGTGATTGCGGCCCTGGAGGAAGCGAAAGCCCGGATCTGACAGCACGGAAGGGCCGCGGGGCGAAATAATGTACAAACGTTGGATTTCCATTGACACCAAACGGGCGGAAGGGTAAAATACGATAGCAAAGGCAGGACGTCTTTGCCGGAACCGGTGAAGGCGTCTTTCTTTATGGAAATCGGGAGGAGTAGAAAGCAAATGGCTTGTACCGCGATTGTCGGAATCAACTGGGGTGACGAAGGCAAAGGCCGCATGGTGGACCTGCTGACGGAGGAGTATGACATCGTTGTGCGCTTCCAGGGCGGCGGAAACGCCGGGCATACCGTAATCAACGAGTTCGGAAAGTTCGCGCTGCACCTGCTGCCGTCCGGTGTTTTCCGCAAGGGCGTGATGAACATCCTGGGCAACGGCGTGGCCGTGGACCCCGAAAACCTGCTGGCCGAGATCGGCATGCTGGCGGAAAAGGGCGTGAAGGTGACACCGGAAAACCTGATGATCAGTGACCGCGCGTCGCTGCTGCTGCCGTGGCACCGGAAGCTGGACGAGCTGGAAGAGCTGCGCCTGAAGGACAAGAAGTTCGGCTCCACCAAGCAGGGAATCGCGCCGTTCTACTCCGATAAATACCAGAAAAAGACCGTGCTGGCAGGCGAGCTGTTCTATCCGGAAAAGCTGAAGGCCCACCTGCGCGACCTTCTGGAGTGGAAGAACCTGACGCTGACCGGCGTGTACGGCGCCGAGCCGGTGACCGAGGAAGAGATCGGGGCCTGGGTGGACAGCTGCTGCAAGCCCCTGGTTCCCTATATTGCCGACACGCAGGAATACCTGTGGGACGCGCAGCAGGACGGGAAACGCATCCTGTTCGAGGCGCAGCTGGGCTCCCTGCGTGACCTGGACTACGGCATCCATCCCTACACGACGTCCTCCAACACCCTGGCGAGCTACGCGCCGGTCGGATCCGGCCTGCCTGCGGCGAAGCTGGAAAAGGTGGTCGGCGTGGTGAAAGCCTATTCCACCTGCGTGGGCGAAGGCCCGTTCGTGTGCGAGATGTTCGGCGAGGAAGCCGAAGCGCTGCGCCAGGCGGGCAATGAATACGGCGCAAAGACCGGCCGTCCGCGCCGGGTGGGCCCGATCGACCTGGTGGCCACACGCTACGGCGTGCGGGTGCAGGGCGCGACGGAACTGGCCCTGACAAAGCTGGACGTGCTGAGCGGCATGGACGAGATTCCCGTGTGCGTGCGGTACGAGCTGGACGGCAAGGAAACCGACAAGTTCCCCTTCCCGGCGGTGCTGGGCGACTGCAAGCCCGTGATCACCAAGGTGAAGGGCTGGAAGCAGGACATCAGCGGCTGCCGGACCTGGGACGAGCTGCCGGAAGAAACCAAGGCCTATGTGAACATGGTGGAGAAGGCGATCGGCCGGCCGTTTGTGTACATTTCTGTCGGCCCGGAACGCGACAGCATTATCCGCAGAACCGGAAGCGAGGTATAAGAGATGACAGACCGTTACGAAACACCGCTGGGATCCCGCTACGCGTCCAATGAAATGCTGGCGCTGTTCTCCCAGGATACCCGGTACCAGACCTGGCGGAAGCTGTGGGTCGCGCTGGCCCGCGCCGAGATGGAGCTGGGCCTGCCGGTGACGGCGGAGCAGGTGGCTGAGCTGGAAGCGCACATCACGGACATCGACTACGAGGTGGTCCGCGTGCGCGAAAAGGAAGTCCGCCACGACGTGATGGCGCACGTGTATGCCTACGGCAAGGTGGCGCCGGGCGCGGCGGGAATTATCCACCTGGGCGCGACGAGCTGCTATGTGACGGACAACGCCGACCTGGTGATCTACCGCGATGCGCTGAAGCTGATCCGCAAGGGCCTGCTGGGCGTGATGAAGAACCTGTGCGACTTCGCCGAGAAGACGAAGGCGATTCCGACCCTGGGCTACACCCACTACCAGCCGGCGCAGCCGGTGACCGTGGGCAAGCGGGCGTCCCTGTGGCTGCAGGATTTCATGACCGACCTCGAGGAAATCGACTTCGTGATTGAGCACCTGCCGTTCCTCGGCTGCCGCGGAACCACCGGCACCGAAGCCAGCTTTATGGAGCTGTTTGAAGGCGACACCGCGAAGATTGACGAGATGAACCGCAAAATCGCGGCGGCCTTCGGATTTGACAAGCGGTTTGACGTTTCCGGGCAGACCTATCCCCGGAAGGCGGACAGCCGCATCCTGAACGTGCTGAGCGCGATCGGCCAGAGCTGCTACCGCATGGCGAACGACATGCGCCTGCTGCAGCATGACCGGCAGCTGGAAGAACCCTTCGAGAGCACCCAGATCGGGTCCTCCGCGATGGCGTACAAGCGAAATCCCATGCGCAGCGAGCGCGTGTGCTCCCTGAGCCGCTACCTGATGACCCTGCCCCAGAACGCCGCGATGACGGCCTCCACCCAGTGGATGGAGCGCACGCTGGACGACTCCGCCAACCGGCGGATTTCCCTGCCGGAAGGCTTCCTGTGCGCTGACGCCGTGCTGCGCCTGGTGCGGAACATCTCCGACGGCATCCGGGTGAACGAAAAGATCATCGAAGCGACGCTGCGGGAGTATATGCCCTTTATCGCCACGGAAAACCTGCTGATGGAAGCGGTGAAGCGCGGCGGAAACCGGCAGGAGCTGCATGAGGTGATCCGCGAGAGCTCCATGGCCGCGACCGACCGGATGAAGAACGGCGAGAGCTGCGACCTGCTGGAGCGGCTGGCGGCGGTGCCGGCCTTCGGCATGACGGCGGACGAGATGCGCGAGGTGCTGGACCCGAAGAAGTACACCGGCCGCTGCGCAGAACAGACCGAAGCGCTGGTACAAAAAATCCGCCCGATGCTGGGAGAAGCACCGGCGGATGAAGTGAGCATTGACGTTTAACCGGATGAATCAGACGATGCGCATGCGCTTGTCCTTCAGGGCGCCCTCTTTGCCGAGGGCAATGAGGCGGGTGTAGCGCTCCACGGCATTCTCCAGGATTTTTTCCCAGGGCACGGGGATGGTTTCCCGTGCCTTTTCTCCTGCCTTTTCGAGGAGGTCCGGCCGGGACAGGGCGCCGGTGAGCACGCGGGCGAGGTCCTTCGGGTTGTTTTCGCAGAGGAAGCCGTTTTCCCCGTCCCGGATGTATTCCGCCGCGGTGCTGCCACGGACCATGACCGACGGCGTGCCCATGACGGCGGCTTCCCGCACCACCATGGAGGTGGTGTCGTAGAGGGAGGGGAAGGCGAAGACGGAGGCCCGGGCGTACAGCGCGTCGAGCAGGGACGTATCGGAAATGTGGCCCAGCATCTGGGAACGGTCCTGGATGTTAAGCTCGTGGATCTTGCGGTCGATATTGTTCATATCCACACCCTGGCCGGCCAGCAGCAGGCGGAAGTTTGTGCCGGCTTTTTTCATTTCGGCGCAGGCCTCCAGGATCGTGAGGATATTCTTTTTCCAGTCCATCTGGCCGACGAAGAGGATGACGGGATCATCGCCGAGGTTCCAGCGGTGGGAGACCTCTTCCACATCCGAGGGGGAGACGGTGCGCATGGTGGCGCCGTTGGGCATGACGATCACTTCGCCCTCGTAGCCGTAATCCCTCAGCACGTCCGCCGCGTTTTTCCCGACGGCCCAGACCTCATCACAGCGGTTATAGAAATTGACGACGAACTTGGTGCCCATCCGGGCGATGGACTCCGACTTGGTCGCCTTGAGGAAATCATCGTAATACTTGGAATGGAAGGTGGCCACGAGGGGCAGCTTCCGCAGAGTGGCGATGCGCAGCGCCTCGGACCCGGCGGTGAAGGGGCTGTGGGCGTGGATCAGGTCCAGCTGGATCATGCGCATGCGGCGGCGGTAGTGCGGATCCCAGACGGCCTCGCCGATCTGGTACTGCTTCATGCCGGGAATGCCGGTGCCCATGAAATCCACCAGCTCAAAGGGAAAACCGCCCTGGAAACCGGTATCGTACATCGGGGCGACGACGGTGACCTGGTGCCCCATTTTGCACAGCGTATCCGCATAGGCATAGACAACACGGCCCACCCCGTCGACAATGGGGAGGAACGTATCGGTAAAGTGCCCGAGTCTCAGCATTTGATTTCACCCTCCGGTGCCAATTATCTCATAATTGCGGATAAAATGCAAACGCACTGCAACAACAGATGAAAAGATTGAAATCGACAGTAAAAAGTGATATGCTGACGGTACGAAGGGAGAGAAGAATATGATGAAGCGGATGCTGTCTTTGCTGACCGCCCTGCTGATGCTGCTGGCGGTAATTCCCGTTTCCGCGGGCGCGGAAGAGTATACCCTCCCGATGGAGGAAGGAAAAAACCAGATTATTTTCTACTGGGACGCGGACGGTGCGAACCTGGACAACTGCGACATGTGGATCTGGTTCCCGAACGCTGACGGGCGCGGGTACCTGTTCCAGCCGTGTGAGTACGGCGCGAAGGTCGCGCTGAACATTCCGGCGGATGTGGAGAAGGTCGGGTTCATCGTGCGCCGCGACTGCTCCGAACCCGGCGGAACCAGCTGGGGATCCGCCACGAAGGACTTCGACGGCGACCGGTTTGCCAACATCACCGGGGAGGTGACGGAGGTTTACCTGAAGTCGGCGGACGGCCACCAGTACCTGAGCCGCGACGGCGGGAAGACCCTGTACGAGGAGCTGACGTTTACGCTGGCCGCCATCTCGGGGATGAACGAGATCCAGTACTTCATCAACCCGGCGGCGCGCATTGAGTCCCTGGACCAGATCCGGGTGACCGAGGGCGAAAGGAAGCTGGAGGTGACCGGTTTGTCCAGCCTGAACAACAGCGTGGTGACCGGCAGGATCACCCTGGGCGAGGAACTGGACCTTTCGAAGATCTACACGGTAGAGATCGAGGGCTACGGCGCGAAGGACGCCGTGCCGACGAAGGTGTTTGATTCCCCGGCTTTTAAAGAGCGTTACACCTATGAGGGCGACGACCTGGGCGCGGTGCTGACGGAGACGGGCACGCGGTTCAAGGTATGGGCGCCGACCGCGAACCGGGTGCAGCTGAAGCTGTACGAAGCCGGAAACGGCGGGGACGCGTTTGAGACGATTGATATGGAACGCGGCGAGCAGGGCGTGTGGAGCGCGGAGACCGCCACCGGCGCCGGCACCTACTACACCTACCTGGTGAACACCTCCGCGGGCGAACAGGAAGCGGTGGACCCCTATGCCCGGGCCGTGGGCGTGAACGGCGACCGCGGCATGGTGGCCGACCTGGACGCGACCGATCCGGAAGGCTTCGCGGGGGACCGGTACTATGACGGGATCAATGCCTACAACGAAGCGGTGATATGGGAAGTGCACGTACGCGACTTCTCCAACAAACTGGCTTCCTCGCAGTATCCCGGCAAGTACCTGGCGTTTACCGAGAAGGGACTGAAGAACAGCAGCGGCGAAGCGGCCGGAATCGACTACTTGGCGGACCTGGGCGTGACCCATGTGCACCTGCAGCCGGTTTACGACTTCGCGACGGTGGACGAATCCAAAGAAGGCACCGGGTTTAACTGGGGCTATGACCCGAAGAACTACAACGCGCCGGAAGGCAGCTATTCCACCGACCCGTTCCACGGCGAGGTGCGGATCAAAGAGTTCAAGCAGATGGTGCAGGCCCTGCACGAGAACGGAATGGGCGTCGTGATGGACGTGGTGTACAACCACACCTATTCCGCCGACTCCTGCCTGAACCGGATCGTGCCGTACTACTATTACCGGTACGACGGAATGGGCAAGCTTTCCAACGGCTCCGGATGCGGCAACGAGACGGCGTCCGAACGGCCGATGATGCGCAAGTATATCGTGGACTCCGTACGCTACTGGGCGGAGGAGTACCACGTGGACGGCTTCCGGTTTGACCTGATGGCGCTGCATGACACCGACACGATGCAGGCAGTGGAACAGGCGGTACACGCGGTGAACCCGAAGGCGATCATCTACGGCGAAGGCTGGACCGGCGGCACCACGCCCCTGATGGAGTCCCTGCGCGCGAGCCAGGCGAACATCCGGAAGGTGACGGCGTCCGAGGGCGCGATCGGCGCGGTATCGGTATTCAACGACAGCATCCGCGACGGCCTGAAGGGCAGCGTGTTTGACGCGAAGGAAAAGGGCTATGTGAGCGGCAAGGTGTCCAAGGGCAACGCCGAGAACGTGATCTTCGGCCTGACCGGCGGCATCAAAAGCAAAGCGGTTTCCTGGTACGTGAAGAACAACGGCGTGATCAACTACATGTCCTGCCATGACAACCACACGCTGTTTGACCGGCTGCTCTCCTCCAACCCGGACGACAGCCTGGAAGCCCGGCTGCGGATGAACCGCTTCGGCATCTCGATCATCATGATCGGCAGGGGCACCCCGTTCTTCCTGGCCGGCGAGGAGCTGCTGCGCACCAAGAACGGCGACTCGAACAGCTACAACTCCGGCGATGAGGTGAACAACATCCGCTGGGACGAGCTGGCGGCGGGCACCGATACGATGGCGATGCGCGACTTCTACCGCAGCCTGATCGCGATGCGGAAGGCGAACCCGTTCCTGACGAAGGCGGAGCTCACCTGCACCGTGGGACGCGAGAACGCCATCGAAGTGCTGTACACTGAAGATGAAAAGACCGTGGCCTACGCGCTGGTCAATCCGTCCGGATCGACATTCACGCAGGCCCTGCCGGAAGGAAGCTGGACCGTGCTGATGCAAAATGGAACGGTTTCCCCGGAAGGCGGGGAAACCGTGAGCGGCAGCGTCCAGGTGGAAGGCCGCAGCGTCCTGCTGGTGAAGGCCGAGTAATCAGTTGGCGTCGTAAATGGTAATCCGGGTTCCGTCCGGGCCGGTGAAGAAGAACCCCCGCCGGCGGGAACACGGATCCTCAAAATCAGGAGAACATTCAATCCCGTTCGTCTGCAGCCTTTCGCGGACGGACGGGATTTTTGCTGCGTAGAAGGAAAGCTCCTGACCTTCCGGAACCGGGCGGTCGGGATCATACCGGAACTCTGCCTGGCAGCGGCCGAGCTGCAGGAGGATGACCTGCGTGCCGGTTTCCCGGTCCCGGAGGCGGGCCACCATGCGGAAGCCCAGGCGCGAGGTGTAGAACTCCATCACCCGGTCCGGCTCGGCGGTGTACAGCACGGTGCGGGAAACGGCGATGCCCCGGCGGAAGGAATAGAGGGTTTTCCGGAGGGCCTGGCGGCGCCAGGCCTGGTAGCCGTGCAGGGAGTCCTTCCAGGCGGGATGGGTGAGCATATACGCGAAGGAGATATACAGGAATTCCCCGATGATGCCCCCGATGGTGTTGGCGATGATGTCATCCAGGTCGTAGAGGCCGCGCCGGCTCATCAGCTGCAGATTCTCCACCAGGAAGGACAGCAGGAAGCAGACCAGCGCCGGGCGCATCCGCACCCGCTGGCGGCACCAGCGGAACACATACGGAAGCAGGTAGCCGAGGGGGATAAACACCACAATGTTGAGGTAGAACTGGATCACGTCCTCCGGGCGGACCAGGCGGACATTGCGGAAGGCTTCCGTAAAGCCGTCCGAGAAGATCCGGCGGATCACATCGCTGAAGCCATGGTCTGTTATGAACGCGTCCCGCAGGTCCTGCAGGGGTGCGACGTGCACAGAATAATGGGTCATGGCGGTGCGGGAGAAGAAGACCAGGTAGGCGAACACCACCATATAAACGGCAAGCCCCAGGGTGAGGATGCGCTGGCGGATACGCAGCAGGCGGTCCGCGTCCGGGTTGCTGCTGAGCCCGCCGTGCAGGTTCAGCCCGTGGCGGGAGGCGATTTTCCGGTCCAGCCAGGGCAGCATGAGCACCATCACGGCAACCATGGCGGTGACGCAGATGACGGTGGTGAGGTTGTTGATATCATTCGCGCTCACTCGTTTCCACCTCCCGGAAGCTTTTCGGCGCCCTGCGGCGGAAGAAGGGAAGGAATTTTCAGGTTGCGCGGATCATCCGCCGGCAGGCCGCTGAGGTAGGAGCGGTTGCCGATGATCCCGGCCAGATCTTCCCGGCTGACGCCTTCATGGTACACATAGCGGTATGCCGCGCCGATCATCTCCAGCGCGTTTTCCAGCGCCTGCCTGCGCAGGTCGGCAAAGGAGGCCGCGGAAACGATGGATTCATCGTGGCTGTGGTGCCACTGCGCGCGGGATTCGTTCTCCACATCCGTATCGTTGAAGTGGGAGAGGGTATAGGTGAGGGATTTCAGGCGCGCGTTCCCGCTGAGCCGCGCCAGGCAGGTGAACCACCCGCGCGGGTTTTCGATGACACGGTAGGTGAGGCGGAAGCGCTTCCAGGCTGCGTTGAGGGCCCGCCAGCAGTTTTTCCAGCCGTAGATATCGCGGAAAACCGCGTCGATATCCGGACGGATGGATTCCGGCAGGCGGCAGCGCGGAAGGAACGCTGAGGTTACCGGATGGCGCCCGCGCCAGAGCGAGGCGCGGAGAAGCTCCCGGTAATCCAGGCTGTGCTCAAAGCTCATATGGCCGCGGGGCAGTTTGGTTTCCCACTCCGTTTTGTACACGACATAGGGATGGGCGGCGGCGTCCAGCGCGTAGTGGCAGAGGAAGCCGGCCAGGTAGGAGAACAGCGCGTCCGGGGACGAAAGGGATGCGGCCCGGTCCGCCAGCGTCATGAGAAAAGCGCCGGGACGCGTGGTGTGCATCCGGCGGCCGCGGCCTTCGCGCCGCTTCCAGGGCTGATACATGAACCAGACATCCGGCCCGAAGAGCGCAAATGTGTAAGGGGCATCCTCCAGCACCGAACGGATCCCGCCCGGCAGTGCCTGCCGGACCTCCCGGCCGAATTCCGCGTGAATTACCACGTCCGGCATGGATGATTCCTCCCGTTTCATTCGTCTGATAAAGTGAGTATACCATCTTTCGCAGGGCGCAACAAGACAGGGCGGGCGGAATGTGATATAATCAAATAAATGGAGGATTCGGCCAACGGGCCGGGAAGGAGACAACAATGAAGCGGATTCGGAGAGCCGCGGCATTCGCGGCGGCACTGCTGCTCCTCTTTACAGGAGCGGCTGCGGAGGGCACGGAGCCGGCGGCGCCGGCGGCACAGGCACAGGCACAGTCGGCCGGCGGGAACCTGCGGAAGGGCTCCAAGGGCGACGAGGTGACGCGGCTGCAGGAAAGGCTGCAGGAGCTGGGTTACCTGGAGAGCAAACCGGACGGGATTTTCGGCAATGACACCGTGAACGCGGTGAAGGCGTTCCAGCGCCGGAACGGGCTGTCGGCGGATGGCCAGGCCGGCCCGCTGACCCAGGAGAAGCTGTACGCGGAGGACGCGGTGGCCGCACCGGAAACCATCCTGACGGATACGCTGGACGGGGAGCTGCCGATGCTGGTGAACAAAAAGAACATGGTGGACGAATACTTCCAGCCGGCGGACCTGGTCCTGCTGACGGAGGTGCTGGACACCAAGCTGTGCAAGGTCAAGTACAAGGACACCAAGCTGGTCCGCGAGGCGGCCGAAGCCCTGGAGAAAATGCTGGAGGCGGCCCAGGCGGACGGCGTGAAGAAATGGCAGGTCAGCGCCGGATACCGCACCTGGGAAGAGCAGAACGGCATGCTGAACACCAAGACCGAGAACTACCTGAAAAAGCACAAGGACTGGAGCCGCCGGAAAGCCCGGAACGCGGCGCTGAAAACCGTGGCGGAGCCCGGGGCCAGCGAACACCACCTGGGACTGGCGGTGGACATCAACGTGCCCGGCGCCAGCGCGTTCAAGGGAACGAAACAGCAGAAGTGGCTGCACAAGCACTGCTGGGAATACGGCTTCATCGTCCGCTACACGGCCGACAAGGAAAAGATCACCGGGTTCGCCGCGGAGGAGTGGCACATCCGGTATGTGGGCGTGGAGCACGCGCAGAAGATCAGGGAGCTGGGCCTGTGCCTCGAGGAATACATCGAGTGGATGGAGACCGGCTATATGAAGAGCAGCGAGACGGAAATTACGGAAATCAACCTGGATGAAGAAGAAACCCCGGGAGAACAGGCATCATGACACAAAAACGGAAACCCGCCCTGTGGATCGCGTGCGGGCTGATCGCCCTGGCGCTGATCACGGGCGGGATCCTTCTGCTGACCCGCGGCAGCGGCGGGAAAGCGCCGGAAGGCGGGATCCGGCTGCTGCTGGACGGCGCGGAGCTGACGGAAACGGTGACGGACCCGGAGGGCGGAGACGGCCTGCGGGTGATCGTGACCGTGAACGGGAACGAGGCGGCGAACCTGCCCTTCGGCACGGAGCATACGCTGCAGGTGATCCAGGACAGCGGAACGAACACGGTGAAGATCACCCCGGACGCCGTGTACATGGAAGAGGCGGACTGCCACGGGCAGGACTGCGTGAAAATGGAGCCGGTGACGCGGGACAACCTGGAAATGCGGGTGATGGGCGGATTTATCATCTGCCTGCCGCACCGGGTGTCCGTGGAAGTACGGGGCAAGTAAAAGGCAGAATCCGAGAGGCACAGACATGAGAGAATACCTGAGAATCCATAAGCGGGAAATCCTGATGGCATACGCGCAGATCCTGATCGGCAGCGTGATCGGGGCGGCGGCTTACCCCACCTTCCTGATCCCGAACAACATCGCCCCGGGCGGGCTGACCGGCGTGGCCACGATCCTGAACTACCTGGCCGGATGGCGGGTCGGTATCACCGCCCTGGTGCTGAACATCCCGCTGTTCCTGATCGGCTACCGGACGATGGGCAAGGTGTTCGCCTTCCGCAGCCTGGTGGCGACGGCGCTGTTTACCATCCTGATCGATATCCTGCCGCTGAAGCCCGTGAGCGAGGACCCGCTGCTC
The DNA here is from genome assembly GCA_017427165.1 of Clostridia bacterium. Lineage (GTDB taxonomy): Bacteria > Bacillota > Clostridia > Christensenellales > Aristaeellaceae > Aristaeella. Next base: position 23,711 of record JAFRTK010000143.1, read on the forward strand.
GGAACGCTGTTCGGCGGCGTGGTGCTGGGCATCGGACTCGGCCTGATCCTGCGCGGCGGCGCGACGACGGGCGGATCCGACATGGTGGCCCGGATGGTGCACCGGCGGTTCAGCTTTATTACCGTGGGCATGTTCCTGTTCGCGCTGGACTTCCTGGTCGTGCTGGCGGCGGCGATCTTCATCGGCGGAACCCAGGCCCTGTACGCAATGATCGACATCTACGTATGCGGCCGCGTGATCGACGCGGTGATGGTCGGCTTCGGAGGCAACAAGGCCTGCTTTGTGATGACCGACGCCTGGCAGAAAATAACAGGCCGCGTCCTGAATGAAATCGAACGCGGCTGTACGCTGCTGGAAGCCAAGGGCGCCTATTCCGGCACGAGCCGGCCGGTGGTGATGTGCGTGATGTCCCGCCAGGAAATGACCACCCTCAAGCGCATCGTGCAGGAGGAGGACGAGAAGGCCTTCATGTTCATTACGGAAGCGCACGAGGCGCTGGGAGAAGGCTTCTCCCGGCTGGACGGAAAGGACTGATCAGCCTGATACCCGCCGGCGCTCATTGCGGCGGATGCGGTTGATATGGCGTTCAAAATCCCCGCTGTTGATGAGCTCCGCGAGGACGTACTGCTCGAAGGCCGGCACGGAACAGGAATAGAAGCCGAGCCTTTGGGTGAACTCCGGAACCAGGCGGGAGGGAAGCACCATGTAGCCCACCCGGACGGAGGGCGAAACGGTGCGCGTAAACGTATTGAGGTAAATGACATTCTGCGACGGAGCCGCGGCGAACACGGTTTCCTCCACCTTGCGGAGGAGGGAGAACTCGGATTCGTAATCGTCCTCGACGATATACCGGTCCGGTTCGGAAGCCCAGCGCAGGTATTCCCGCCGCTTGGAGGCGGAGGCGGTGACGCCGCTGGGGAAGCTGCGGAACGGTGTGATATGCAGGACGGATGCCTGCGTGGACGCCAGCGCTTCCGAGCGGATGCCGTCGCTGCCCAGCGGCAGGAGATCACAGGCAACCCCTTTCGAGCGGTAGATCCGCTCGATTTTTTCGTAGGAAGGGGATTCGATGCCGTACAGCCGGCCGCTGCCGAGCAGCTCCACCACCAGGCCGTAAAGGTATTCCGCACCGGAACCGATGACGATCTGGTCCGGGGAGACCCGGATGCCCCGGTTCCGCGCCAGGTAGCGGCTGACCGCGTCGCGCAGCTCCAGGCAGCCGGTGTTCGGCGGCTTGACCAGGATGGCCTCCCCGTAATCCGCCAGGACGCGGCGCATGACGCGTGCGAGGGCCGGGAACGGGAAGGAATCGTGGCTGCCGGTTTCGGAAGGCGGAAGGTGACGGAATGCCGGGCGGACGGGCAGGGAAAAACCGTCCGACTCCCGGTAGACGACATAATACCCGCTCTTGGGCCGGGATTCGGCATATCCCTCCTCGCACAGCAGCTCATAGCAGTGGTCCACGGTGACCGGGCTGACACCCCGGTCCTGGGCGAGGGAACGGCGGGAGGGAAGCCGGCTGCCGAAGGCACGGGTGCCGGACAGGATCTCCTCCCGCAGGGCTTCATACAGCGCCAGGTAGGCGGGCTTTCTCTTCTCTTCCATCTGGTATTATAAAAAACTCCTTTTCTGGTACTTTTCATATAGCCAAGCAAAGCATATACTACACGGCAAGTAAAGTCAAGGAGTTGGTTGGAGATGTCGAAACAGAAGGTTCAGCTGATCAGGATTGTATTCGGTGCCGTACTGGCGGCCATGGTTTTTGTTGTGACGATGTTCCGGTTCCCGCTGCTGGGATCCAAGGTGCACTTTGCCAACGCGGTGTGTCTACTGAGCGGCCTGCTGCTGGGACCCGTTTGGGGAGGATTCGCTGCCGGCATGGGATCCATGCTGTATGACCTGTTCCTGTACAACGAGGGGCCCATCAACCTGCTTATCACCTTCGTGTCCAAGTTCGCGATGGCCTGGGTAACCGCGATGCTGTTCCGGGCGTTCGGCGAGAAGCGCCGCAAGCCGGTGAACCTGGTGATCGTGTGCGCGGCCGGCGCGCTGACCTATGTGGCGCTGTACATGGTGAAGTCGGCTGTCTACGGCGCAATCGCGGGCAATGCCTGGGCGGCGGTGGCCAGCAAGTTCCCGGCATCCATCATCAACGCGGCGGTGGCGACCGTTGCGGCGCCGATCTTCTACGGCGCGATCCTGCCGGCCCTGAAGAGCGGCGGAATCCTGCAGGAGCTGGAAGCCGCCAAAGGGTAAAAAACCCGGCAAAATTGTCTTGACATCTTTGCGTTCCGGGGTTAAGATACTCCCCGAGCTAGGGGAGCGAAACGCTGAGATTGTAAGAAATTACAGACCCTCATTACCTGATCCGGTTAATGCCGGCGTAGGGAAGCGAGTTTAAACAGCTGTGCAATTCTGACATGACAGAACTCCCCCGTGGAGTTCTGTTTTTTTGCGTTTTCCGCCCTGCCCATTCCCGGGAAAAAGAAAGGAGAAAAAGAATATGGAATCCAGTGTTGCCATCCAGGTTTTGCCCAAGGTACAGGATACGAAGGAAGTGTGCCGGATCGTGGACGAGGTGATCGCCTACATCGCCAGCACGGGGTACAACTACTTTGTGGGGCCGTTTGAAACCACGATCGAGGGACCGTACGATGCGCTGATGGACATCGTGAAGGAATGCCAGCATGTGGCCGTCCGCGCCGGCGCGCCGGGCGTTTCCGCCTACATCAAGGTGGCCTATAAGCCGGAAGGTGAGGTTCTCTCCATTGAACAGAAGATCGGAAAGTATCAGAAATAAGCTGCTGCCGGCCGGGGCATTGTGCCTGCTGGTGCTGGTGTGGTGGGGACTGGCCGCATCCGGGGTGATTCCCAATTATATGCTGCCCTCCCCGGCAGATGTTTTCGGCGCATTTATCCGGGACTTCCCGGTCCTGCTCAGCCACGCGGGCGTCTCCCTGACGGAGGCGGCGTACGGGCTGGGCATCGGCACGCTGCTGGCATTTGCCCTGGCGTGCGCCATGGACCGGTTTGCGCTGCTGGAAAAGGCCGGGCTTCCGCTGCTGGTGATTACCCAGACGATTCCGACGGTGGCCATCGCGCCGCTGCTGGTATTGTGGATGGGCTTCGGCATGGAGCCCAAGATCACCCTGGTGGTGATCACCACGTTCTTCCCGATTGCGATCGGGTTGCTGGACGGATTCAAGCGGGCGGACCCGGACGCCGTGGCCCTGCTGAAGTCCATGAACGCGACCCGCGGGCAGATTTTCCGGCATGTGAAGCTGCCGGCGGCCCTGCCGCACTTCTTCTCAGGACTCCGCGTCTCCGCCTCCTACGCGGTGGTGGGCGCGGTGATCGCCGAGTGGCTGGGCGGATTTGAAGGGCTCGGCGTCTACATGACCCGCGTCCGGAAGGCATATGCCTTCGACAAGATGTTCGCGGTGATCATCCTGGTGGTGATCGTCAGCCTCCTGCTGATGAAGCTGGTCAGCATCATCCGGAACGCGGCCATGCCGTGGCTCCGGTACCGGCAGGAGGGCACCGGCAGCAACTGATGCCTGGAATAATGAAAGGACTGTTTCAAGATGAAAAGGATACTGACTGTACTGCTTGCAGTGATGCTTCTTCCCGTGATTTCCGCCGCGGCGGCGGATGACGCCCTGGTTCCCGTAACGTTCTGCCTGGACTGGACCCCCAACACGAACCATACCGGCGTCTATGCGGCGCAGGCGCTCGGCTACTATAAGGAAGCCGGCCTGGACGTGAAGATCGTGCAGCCGCCGGAAGACGGCGCCACCCTGATGTGCGCGGCCGGACAGGCGCAGTTTTCCGTGACCGCGCAGGACAGCATGGCGGGCGCCCTGGACCGGGATGATCCGCTGGGCGTGACCGCGGTGGCTGCGGTGCTGCAGCACAACACCTCCGGCATCATCTCCCGGAAGGGCGACGGGATTACCTCCCCGAAGGGAATGGAAGGCAAGATCTACTCCACCTGGGAAAGCCCCATCGAGATGGCGATGATCCGCTGGTGCATGGAGAAGGAAGGCGCCGATTTCGACAAGGTCCGCCTGATTCCGAACAGCATCACGGATGAGCCCGGCGCGCTGCAGGCGCACCAGACGGATTCCATCTGGGTGTTCTACGGCTGGGCCGCGATCGGCGCGGAGCTGCGGAATATTGAATGCGACTACTGGGATTTCGCTTCCCTGGGGAAGGAACTGGACTATTACACCCCGGTGATCCTGGGGAACAACGATTTCCTGAAGAATTCCCCGGAGACCGCCAAAGCATTCCTGGAAGCGACCGCCAAAGGCTACCGCTACGCGGCGGAGCATCCGCAGGAAGCGGCCGAAATGCTGATTGCCGGGGACAACACCCGTTCGCTGGATGATTCCCGGGACCTGGTGTATGCCAGCCAGGAATGGATTTCCGCGCAGTATATCGCGGACGCGGCGGACTGGGGCGTGATTGATCCGGAAAGATGGGACGCCTTCTACGGCTGGCTGTATGAAAACAACCTGACATCCCATGACCTTCGCGGCACCGGATACAGCAACGACTACCTGCCGAAGGACTGATACGATGGAACTGCTGGAAACAAGCGGGATATCCAAATCCTATGACTCCCGGGAAGTGATCCGCGATATCTCCGTCCGCCTTGCGGAAGGGGAGATCGTGTCCCTGCTGGGGCTGAGCGGATCCGGGAAAACCACCCTGCTGAACATTATCTCCGGGCTGGTGCGGCCTGATGCCGGAAAGGTTTTCCTTTCCGGCACGGACATCACCGGCCGGCCCGGCCAGGTGAGCTACATGCTGCAGAAGGACCTGCTGCTGGAGCACAAGCGCGTGATGGACAATGTGACGCTGCCGCTGGTGATCCGCGGGATGAAGAAGGAAGAAGCCGCAAAACAGGCGAATGTTTATTTTGAACAGTTCGGGCTGGCGGGTACGGAGAAGATGTACCCCGCGCAGCTGTCCGGTGGCATGCGCCAGCGGGCCGCCCTGCTGCGGACGTACCTGGCCTCGCACGGGGTGGTGCTGCTGGATGAGCCGTTTTCGGCGCTGGACATGATCACCAAAGGCCAGATGCACCGGTGGTACCTGGAGGTTGCCCGGAAGATCGGGCTGTCCACCCTGCTGATTACCCATGACGTGGATGAAGCCATCATGCTGTCCGACCGGATTTACCTGCTGACGGGAACGCCCGGGGAGATCCGGCATGAGATCCGGGTGCCTGCGAACCGGGACGACCGGAAGGACTTTGACCTGAAGCCGGAATTCCTGAAGTGCAAACAGGAAATCCGGGAAATCCTGCGGGCCTGACGAAAAGGGGAGGAAACCTGCCATGAAGCGATGCGTGATCGTCGGCGGCGCCGGGATCACCCGGTACGACCGGATTAACCGTTTCCTGCGGGAGGATGATTTCGGCATATTCTGCGACTGCGGGCTGCGGCATCTGCCGTTCCTGCAGGTGAAGCCGGGCCTGGTCGTCGGGGACTTTGACAGCCATGAAAGGCCGGACATGGACGTGGAAACCATCGTGCTGCCCCGCGAGAAGGACGATACGGATACCTTCTTTGCGGTGAAGGAAGCGGTGCGGCGGGGATATGACGACTTCCTGCTGACCGGTGTCATCGGGGAGCGCCTGGACCACACGCTGGCCAACCTCTCCATCCTGCAGTACCTGGACGCGGCGGGAAAAACCGCCCGCATCGTGGATGACTGGTCCGAGATGTGCATCGTCTCCCGGAAGGAAACGGAAATCAGCGATGACTGCGCGTACTTCTCCCTCCTGGCCGTCGGCGGCCCGGCAAAGGGTATCCGGATTGCCGGCGCGAAATATCCCCTGGAGGACGGAACGATCACCGGGGAATTCCAGTACGGCGTGAGCAACGAGGTACTGCCTGGGCAAACCGCCCGCATTTCCCTGCGGGAAGGCAGGCTCCTGCTGGTAAAGGTTTTCCGGGATGAATTCCCGGCATAACCAAAGCTGGACGAAAAAAACCGAAAAAACCGCTTTACAAACTGCAACGGATATGATAATATATCCGCTGTTCGGGGCATTAGCGCAGTTGGTAGCGCACAACACTGGCAGTGTTGGGGTCAGGAGTTCGAATCTCCTATGCTCCACAAA
>JAFRTK010000144.1 GCA_017427165.1 Clostridia bacterium
CAAGCAGTATCCCCTGACGATTGAGTGCCGGATCCTGTATTCCCAGGACCAGGACCTGGAAAAAATCCCGAAGGATATCCTGGAAAGGATGTACCCGCAGGACGTGGAGGGCGATTACCCGATGGCCAACCGGGACTTCCATACCATGTACGTCGGCGAGATCGTGGACGCCTATATCATCCGGTAACATTAAGGAAAAACGCGGCTGTCCGCACCGGCCTGTAAAAAGACCAGCGCGGACAGCCGCACTGTTTTTCCGGGCGCGCATTGCGCATCATGCCCGGCAGAAGCCAACACCCTCTTTACGTGTGTTCCGTACCGCGCTTAGCCATCCGGCGGGCAATTTCCAGCAGCAATGTACCGATCAGACTGACCACTGCCCAGGAGAAGAACACACCGTCCCAGCCAAAGCGGTCACTCAGGTATCCGGCGAAGACGCCGGAGAACGCGCTGCCGACATAGACCATTGCATCCAGCAGGCCGGCAGCCAATGCCACGCGGTTCAGATGGGAGTACATCAGGGGCATCAGGTTTGTCAGCAGCGGATTCAGCCCGTAAGCCATGGCGGAAACCAGCACCAGCACAACGACGCAGCCGGCAAAGCTCTGTCCCGAGACAGGCCCAAGCACCAGGCTCAGCACTGTGCATACGGCGAACAGGATGCCCGAGGAAAGGAACAGGTTCCCCGTCCGTTTATATGCGGCCCGGCCCATCTGGATGCCCAGGAAATTGACGCAGGGGATGATCAGGATGATTCCGACCGCGCTGTTCAGGTCAATGCCCTGCGTATCCATGAGCAGTTTGGCCGCCCAATAGGCAATGCTGTCCCGCACATACCCTTCGGCAACACAGCAGACCAGCAGCAGGACCAGGTTGGTACCCAGCAGCAGTTTCCAGACCGGGGCGCGCTCCTGCGGCTGCTCTTTGTTCTGCGCCTGGATATCGGCGGAAGTATTCCGGATGACCAGAATGGACGGTACGGCGATTCCTGCCGTGACCAGGCCGGAAACCAGGAATGCCGCGCGCCAGCTGAGCAGGCTGGTGAGCAGGCCGGAAAGCGCCCATGCCAGGAGATAGCCCAGAATCAGGGTCAGCGACATGAAAAATGCCGCGTGATCCCGCACGGTCTCCCGAAACTGGGAGACGATAATCCGCATGACGGGCGTCCAGATCATGGACTGAAGCAGTCCGTTGACAAACCAGAGCGCCGCCAGCAGCGGGAAGGACGTGGAAACAGAAAAAACCATGTTGACCAGCGATGAACCCAGCAGGCCGATCAGCATCAGGCGCGGCGCGGGATACCGGTCTGCCAGCAGGCCGGAAATGATCTGCCCGGCGGCGTAGGGGATGGCAAAGCATGTGGGGATCAGTCCCGCCTGCGCGGCACTGATGCCGAATGTTTCAGCGATTGCATTCAGGGACGGTGAAAGATTACAGCGTGAGATATAAGCCGATGTATACGCCGCAAAGCATGCGATCAGCAAACAAAGCTCATTTTTCGTATAGCGTTTCATGGCGTTTCACATTCTTCTCCGATTTTTCGATCATGCCCGGCAGAAGCTGATTTCCGCACAGACCGGGTAATGGTCGGACAGGTAAACACCATTTTCCTGATCTGTCCATTTGCAGACACTGCTGCAGCATAAACCGCTGCCCAGCACGATATAATCGATCTGGCAGGGCGGATCGGCGGGAATGTTTCTTCCGTAATTGTGAAACGTGATACCGACGGAACGGGTTACATCCGTGAGGCCGGGATGCTTTTCCAGGCCCTGCATTTCCTCACTGTCCGGCTCAGCGTTAAAATCTCCGGCCAGGATGAAGGGAACGCCGGGGAATGATTCCGTTTCTTCCACGTGGCGCAGGATCTGGACAAGGCCGCGTTCCCGGGCTTCCTTTCCCCGGTGATCCAGGTGGGTGTTGAGTACACGGAACACCTGCCCGCTTGCCTCCTCCATCAGCACCGCGTCCGTGCAGCAACGGGGGCAGGAGCTCTGGCCGGGGTAACGGCTGCCGGGCACCAGCGGGGTTTCGGACAGCCAGAAGGTGCGCATTTCCAGCAACTGGTAATCATCCTTCCGGAACATGACCGTCATCTGCTCACCGTCCAGTTTTTCGCTGCGGCCGCAGCCGACCGCGTAATAATCCGGGAAGCTCCTTTTCAGCCATGCGGACATATGCGGTTCCACTTCCTGGAAACAGACGACGTCCGGCTTTTCCCGGCCGATGGTCCGCACGATCAGGGGCTGGCGGTAAACAAAATTGTTTTCTCCATCCTGCGGGCGGTCAACGCGCAGATTGAACGTGACGAATTTCATGTTTATTTCCTTCCTTCACGGGACCATTTTTGTGATCGGGATACCAATTTTCGGAAATCATCTGGAAAAGCGCGGAGCAATCTGGTAAGGTAAAAGAAAAAACGGAGGACAGCATCATGGATTGGCTGGAGGAAGCGATACAGCCTGTTTTTGACCGGCTGACAGCCCTTGGACGGAACAAACTGGCGCAGATGTATCGCGCCTGTTTTCGCAGCACCTGGGATACCACCCTGCAGCGGTCGGACGGCACAGTGTTCCTGGTGACGGGAGATATTCCCGCCATGTGGCTCCGGGATTCCTCCGCCCAGGTATACCATTATGTACCCCATGCCGGGAAATACCGGGAGGTTTCCGAGGCAATCCTGGGACTGCTGGAACGGCAGTTCCGCTACATTATCCTGGATCCGTATGCCAACGCGTTCAACCGGGAGGCCAATGACCGCCGGACCCACCTGGATGACACCAGCTGGACGGAGGAGGCCCGGCCGTGGATCTGGGAACGCAAATACGAAGTGGATTCCCTGTGCTATCCGATCCGCCTGGCTTACCATTTCTGGAAGACAACCGGATCCGCCGCCTGGTGCGGCGATTCCTTCCTGCAGGCCGCGAAGCAGATCCTTTCCACCTGGGGAACAGAACAGCGCCACGCGGAGCAATCCCCGTACTATTTCCGCCGGGTCTGCCGCCGGGCTTCCGACACGCTGTCCCATGACGGCCAGGGCGCTCCGGTTGGCTATACCGGCATGACCTGGAGCGGATTCCGCCCCAGCGATGATGCCTGCCAATACGGTTATCTGATCCCGGCCAATTTCTTCGCTGCCAAATCACTGGAGCAGATGGAAGAAATCTTTGAAGTCCTGCTGCCGGAAGAAAACATGATCGGGCGGATCCGCGCTCTCCGGGAACAGATCCGGGAAGGACTGCGGAAATACGCAGTGACAGAACATCCTGAATTCGGCACGGTGTATGCCTATGAAACAGACGGCATGGGGCAGTTCAACCTGATGGATGACGCCAACGTACCCAGCCTGCTCAGCCTGCCGTACCTGGGATGCGTGGATGCGGAGGATCCGGCATACCGGGCGACCCGCCGCATGCTGCTCAGCCTGGCAAATCCGTATTATTTCTCAGGGACCTGCGGGCGGGGAATCGGAAGCCCCCACACCCCGCCGGATTATATCTGGCCCATTTCCCTGTGTATCCAGGGACTGACATCGACGGACGCGGAAGAGATCCGGGAGATTGCCCGGATGCTGGAGAATATGGACGCAGGTACCCTGCTGATGCACGAGGGCGTTTACAAGGATGATCCCGCACAGTACACCCGCCCGTGGTTTGCCTGGGCCAATTCCATCTTCAGCGAGTTCGTGGAAAAAGCGGTGAACGACCTGTAATTCCGGCCGGTTATTTTTCCGGGAAGAACGGCTGGGAGAACGCGGCCATGCCCCAGCTGAGGCACATCTCCACACGGATATACTGCTCATCGCCCTGGAATTTATAGGCGGCGGTTTTTCCCTTGCCGGTCTGCAGCTGGCGGAGCTGGCCGCCCTGGCCGATGAAACGGAAGGTCTTTTCCGGCAGGTCAAAAATCGAATCATGGTGGCATTCGGCCACGATCCATTCGCCGTCGGTATACAGGCGTTCAAAGCAGGCACCGTTGGAAGCGTAGAGGCTGCCGTGGCGCAGCGCGTCCAGGATGCCTTCCTTCGTTTCTTCCTTTACCTGCACCATGTTCCAGGCATTGTGCATATCCCGGATGCTGTGGAAATCATCGTTGCCGGTGCACCACACGCGTTTGCCCGCGGTGAGGGCGGCATCCCATACATCGGTGGCCAGGTGTCCCGGGCCGGTAAAAAGATCGCCGTTGATGATTTCAATGGCGGTGTAGTTTTCCAGCCTTTGGGCCATATCGCCGGAGAAGTAATCACTGAAACGCCAGTGGGGATGGGCGAGGATCGCGATACCGCCGTCCTTCACGATTTCATCGATCACGCGCTGGTAATCCTCCAGGGTGTAATCCTCCGAATCTTTCTGAATGATATCCTCCTGGAAGGTCATACGGCAGCCGATGCCCAGGATGTGGTGGCCGTAGGAATCCTCACGGCCCTCGATCAGGATGCACCGGCCGTTATCCGGATCGGTGCCTTCGATGGGCCGGTACATCTCCTTTTTCCCGGAAGTGGTGTGATCGGTGATCGCCAGGAAGCGATACTGCATCCAGGGAGATGCCTTGTAGCGGCAGAAACGGAAGTAATGATCCGCCGTATCCTCCAGGGTATGGCCGCCGTCCGATACGGTGGTATGGGTATGGAAGTTTCCCCGCAGCCAGGTGCCGTCTTCATAATAGGGAGAAATCCAGCGCATGGTATTCGTCTCCTGTTCTTCAGATTTTGATTCAGGCCGGACCGGTAACGGTCCGGCTTTCCATATTTTCAGTCACAGACAAATCTTTTACCGCTTCTGCTGGGTGGGGCCGTAATTGGCCGCGCCGGTGTAGATCACGTCATCTGGACTGGGCAGCACCTTTTCTTTGCGCAGGTCCCGCTGGTACAGGCGCAGGTGCTCTCCGTGGGGAGTGATGTCCACGACGTCCGGGCCGCGCCAGAATACGGTGTATTCCCGGCCGGCGGCGGTTTCCTTTTTCCGCACGGTGTGCAGGGGATGACGCAGGGTAAAGGTATCGCCGGGGAAAAGCTCGGGGGACAGGATCAGGCCGTTCTCCTCCCGGAGGGGAACGGGATTTCCATTCACCGCACATTCCGGCTGATTTCCCATAAAGGGATACCGCCGGAAGGCGGCACGGCCGCCGTCTTTCAACGTCAGGCGCATTTCACCCCGGTCGGGATAATCGCTTTCAAGCCGCCAGGCGGAGGTTTCCCGGTCCATCGGGATATTCACCACAAAAGCGCCGCCTTCTTCCGTAACCGCCCGGTCCCATACCAGCTGAATCGCGACCGGCGCGGTGCCCGCGCAGCAGCCCGCGATGGAGCGGAATTTGGACAGGGAAATGCTGTTGGGCAGGGAACCGCCGGTAAACCCGCCGATCATCCGGCTGCCGATATCATGCCAGGTGGTGCTTTCCGTGTCGGGGCGGCTGTTGTCCTCCACGACATAGGAGGCACTGGTGACCTGGTTTTCAACCAGCTGATTGCGGGAGAACAGCACCATATCCTGCCAGTATTCCGGATAACCATGGCGGACCAGCTTATCCGCCATGACGAGCATGTCCTTGATGCAGCAGGTTTCACAGTGTTCCTCCGACATAGGATGCCACTGGGCGTATTCCGGCACCCAGCCGAAGGAGGACGACAGGGAACGCACATAATCGTAGATACCTTTCGCGGCGGCCAGGTATCCGGGATCGCCGGCGGCCTCCGTCAGGTCCGCGAGACCGGAGGCCACCCAGACGGCGGAATGGACGTGACCGAAGAACGCATACTGCCAGCTGAAATACCGGGACGGGCCGAGCAGCTGGTTGGCCAGCCCCTGCGCCAGGTCCAGCGCGGCTTCGTCTTTCCATTCCAGCGCCCGGGTCATGAGGGCGGGGATCACCACACCGTTGCGGATGGGCTGCTCGCCGCGCCCGGTGTGGCGGGTGAGGTCAAACCCTCCGTCGAGCAGGTACACATCGTTGGGAAATTCATAAATCGGCTTCTCCTCCGGAGAATCCCCGGACCAGAAGGTACGTACTTTGCGTTCGATGACCAGGGACCGCATCCCGTGAATCAGGCCTGAGATCCGGGCTTCCATCTCCGGGTCCCCGGGGTTTTTGCGGAGGATACGGTTCAGGGCCGGGAGAATATAGCCCATCTCGTGAAAGGAGGCGTGCATGGTGTGGGTCCAGGGATAAGGCCGGTGATAGCGCAGGCCTTTGGGGCCCCAGCTGTCGCGAAGAAAAGCCTCAAACCCGGCCAGCACTTCCTTTCCCTCATCTGTGCCCAGCACCTGCATCGCGCTGTCCAGCCCCTCGTACCAGGAGCCGACCAGCTCCGCGTCGTCCACACGGCAATGGGCCGCTTCCGCCGGTTTCTGGTTCGGCAGGATCAGCCAGTAGGGCAGGTATCCGTTTTTTTCATCGACCATGCTGGTGAGGTAATGGTGCGCCAGCTTCGCCATATTCCATGGATCGAAATGCTGATATCCCGGCATGGGTATGACCGCCTTTCCGCAAGCGTTTTCTGATTGATTTCATCATATAGTATCCGCCTTCCCGTGTAAAGGCGATATCAGGAAAATGGTGTGCAAATCATAAAAAAAGACGCTAAAAAATGTATAATCTGGTTTAAAAATGGACAAATATCATAAAATTGGTGCCGATATCAGATGTTTTTACTTGTCATTTTTTGACATGCTTGCTATGCTTTGGATATCAGAACGAGGCAAAAAACAGAAGACATTTTCCAGATCCCAAATCTACATGATGAAAGGAGGTAACGGCCGTGACGGTTTCAGTTC
>JAFRTK010000024.1 GCA_017427165.1 Clostridia bacterium
ACCAGCAGGAGGGCCTGTACACCCTGTACCTGCGGGGCAGCGAGAACGGCCGGAAGGTGGATGACAAGCGCGTCATCAGCTGCGTGAGCCGGTGCGTGAATCCCTACGGGGAATGGGACAAGGTACTGGAGCTGGCCCGGAGCGCCGACCTGGAAATCATCGTGAGCAATACCACCGAAGCCGGTATTGTGCACGAAAACGAGAGCCGGTTTGACCAGGAACCGCCGATAAGCTTCCCGGCGAAGCTGACCCGCGTGCTGTATGAACGGTACCGCGCCGGAAGGCCGGGCGTGACTGTGCTGAGCTGCGAGCTGATTGACAACAACGGCAAGGAACTGCTGAAGTGCGTGAACCAGTACGCGGAGGACTGGAAGCTGGAAGCGGAATTTGTCCGCTGGGTGAACGGGGAGAACATCTTCTGCTCCACCCTGGTGGACCGGATTGTTCCCGGACGGATCCGCGATCCGAAGGAAGTGGCCGCGCTGGCGGAAACCAACGGATATGACGATCCGCTGACGGACGTGGGCGAGGTGTTCGGCATCTGGGTCATCGAAGGACCGGACGGACTGGAAGACCGCCTGCCGTTCAAGAAGGCCGGTGTTCCCGTGATCGTTGTGCCGGATGTGACCCCCTACAAGAAGCGGAAGGTGCGGATCCTGAACGGCGCACATACCGGCTTTGTGCTGGGCGCCTACCTGGCGGGATTCGATATTGTGCGGGACTGCATGCATGATGACACCGTACGCGGATTCATGAACAAAATGCTGAATGAAGAAGTGATTCCGACCCTGCCGCTGGACAAAAAGGACCTGGATGAATTTGCCGCGGCGGTGCAGGACCGCTTCAACAACCCGTTTGTGAATCATGAGCTGATGAGCATCAGCCTGAATTCCACCTCGAAGTGGCGGGCACGCAATATGCCGTCCTTCCTGGAATACATCGATGAAAAGGGCAAACTGCCGGCCTGCCTGACGACGAGCCTGGCCGCCTATATCGCGTTCTATTCCAATGATATCCGGGAGCTGAACGAAAAAGGCCTGGTATGCCGCCGGCCGAAGGGCAACGAGTACACGGTCAGCGATGACCGGCCGGTGCTGGAGTTCTACTGGGCCCACCGGAATGATACCGCAGAGGAACTGACTCATGCCGTGCTGACGAATACGGAAATGTGGGGACGGGACCTGACCGAAGTGGCCGGACTGGAAAGCTGCGTTGCGGAACAGCTGGGCCTGATCCGCAGGGAAGGCGCGCTGGCGGCTTTCCGCAGCTGCCTGTGACGGAAGAGGGAGACAGGATGAACGAACTGGTACGCATTACCGAAAGGGATATGGTCGCGGTGGCGCTGAAGCCGCTGAAGGCCGGGGAAACCGTTTCCTGCGGGGACACCGAGGTGACTCTGCTGGATGACCTGCCCATGGGTCACAAGACCGCGCTGCGGGATATCCGGGCGGGGGAAGCGGTGATCAAGTACGGATTCCCGATCGGAGAGGCGACACAGGACATTGCCAGGGGGCAGCATGTGCACACCCATAACCTGCGCACCCTGCTGAGCGGCGAAAAGGAATATGCATGGCATCCGTCCCATCCCGCGGTACAGCGGCGGGAAGCTGCCGTATTCCAGGCCTATCCCCGGAAAAACGGCCGCCCGGGTATCCGGAATGAGCTGTGGATCATCCCGACGGTCGGCTGCGTGAACGACGTGGCCAAAGCGCTGGTGCAGCGCGCGCAGTCCCTGGCGGGCGGACCGGTGGAGGGCATTTACGCGTTCCCGCATCCCTACGGCTGCAGCCAGCTGGGGGATGACCAGGACAATACCCGGAAAGTGCTGGCTGCGCTGGCCACCCATCCGAACGCCGGCGGCGTGCTGCTGCTGGGCCTCGGATGCGAAAACAGCGGGATTGAACAGATCCGGCCGCTGATGGGCGATTATGACGAGAGCCGCGTGCGGTTCCTCGTATGCCAGGAGACCGAGGATGAACTGGCAGAAGGCATGCGCCTGCTGGCGGAGCTGGCGGAACGGATGCAGCAGGACCGGCGTACGGAATGCAGCGCCGACCAGCTGGTGGTCGGCCTCAAGTGCGGCGGATCGGACGGGCTGAGCGGAATTACCGCCAATCCGACCATCGGCGTATTCAGCGACCTGCTGACCGGAATGGGCGGGAGCACCATCCTGACGGAAGTGCCGGAAATGTTCGGCGCGGAAACCATCCTGATGGACCGCTGCGAGAACGAGGAGCTGTTCGGGAAGACCGTACGGCTGATCAACGACTTCAAAGGCTACTTTGAGTCATACCACATGCCGGTTTACGAGAACCCGTCGCCGGGCAACAAGGCCGGCGGAATCACCACGCTGGAGGACAAGGCGCTGGGCTGCACCCAGAAGAGCGGATCCTCCCCGGTGAAGGGTGTGCTCGCCTACGGGGAACCGGTTACGGCCCAGGGACTGAACCTGCTGTCCGCCCCCGGAAACGACCTGGTGGCGTCCACGGCGCTGGCGGTATCCGGCGCGCAGATCATCCTGTTCTCCACCGGGCGCGGAACGCCGTTCGGATGCCCGGTGCCGACCATCAAGATCTCATCGAATACGCCGCTGGCCCGGAGAAAGAGCGGCTGGATTGATTTTGACGCCGGAAGGCTGCTGGACGGAATGACGCTGGATGAACTGGGAAGCGAACTGCTGGAAAAGGTGCTGGAAACCGCATCCGGCGAACCGACACGGAACGAGCGGAACGGATTCCATGACCTGGCAATATTCAAAAAGGGTGTTACCCTGTAAGAAACTGAATATGAAAAGATACGGGAGGAAACCAGGATGACTGAAATGATGAAGCAACTGCAGAAGCTGGGTATTGTACCGGTGGTGGTACTGGACCGGGCGGAAGACGCGCTGCCCCTGGCAGAGCGCCTGGTGAAAGGCGGACTGCCCTGCGCGGAAGTGACTTTCCGGACCGCGGCGGCGGAGGAATCCATCCGGCAGATGGCGAAAGCGTTTCCGGACATGATTATCGGCGCGGGGACCGTGCTGACCTGTGAACAGGCGGACCGGGCCATCGACGCCGGCGCGAAGTTTATCGTCAGCCCGGGATTCAATCCCAAAGTGACGGAGCATGTGCTGAAAAAGGGCATCCCGATGACGCCCGGCGTATGCACCCCCACGGAAATCGAAGCCGCGCTGCAGTTTGACCTGGACGTGCTGAAATTCTTCCCGGCAGAGCCCTCCGGCGGCCTGAAGATGATCAAGGCGCTGGCGGCTCCGTATGTGGGCGTGAACTTTATGCCGACCGGCGGAATCAGCGCGGCCAACGTGCGGGATTACCTGGCATACAACCGGATTGTCGCCTGCGGCGGCAGCTGGATGGTGGCCGGTTCCCTGGTGAAGGAAGGCAAGTTCGACGAAATTGAGACGCTGGTGCGGGAAGCCGCCGGCATCGTAAAAGAAATCAGGGGGTAAGGGAAAATGAATCTGAATCTGAGACCTGCTGAAGAATGCCGTTATGACGCTGTATCCCTGGGCGAAATCATGCTGCGCCTGGATCCCGGCGAGGGCCGGATCCGCACTGCGCGGGAATTCAAAGCCTGGGAAGGCGGCGGTGAATACAATGTGGTCCGCGGCCTGCACAAATGCTTCGGCCTGAAGACCGGCGTGATGACCGCGTTCGCGGACAACGAAGTCGGCAAACTGCTGAAGGACCTGATCGAGCAGGGCGGCGTGGACACGAGCCTGATCTGCTGGAAAAAGACGGACGGCATCGGCCGCATCTGCCGGAACGGCCTGAACTTTACGGAACGCGGATTCGGCATCCGGGGCGCCGTGGGCTGCTCTGACCGGGCCAATACCGCCATTTCCAAGGCAACGCCCGAAGACTTTGATTTTGATTATATCTTCGGCAAGCTGGGCGTCCGCTGGCTGCATACGGGCGGCATCTATGCCGCGCTGAGCGAGCAGAGCTGCGAAACCGTGATTGCCGCCTGCAAGACCGCGAAGAAATACGGGACGCTGGTTTCCTACGACCTGAACTACCGGCCTTCCATGTGGTCCGCCATCGGCGGCCTGGAAAAGGCCCGGGAAGTGAACCGGGAAGTCGCGAAGTATGTGGACGTGATGATCGGCAACGAAGAGGACTTTACCGCGTGCCTGGGACTGCAGGTGGAAGGCAATGACGAAAACCTGAAGGAACTGAACCTGGACGGATACTACAAGATGATCGCGGAAGCGGCGAAGCAGTATCCCAACTTCAAGGCGATCGCCACCACGCTGCGCACGGTGAAAACCGCGACCGTGAACGACTGGAAAGCAATCTGCTGGGCGGACGGAAAGGTCTACATGTCCAAGGAATTTGACAACCTGGAGATCCTGGACCGCGTCGGCGGCGGCGACTCCTTTGCCTCCGGACTGATCTACGGCCTGATGACGACCGGCGATCCGGAACAGGCGGTCAATTACGGCGCCGCCCACGGCGCGCTGGCGATGACCACCCCCGGCGATACCAGCATGGCCAGCAAGGAAGAAGTGGAATCCATCATCAAGAACGGCAGCGCCCGGGTGAAACGGTAATCCGGATCCACCGCGCGCAATCATATTTTCAGGCTGCCCGGCAGAACCGGGCGGCGGAAGGAAGGAACCATGAAAGATTTTCTGACCAAGGATTTCCTGCTGAATACGGAAGCCGCGAAAAAGCTGTTCCATGAGGCGGCGGAAGCGTGCCCGATCATTGACTATCACTGCCACCTGAGCCCGAAGGAAATCTGGGAGGACATCCGGTATGACAATATCACCCAGGTTTGGCTCGGGGGTGACCACTACAAGTGGCGCCTGATGCGCTCCGCGGGTGTGCCCGAAAAGTACATCACCGGAGATGCCCCGGACTATGAGAAATTCCTGAAATACGCCACCGTGCTGGGCCGGGCGGTCGGCAACCCGCTGTACCACTGGAGCCACCTGGAACTGCGCCGGTTCTTCGGGTACGAAGGCATCCTGAACGAGAAGACCGCGCCTGAAGTATGGGAAATCGCGAACGCGAAGCTGCGGAGCGAAGGATATTCCGCCCGCGGACTGATCCGCATGAGCAACGTTGCGGTGATCTGCACGACGGATGACCCGGTGGACAGCCTGGAATACCATGAGAAGCTGGCAGCGGACGATTCCTTCCCGGTGACGGTGCTGCCGGCATGGCGCCCGGACAAGGCGATGAACCTGGAAAAGGAAACCTGGACGGATTATATCGCCCGGCTGGGCAAAGCCGCGGGCATCGAAATCCGCACCTTTGCCGACCTGAAAAAGGCCCTGCATATCCGGCTGGATCATTTTGCGGCGCACGGCTGCAAGCTGAGCGACCACGGACTGAACTATGTCATGTATGCCCCGGCGGCGGAGGAACGGGTGGAGGAGATCTTTGCCGCCCGCATGGCCGGAAAGCTGCCGGATGCGCAGACGGAAGCCGAATTCAAGACCGCATGCATGATGTTCCTGTCCGGCGAGTATTTCGACCGGAACTGGGTAAGCCAGCTGCACTACGGCTGCCGCCGGGACAACAACCCGGTGACATTCCGGAAGATGGGCCCGGATACGGGCTTTGACTGTGTGGACAACACCGCACCTTCCACCCAGACTGCCGCGTTCCTCGGAGCACTGGAGGATGCCGGAAAACTGCCGAAAACGATCCTGTACAGCCTGAACACCAACGACAACGCGGCGATCGACACGATTATCGGATGCTTCCAGAACGATACCGCGGTGGGACGGATCCAGCACGGCTCCGCCTGGTGGTTCAATGACCATTTCGACGGAATGACGGAACAGCTGAAGTCCCTCGGCAACCTCGGCTACCTGGCCGGCTTTGTGGGTATGCTGACCGACAGCCGCTCTTTCCTGAGCTATCCCCGGCATGAATACTTCCGGCGCATCCTGTGCCGCGTTTTCGGCGAATGGGTGGAGGAAGGATTCTATCCCGAGGATTATGACACGCTGAAGGAGATTGTCCGCGGCATCAGCTACGAAAACGCGAAGAATTACTTCGGCTTCAAAACGAAATAAAGGGCATCCGCGCAGGCGGAAGCCCCGGACTTCCGCGGACGAGTACCGTCCGCACAGGCCGCCCGGTTCCGGGCGGCTTTTTCTGTTGTCCGGCATTGACTGTACATAAATATAGGAAGGAAAATTTTGAAAAAATGCTTCCAATCTGTACGAAAAAGTGGTATAATAAATTGATTCGGAACGCTTGATTTTTCAAGGGTTGAGCGGCTTCCGCAAGAGACGGAAAAAACGCCGTTTCCGGCGCACTTTTCCGGGAAGACCTGAGAGCAGATAATGAGGTGCAGCATGGCAGAGGAATTGGAACTGAATCCGGAAGAAATTACAGCGGTTACGCAGGAGTACGGCGAGGAACAGATCCAGGTGCTGGAAGGACTTGAAGCGGTCCGGAAACGCCCGGGTATGTACATCGGCTCCACGGACGCGCGCGGCCTTCACCACCTGGTGTATGAGATCGTGGACAATTCCGTGGACGAGGCGCTGGCGGGCTACTGCAAGCAGATTAATGTGACGATCAACCAGGACGGCAGCGTGACCGTTATGGACGACGGGCGCGGCTTCCCGGTGGGCTTACACCCGAAAATGGGACGACCGGCCGTTGAAGTGTGCCTGACGGTGCTGCATGCCGGCGGCAAATTCGGCGGCGGGGGATACAAGGTATCCGGCGGCCTGCACGGCGTGGGCGCTTCTGTGGTGAACGCGCTGAGCCGGCATTTCAAGGTGACGGTATACCAGAACGGGCAGATCTACGAGCAGGAGTACGAGCGCGGAAAGTACCTGTACGACCTGCGGGTGATCGGCACCACCGAACGGACCGGGACGACCATCCAGTTCTGGCCGGATATCAAAAGCGATGAAAATCCCGAAGGCATCTTCGAGGTGGGCGTCCAGTACGAGTATGAAACCCTGCGGAACCGCCTGCGGGAGATGGCGTTCCTGAACAAGGGCGTGCGCATCGTATTCCGGGACGAACGCGGTGAGACCCCGAAGGAGCATGACTTCTGCTTCGAGGGCGGCCTGCGCGAGTTCGTGAAGTTCCTGAACCAGCACAAGCAGGTGCTGTTCCCGGAACCGATCTACACGGAAGGCGTGAAGGACGGCATCCTCGTGGAAATGGCGATGCAGTACAACGACAGTTATGCCGAGAATGTGTACTCCTTCGCCAACAATATCGCCACGCCGGACGGCGGCACCCACCTGGCTGGTTTCAATACGGCGGTGACGCGGGCCATCAATGATTACGGCCGGCGGTATAAAATCCTGAAGGACAGCGAGCCGAACCTGAAGGGCGAGGACGTGCGGGAAAGCCTGACGGCGATCATCTCCATCAAGATGGAGGATCCGCAGTTTGAAAGCCAGACCAAGTCCAAGCTCGGCTCCGGCCAGGTCCGCGGCGTGGTGGACAGCCTGGTCAGCGAAGAGCTGAGCACCTACCTGGAAGAAAACCCCACCGTGGCGAAAGCTATCGTCAGCCGCTGCGTAGACGCCCAGAGGGCGCGTGAAGCGGCCCGGAAGGCACGGGAGGCCACCCGGCGCAAGACCGTGCTGGAAAGTGCCTCTTTGCCCGGAAAACTGGCAGACTGTTCGGAACGGGATCCCAGCAAGTGCGAAATCTTTATGGTGGAGGGTGACTCCGCAGGCGGAAGCGCCAAGGGCGGACGCGACAGCAAGACCCAGGCGATCCTGCCCCTGCGCGGCAAGATCCTGAACGTGGAAAAGGTGCGGCTGGACCGGGCACTGGAAAACGCGGAAATCCGCGCGATGATCACGGCGTTCGGATGCGGATTCGGCGACCAGTTTGACGAGAGCAAGCTGCGGTATCACCGCATCGTCTGCATGACAGATGCTGATGTGGACGGCGCTCACATCCGGATCCTGCTGCTGACATTCTTCTACCGCTTCATGCGGCCGCTGGTTGAAAAGGGATATGTTTACGCCGCGATGCCGCCCCTGTACAAGGTCACCAAGGGCAAGACGGAACGGTATGTCTACGATGACGATGAACTGAACCGGGTGCTGGATGAGATCGGCCGGGAACCGAAGCCGGAAATCCAGCGCTACAAAGGTCTGGGTGAAATGAGCGCCCAGCAGCTGTGGGATACGACCATGAATCCGGAGACCCGCATGATGATGCAGATCACCCCGGACGACGCCATGGAAGCGGACCGGCTGTTCACACTGCTGATGGGGGACGACGTGGAACCGCGGAAGCAGTTCATCCAGGAAAACAGCGACCTTGTAAAAGATCTTGATGTGTGATGAGGATAAGAAGATGATTCAGGATAAGCTGATACCCGTAAATCTGGAACAGGAGATGAAAAAAAGCTTCATCTCCTATGCCATGGCCGTTATCGTGGACCGTGCCCTCCCGGACGTCCGGGACGGCCTGAAGCCGGTTCACCGGAGAATCCTGTACGACATGTCCGAGGAACTGGGCATGACGCCGGACAAACCCACCCGCAAGAGCGCCCGTGTGGTTGGCGACGTGCTTGGTAAATTCCACCCGCACGGCGACTCCTCCGTGTACGACGCGATGGTGCGTATGGCCCAGCCCTTCAATATCCGCTATCCGCTGGTGGAAGGCCAGGGCAACTTCGGCAGCGTGGACGGCGACGGCGCCGCCGCGATGCGTTATACCGAAGCACGGCTGCAGAAGCTGACGATGTTCCTGCTGGACGGAATCGACAAGGATACCGTCGACTTCTATCCCAACTTCGATGAAACGCTGCAGCAGCCCTCCGTGCTGCCGGCGCGTTTCCCGAACCTGCTGGTGAACGGCTCCAACGGCATTGCCGTCGGCATGGCCACCAACATCCCGCCGCACAACCTGACGGAAGTCATCAACGGCGTGATCTGCATGATCGACAATCCGGACTGCACGGTGGAAGACCTGATGCAGCACATCAAGGGACCGGATTTCCCGACCGGCGGCCTGATCATCGGGCGGACCGGCATCCGGGAAGCCTACCAGACCGGCCACGGCCGGATCACCATGCGGGCACGCACCAACGTGGAAGACATGGGCAGCGGCCGCAGCCGGATCATCGTGACCGAAATTCCCTACCAGGTGAACAAATCGGTGCTGGTGAAGAAGATTGCCGACCTGGTGCACGAGAAGAAGATCGAGGGCATCAGTGATATCCGCGATGAATCCAACGACCGGCAGGGCATGCGGATTGTGATTGAACTGAAACGGGACGTCCAGCCCCAGGTGGTGCTGAACATGCTGTACAAGCATACTCCCATGCAGGAGAACTTCGGCGCCAACATGCTGGCCCTGGTGAACGGCAAGCCCCAGGTGCTGAACCTGCGGGAGATGATCTACTACTACCTGGAGCACCAGAAGGACGTGGTGACCCGGCGGACCCAGTTTGAACTGAACAAAGCGCAGAGCCGGGCTCATATCCTGGAAGGCCTGCTGAAGGCGCTGGACCACATTGATGAAATCGTGGCCATCATCCGCGCCAGCAAGGACACCGCCACCGCCAAGGAAGCCCT
>JAFRTK010000145.1 GCA_017427165.1 Clostridia bacterium
CCTCCCGCTGGCCCTGCCAGGGTTCCGGCAGCAGGATCATGCCCGCCAGGGGAAGCGGGAAGCCGTTCATTGCCAGGAATTCCAGGGTATTATCCAGCATCTGGCTGTCGCTTCCGTCGTCCGAAACCACCGGAAGCACCCGGCGCATTTCCCCGCCCATCACGGCGGAACGCATGGTTTCATCGCGGGCCTTCATGCGGTCATGGTTGCCGCGGATCGTGTTGATTTCGCCGTTATGCAGCAGCATCCGTTGGGGATGCGCCTTGCTCCAGCTCGGGAACGTGTTCGTTGAGAACCGGGAGTGCACCATAGCCATCCGGCTCGTATAGCGCACGTCCTGCAGGTCATCATAAAAGGAACGAAGCTGGCTCACCAGCATCATTCCCTTGTAGACAATGGTCCGTGCGCTCAGGGAGCAGATATACGTGTCCGTAGTCTGTTTTTCAAACGTCTTCCGCAGGACATAGAGATGCCGTTCAAAGTCCGCGCCGGCGGCGATGTCCGCCGGACGGCGCACAAAGCACTGCCGGATCCGCGGCATGGTCCGCCGCGCACCGGCGCCCAGCTGGGCCGGGTGGCAGGGCACGTCGCGCCAGCCGGCCACCGGGATTCCCTCGGCCGCCGCCAGCTGTTCAAAAATCGCGCACGCCTCCCGCATGCCGGTTTCGTCCTCCGGCAGGAAGAACATGCCGACGCCGTAATCGCCGGCCTTCCCCAGCGGGATGCCTTCCTCCTGCGCCCACGCCGCGAACAGCGTGTGCGGGAGTTCCGTCATGATGCCGACACCGTCCCCGGTGGTCCCGGGCGCGTCGCTGCCGGCACGGTGGGCCAGGCGCTCCACGATGGCGAGCGCCTGCTCCACGGTGCGGTGCGTATATTTGCCTTCCAGGTCCGCCACGGCGCCTACGCCGCAGCTGTCATGCTCCAATTCTTCCCGGTACAGCGGAAATTGCCGGTCCCGCATGGTTGCTTTCGCCTCCCTGCTTCCGCCGCGGGCGAAAGCAACTGTGATCCTTTTTTCAAATCCGGGCAGGTATCATCCCAGGCTTCGGATGATCTTTTCCGCGTAATCCGTCATTTTCATTCCGTGGTCCATCGCGAACCTTTGCAATGTCCGGTGCGCTTCGGCCTCACTGATTCCGTGCCGCCGCATCAGAAGCTCCTTTGCCTGCTCCACGATCTGTTTCTCCGCCCCGGTCCGTTTCGGCATCCGCATCCGGTGCATCTGGGTCAGCATTTCCACTGATCCGATCACCGTCTGCCCCGAAACCGGCAGGGCCAGCCTGAATATCTCCGGTGATTCGCATTCCTCCAGCACAGGTTCCCGGGCAATCAGCAGGATGTGCACCCGGTCGCCGTAATCCCAGACCAGGTCATCCGGCCTGCAGTCCGCCATCCGGCCCGCCAGGATCAGCAGGCCGTCTTCTGTTTCATTCAGCACGCGCCGAAGCTCGCCGGCGTTACCGCAGCACCTGAATACCGGGTGTCCGGAGGAAGCGAGC
This sequence comes from Clostridia bacterium, assembly GCA_017427165.1. GTDB lineage: Bacteria > Bacillota > Clostridia > Christensenellales > Aristaeellaceae > Aristaeella. Next base: position 1,503 of record JAFRTK010000145.1, read on the forward strand.
AGCCGTGACAGCTGCTCCCGGCTCTGCTCAGAGCTGCCCGCAATGATAATGCGTGCCACTGGCTTCACCCCGCTTCATCTTAATAGGCTCCGAACTCTCGTATCCCGGGCAGGTTCACCCTGCCCGTTTTCTCAGTACATCACCAGGTACCGGTCGATCTCCCACTTGCTCACATGGGTGCGGTAGGCATCCCATTCCTTCTTCTTGCCCTCGACGTACTGGCTCAGCACATGCTCGCCCAGCGTCGCGCAGATGACTTCATCCGCCTGCAGGCATTCGACCGCTTCGATCAGTGTGCCGGGCAGGGACTGGATTCCCTTCGCCTCGCGGGTCGCCGCGTCCATCGCGAAGATGTTCTCGGTCGTTTCTTCCGGCGGGGTCAGGCCTTTTTCGATGCCGTCCAGGCCGGCCGCCAGGCAGACCGCCATATTCAGGTAGGGGTTGGTGCTCGGGTCCGGGCAGCGCAGCTCCACGCGGGTTCCGTTTCCGCGGGCGGCGGGAATCCGGATCAGGGCGCTGCGGTTGCTGGCGCTCCATGCCATGTAGCAGGGCGCTTCATAGCCGGGAACCAGCCGCTTGTAGCTGTTCACCAGCGGGTTGGTCACCGCCGCCATGCCGCGGATGTGTGCCAGGATGCCGGCGATGAACGCGTAGGCTTCCTTGCTCAGGCCGCGCTTGTCGGAAGGATCGGCGAAGACGTTCTTGCCGTCCTTGAACAGGCTCATGTTGGTGTGCATGCCGCTGCCGTTGATGCCGAACACGGGTTTGGGCATGAACGTCGCGTGCAGGCCGTTCTTCTGGGCCAGCGTTTTCACCGCCAGCTTGAAGGTCATGATGTTGTCCGCCGCGGTCAGCGCGTCGGTATACCGGAAGTCGATCTCGTGCTGGCCGGCGGCCACTTCATGGTGGCTGGCCTCGATTTCAAATCCCATCCGTTCCAGCGCCATGCAGATCTCGCGCCGGGTGCCCTCGCCGTGGTCCAGCGGTCCGAGGTCGAAGTAGCCGGCTTCATCGGATGTGGCGGTCGTGGGCTTGCCCTGCTCGTCCGTCTGGAAGAGGAAGAACTCCATTTCCGGGCCGACGTTGAAGGAATATCCCATCTTCGCGGCCTTTTCCAGCACGCCCTTCAGCACGTTCCGGGGATCGCCCGCGAAGGGGGAACCGTCGGGGTTGTGCACGTCGCAGATCATCCGGGCCACTTTGCCCTGCTGCGGCCGCCACGGCAGGATCGCGAAGGTGTCCAGGTCCGGATAGAGGTACTGGTCGCTTTCATTAATCCGCACGAAGCCCTCGATGGAGCTGCCGTCAATCATGATCTGGTTGTTCACGGCTTTCTCAATCTGGCTGGCGGTGATCGCCACGTTCTTCAGCTGGCCGAAAATATCGGTGAACTGCATCCGGATGAACTCCACGTCATCCTCCCGCACCATGCGGATGATATCTTCCTTGCTGTACTTGCTCATATCCGGGGCCTCCTTTACGAAATAAAAAGCGGCAGGGGTGTGTTTACCGCAGCACCCTTGCCTTGATGGGCGAATATTATCACCGGACAGCCGCCGTGTCAATAGCCCCGATTGTATTCCCGCTGTTTTCTTCCGCCGGGCCTTCCGGGCGCCGGATTGTTTTTCCCCTGTATCCCCGGTTGACAAGCCGGAAAAGCAGTGCTACAATCCGTCCCAATTTAATACCTTAAAGCGTTGCGGAAGAAAAGTACCCGGAACCCGCGGCATCCCAGAGAGCGGCGCGCATGGTGAGAGCGCTGTATGGGCGGCCCGGCGAAGAACCCTTCCAAGCCCAAACTGAACGTAACCGGAAACGGTTATCAGTAGGAGCGGCGTGACTGGCGGCACGTTATCCCCGCCGGGGCTTGTCAGAGCCCTGCAAGAGAAGCAAATCAGGTGGCACCACGGAGAGGCGGCCTTCGTCCTGAAATATATCAGAACGATAGCCGACCCTGTCAGGAGGTGCTTTTTCTATGTGTTCCATCTTTGGCGTAACCGGTAAAAAATTCCCCGCGGACCTGCTCAGGACATGCTTCAACCGGACGGTTTCCCGCGGCCCGGACATGAGCCGTTTCGAGCCTTACGGTCCGGAGGATGACCCCCGCGGCTACCTGGGCTTCCACCGCCTGGCCATCATGGGCCTGAATGAGCGCGGCATGCAGCCCTTCCGCCTCGGCGATGACATGGTGGTCTGCAACGGCGAGCTCTACGGCTTCCGTCCTCTGCGCGAGCGGCTCATGGAGACGTACCCGATCCGGGGCGAGTCCGACTGCGAGATCCTGCTTCCCCTTTATCATGAATACGGGGTGGAGATGTTCAAAACCCTGGACGCGGAATTCGCGCTCATCCTGTATGACAGCCAGAAGGATCAGCTGATCGCTGCCCGCGACCCCATCGGCATCCGCCCCCTGTACTACGGCCGCTTTGCCGGCGGCGAGTGGGCCTTCGCCAGCGAGCCGAAAAACCTCGTCGGCCTGTGTGATGAGATCCTGCCCTTCCCGCCCGGCCATTACTGGATGGGCGGGGAGTTCATCCGCTACGCGGATCCCGCGTACGTCGGATATTTCACCATGAAAACCGAGGAAGAGGTCTGCCCGAAGCTGCGCCGCCTGCTGATCGACGGCGTGGAAAAGCGGCTGGACGCGGACGCGCCCGTCGGCTTCCTCCTTTCCGGCGGCCTGGATTCCTCCCTGGTCTGCGCCATCGCCCGGAAAACGCTCGGAAAACCGATCCGCACCTTCGCCATCGGCATGGATGTGGACGCCATCGACCTGAAATACGCCCGGATGGTGGCCGACTATATCGGCAGCGACCATACCGAGGTGATTATCTCGGAAAAGGACGTGCTGGAAGCCCTGCCCACGGTTGTGGAGCTGCTCGGCACCTGGGATATCACCACCATCCGTGCGTCCATCGGCATGTACCTGGTCTGCAAATGGATCCATGAGAACACCAATGTCCGCGTGCTGCTGACCGGCGAGATTTCGGATGAGCTGTTCGGCTACAAGTACACGGACTTCGCGCCCTCCGCCGCCGCCTTCCAGGAGGAAGCAGAAAAGCGCATCCGCGAGCTGCACGTCTATGACGTTCTCCGCGCCGACCGGTGCATCTCCTACAACAGCCTGGAGGCGCGCGTTCCCTTCGGCGACCTGAAGTTCGTCCGCTACGCGATGAGCATTGACCCCGAGCTGAAGATGAACCGCCATGACATGGGCAAATACCTGATCCGCAAGGCCTTCGCGGACGACCACATCCTGCCGGACGCGATCCTTTGGCGGCAGAAAGCTGCCTTCTCCGATGCCGTCGGCCACAGCATGGTGGACGACCTCAAGGCGTACGCGGAGCAGAAATATACCGATGAGGAGTTCTGCCGGAAAGCCGCGCAGTATGATTACTGCCCGCCCTTCACCAAGGAGAGCCTCCTCTACCGCGAGCTGTTTGAGAAGTACTATCCCGGCCAGGCCCGCATGATTCCGGATTACTGGATGCCCAACAAAACCTGGCCCGGCTGCAACGTGGACGATCCCTCCGCCCGCGTGCTGAGCAACTACGGCGCGAGCGCGGTGTAAAAACACCCTGTATTTCCCTTGTACTTATATTGACATAAGGCTGGTTGGTTGATAGAATTCCTGTAATTTCACACAAACCGTTGACGCGGAGATCAAAGCGGCGCTGCCCCCACAGAGAGCCCGGGATGCTGAGAACCGGACGGAACGCACACCGCCAAATGGACCGCTGAGGGCGCAGTCAAAGGATCCGGAAGGGTCCGAGTATTCTGCGACGTGGGGGCATACGTCAGTTGCCGGGGATATCAAGCGTATCCCGCGAGGAGCACGGCCTTCCGGGCCGTGAAGCAGGGTGGCACCGCGAATAAGTCTATTCGTCCCTGACAGATGCGTTCTGTCGGGGATTTTCTTTTTCCCCGGCAGGGGAAACGGAGGCGCCTGTGAAGATTTTTCCATCCCTGGATGAGGTCCTGGAGCTGCGGAAGGACGGGCAGTACAAGGTCGCGCCGGTCTGCTGCGAACTGATGTCGGATATCTGCACGCCGATCCAGGCCGTGCGGAAACTGAAGAATGTCTCCTCCCACTGCTTCCTGCTGGAATCGGCGGAGGAGCAGGAAACCTGGGGCCGGTACACCTTCCTGGGTTTTGACCCGAAAATGAGCATCACCTGCCTCGACGGCATCATGCAGGCCGGGGATATCCGCCTGGAGACGGACGATCCCTCCTCGGTGCTCCGCCGGATCCTTTCGGAATACCGCAGCCCGCGCCTTCCGGGGCTTCCGCCGTTCACCGGCGGCCTGGTCGGCTACTTCGCCTATGACTACATCGGCTATGCCGAGCCCACCGCGAAGCGCGTCACCGAGGATACCGAGCGTTTCCAGGATGTGGACCTGATGCTGTTTGACAAGGTCATTGCCTTTGACAATTTCCGCCAGAAGATCGTCCTGATCGTCAACACGCGGCTTTCCGAGGGGGAGGCCGGGTACCACCGGGCGGAGATGGAACTGCAGGCCCTGCGGACGCTTCTCACGGAGGGCGCCGAGGCGCCGGACCAGGCCGGCCGCCTCACGGGCGATGTGACGCCCCTTTTCAGCCGGGAAGCCTTCTGCGATATGGTGGAGAAGGCAAAGCACTATATCCGGGAGGGGGA
>JAFRTK010000025.1 GCA_017427165.1 Clostridia bacterium
AGATGCTGGCCATGGGCCGCGCGCTGATGAGCAAGCCGAGGCTGATGATGCTGGATGAGCCGTCGATGGGCCTTGCGCCGATCCTGGTGGACCAGATCTTTGACATCATCCGCGAACTGCATGCCTCCGGCGTGACCATCCTGCTGGTGGAACAGAACGCACAGATGGCGCTGTCCGTCGCAAACCGCGCGTATGTGCTGGAAACCGGGACCATTTCCATGTCCGGCGACGCACAGGACCTGCTGCAGAACGACGACGTCCGGAAAGCCTACCTGGGCAAATAAACCAACCCGGATCCCTCCGCGCCGCGGAGGGATTTTTTGGGCTGCTTTTTTTATGTTTCAACCATTGTGTGATCGGGGATATATGATATACTAAGCTGATTCTTTTGACGGGGGTATGGGCACATGGAACTGGAACTGATCCGCCAGGCGGATCCGCAGGTAGCTGAGGCAATTGAACTGGAACTGAACCGGCAGAGGACCCACATCGAACTGATCGCCAGCGAGAACTTTGTTTCTCCGGCCGTGATGGCGGCAATGGGAACCTGCCTGACGAATAAATACGCCGAAGGATATCCGGGAAAGCGCTACTACGGCGGCTGTGAGTACGTGGATATCGTGGAAGAACTGGCCCGGAAGCGGGCCTGTGAGCTGTTCGGCGCCGACCACGCGAACGTACAGCCGCACAGCGGCGCGCAGGCGAACACCGCCGTGTACTTCGCGATGCTGAAGCCCGGCGACACCGTGATGGGCATGAGCCTGTCCAACGGCGGACACCTGACCCATGGAAGCCCCGTGAACATGAGCGGTTCCTATTTCAACTTTGTTCCCTACGGCGTCTCCCCTGAAACGGAGATGATCGATTACGACGAAGTGCGCCGCCTGGCGAAGGAAAACAATCCGAAGCTGATTGTGGCCGGCGCGTCCGCCTATCCCCGGATCATTGACTTCAAAACCCTGCGTGAGATCGCCGATGAAGTCGGCGCCATGCTGATGGTGGATATGGCCCACATCGCCGGCCTGGTGGCCGCGGGTGAGCATCCCAGCCCCGTACCCTACGCGGACTTCGTGACCACGACCACCCACAAGACCCTGCGCGGCCCCCGCGGCGGTATGATCCTCTGCCGCGAAGAGTACGCGAAGGCGATTGACAAGGCCATCTTCCCCGGCACCCAGGGCGGTCCGCTGGAGCATGTGATTGCCGCGAAGGCCGTTTCCTTCCAGGAAGCGCTGTCGGATGAGTTCAAGGCCTACCAGCACCAGATCGTGCTGAATGCCAAGGCCCTGGAGAACGCTTTCCGCGAGGAAGGCGTGCGCATGGTGTCCGGCGGAACGGACAACCACCTGCTGCTGCTGGACTTCACCGGCACCGAAATGACCGGCAAGCAGATGGAAGCCCTGCTGGAAGCGTCCAACATCACGGTGAACAAGAATACCGTACCGAACGAAACCCGGAGTCCCTTCGTGACCAGCGGTATCCGCGTGGGCACCCCCGCGGCCACCACGCGCGGCCTGAAGGAGCCCGAGATGAAGAAGGTCGCCGGCTGGATCGCCCGCATCCTGCGGGAGGGCGAAGCCGCTGTGCCGGAAGTGAAGAAGCAGGTCGAAGACCTGATGGCCGGGTATCCCCTGTATAAGTAAGCCTGACGGCCGGAAGAGGTTCTCTTCCGGTCTTTTCGATTTGCCGGGAGCGGTTGACAGGCGGCTGCGCAGACCTTATAATCTACCTGTTCTTAAAGTTTACTCTAAGTCAAGAGGAACGGAGGCGCTGCATATGTACTCGATCCAGGATGTCAGCAGGAAAACCGGCCTGACCGCCCACACGCTGCGGTACTATGAGAAGGAAGGCCTGATTCCCAGCATCGAGCGGAGCCAGGGCGGCATCCGCCAGTATACGGACGAGGACCTGGAAGCACTGGGCCTGATCTGCTGCCTGAAGAATACGGGGATGTCCCTGCAGGAAATCGCCCGGTTTGTGCAGTTGACCCAGGCGGGGGAGCACACCCTGCGCGAACGCGTGAACATGCTGACAGAGCACCGGGAAAACGTGATTGCCCGGATGGCCGAGATGCAGAAGTACCTGGACAAGGTGACCTGGAAGGTCAATTATTTCTCCCGGAAGCTTGAGGAATATGAATCCCGGGAAGCCAAGGAAGCCAAATAAACAGATATGAAAGGAACCGGAACAGCTATGAGTCAGGAAAGAAAACCGCTGGTGAGCCACATCTTTACGGCCGATCCCTCCGCCCATGTATTCAACGGAAAGATCTATATCTATCCCTCCCACGATATCCCGCACGAGGGCGAGGACAATGACGACGGCGATGAATACCGGATGGAGGATTACCATATCCTGTCCATGGACGGTCCGGACGCGGAATGCGTGGACCATGGCTGCGCACTGCACATGAAAGACGTTCCGTGGGTGAGCAAGCAGATGTGGGCCCCGGACGCGGCGTTCAAAAACGGAAAATACTACCTGTATTTCCCGGCCCGCGACAAGGACGGCATCTTCCGCCTCGGCGTGGCGGTTTCCGATGACCCCGCCGGCCCGTTCACCCCGGAGGAGAACTATATTCCGGGCAGCTACAGCATCGATCCGGCCGTGCTGGTGGATGACGACGGCCGCAGCTATATCTACTACGGCGGCCTGTGGGGCGGCCAGCTGGAAATGTGGCAGAGCGGTTCCTTCAATCCCGCAGAGCACCGGCCGGAAGGGAAGGAGCCTGCGATCGGGCCGATGTTCGCCGAGCTGGACGCGGACATGAAGCATTTCAAAACCGAGCCGAAGCACCTGCAGATCCTCGACGAGAACGGCGAGCCGCTGAAGGCTGAAGACGAGGAACGGCGCTATTTTGAAGGCCCCTGGATGCACAAGTTCAATGGCAAGTATTACCTGTCCTATTCCACGGGCACCACGCACTACCTGGTGTATGCGGAAGGCGACCGGCCGGACGGCCCCTTCACCTACAAGGGAAGGATCATGGAGCCGGTGCTGGGCTGGACCACGCATCACTCCATCGTGGAATACAACGGCAAGTGGTACCTGTTCTACCATGACTGCGAACTGTCCAACGGTATCAACCACCGCCGGAATGTCAAATTCACGGAGCTGACCATCCACGAGGACGGCACCATTGAAAAGATCTTCCCCTACGGGGAATAAAACCGGCTGAAACGCTTGAAAACAGGGGGTTGCGGGGTTCGGCAAAAGGGTGTATAATGTGGGTAACAATGATCAGGGGCGAAATGCCCGGAAAGGAAGGATTATTCCATGAACAAAACTGAACTGGTCGAAGTCGTTGCTTCCAAAGCGGAAATCACCAAGGTTGAAGCCCAGAAGGTTGTTACTGCTACCCTGGACGCCATCGTGGGCGGCATCGTCAAGGACGGCAAAGTGATCCTGCCCGGATTCGGCACCTTCGAGACCCGCGCCCGCAGCGCCCGCACCGGACGGAATCCCCGCACGGGCGAGAAGATCAAGATCGCCGCGACGAAGGCTCCCGCTTTCAAGGCCGGCAAAGGCATGAAGGATGCCGTTGCCAAGAAAAAGAAGTAATTCCTGAACAACCGATGGGCTCTTTCATGGCATCATGAAAGAGCCCGTTTTTTTCATGTGCGGAAAGACCCCGGCGCATTGACAAATAACGGGTGCAGGGGGTAAAATGAACGGTAGCGTGCAGATGATTGTACGCGCTCTGGAAACGACCCGGAAGGAGGAACTTCCATGGCTTGTACCGCAATTGTCGGAATCAACTGGGGTGACGAAGGAAAAGGCAGGATGGTTGACCTGCTGACGGAAGACTTTGACGTGGTTGTGCGGTTCCAGGGCGGCGGAAACGCCGGGCATACCGTCAAGAACGAGCTGGGCACCTTTGCGCTGCATCTGCTCCCGTCGGGCGTATGCCGCAAGGGCGTGATGAACGTGCTTGGCAACGGCGTGGCGCTGGATCCTGAGAGCCTGCTCCGGGAAATCAAGGATGTCAAGAGCAAGGGAATCAGTGTGACGCCGGACAACCTGATGATCAGTGACCGGGCGTCGCTGCTGCTTCCCTGGCACCGGACGCTGGACGTGCTGGAGGAAGCCCGCCTGAAGGATAAGAAGTTCGGGTCCACCAAGCAGGGAATCGCACCGTTCTATTCGGACAAGTTCCAGAAGAAGACGGTGATGGCCGGCGAGCTGTTCTATCCGGAACGGCTGAAAGCGCACCTGAATGCCCTGCGGGAGTGGAAAAACCTGATCCTGACCGGCGTGTACGGCGCGGATCCGGTATCCGAAGAAGACATCGACAAGTGGCTGAAGAACAGCTGCGAGAAGATCAAGCCGTTTATCCGGGATACGCGGGCTTACCTGTCCGAGGCCCAGAAGGACGACAAGCGCATCCTGTTTGAGGCGCAGCTGGGCGCCCTGCGGGACCTGGATTACGGCACCTACCCCTACACCACATCCTCCAGCACGGTGGTGGCCTACGCTCCGATCGGCGCCGGACTTCCGGACGCGCAGATCGACCGGACCATCGGCGTGGTGAAAGCCTACTCCTCCTGCCTGGGTGAGGGCCCGTTCGTATGCGAGCTCTTCGGCGAGGAAGCGGACCGGCTGCGGAAGCTGGGCGGCGAATTCAGCGAGAAGGACGGCCATCCGTACCGGGTCGGCCCGATCGACCTGGTGGCTACCCGCTACGGCGTCCAGGTCCAGACTGCGACGGAAATCGCGCTGACGAAGCTGGATATCCTGAGCGCGCTGGATGAGATTCCGCTGTGCGTGAAGTACCGCCTGAACGGACAGGAGATCGATGAGTTCCCCTTCCCGGCGGCGCTGGACCAGTGCGAACCCGTGATCGAAACCATGCCGGGATGGAAATGCGACATCTCCGGGGTGCGGAACTGGTGGGACCTGCCCGAGGAAGCCAAGGCCTACGTCAACCGCATTGAGCGCTCTGTGGGACGGATTGTCCGCTGGATCTCCGTCGGCCCGGAACGCGACAGCATCATCCGCCGCGGATAAGCGGCATCCAACCAAGAGGTCAATGAAATTGACATATATGAAGAGAGAAAGAGGAGAAACAAACAATGAAGGGTAATGTTCTTGTTGGTCAGTCCGGAGGTCCCACCGCTGTAATCAATTCCAGCCTGGCGGGCGTGTACAAAACCGCGATGGAGCGCGGCTTCACCAAGGTGTACGGCATGCGGTACGGCATCCAGGGTTTCATGGATGAGCAGTACGTTGATATGTCCGAGCACATCAAGAATGAGCTGGACCTGGAGCTGCTGAAGCGGACTCCTTCCGCCTTCCTGGGCACCTGCCGCTACAAGCTGCCGGAAATCCATGAAGACAAGGCTGTTTACGAGCGGATCTTCGAGCTGCTGGACAAGCTGGATATCGAAGTGTTCATCTACATCGGCGGCAATGACTCCATGGACACCATCCGCAAGCTGTATGACTACTCCCTGCTGGTGGGCGCGAAGCAGAAGTTCGTCGGCTGCCCCAAGACCATCGATAACGACCTGGCGATCACCGACCACACCCCCGGCTTCGGCAGCGCCGCCAAGTACATTGCCACTTCCACCAAGGAAATCATCCGTGACGCGATGGGCTTCTCCTACAAGAAGAAGAACGTCAACATCATTGAGGTCATGGGCCGCAACGCCGGCTGGCTGACCGGCGCCGCCGGACTGAGCCGCAGCGAAGACTGCGAAGGTCCCGACCTGATCTACCTGCCCGAGGTTGCTTTTGACATCGCCGGCTTCGTCCAGACGATCAAGGACCTGCTCGAGAAGAAGGACGTGATCGTGGCTGTCGTTTCCGAAGGCATCAAGACGCCCGAAGGCAAGTACGTCTGCGAATACACCGCCGGCTCCAGCACCACCGACGCGTTCGGCCACATCCAGATGACCGGTACCGCTTCCTACCTGGCGCAGCTGGTGCAGAGCGAACTGGGCTGCAAGACCCGCGCGATCGAACTGAGCACCCTGCAGCGGGCGGCCGCCCATATGGCCAGCCGCGTGGACGTTGACGAAGCGTTCAGCGTCGGCGGCGCCACCATCAAGGCTGCGGACGAAGGTTCCTCCGGCGTGATGGTCGTTATTGACCGCGTGTCCGATGATCCCTACCAGAGCACCACGCATGTGTTCGACGTGCACCGCATCGCCAACGACGAAAAGGTCGTTCCGCGGAAGTGGATCAACAAGGCTGGCAACTATGTGACCGAAGAGTTCCTGGACTACGTACGTCCCCTGATCCAGGGCCACTACACTCCCATGATGGTCGAAGGCCTGCCGCGTCACCTGAACGTGAACATGAAGGACTACGACTGGGTTACCGACACCAAGAGCAAGAAGTAATTCCCGGAAAGAATGAAGGCCGCGCCGGATATCCGGCGCGGCCTTTTTCTGCGGGTGAACGTATCAGCCGGCTTTCCGAATACGGGACAGGAAGGGGGAAAGCTGGGCCAGGATGACGGCGGTGAACATCAGGGCGCAGCCGGCCAGCTCGCGGCCGGTCATCACTTCCCCGAGGATCAGCGCGCCGGTGAGGACTGCGAAGACGGCTTCCATGCACATGATCAGCGAGGCAACGGTCGGGTTGACACGCTGCTGGCCGAGCACCTGCAGGGTGTAGCCGACGCCGCAGGAGAATATGCCGGTATACAGGATCGGGATCAGCGCTTCCGTGATCCCTTCCAGGGTGATCGTTTCCGTACAGAGGGAGACGATCATGGACAGGATGCCGGTAACCAGGAATTCATCCCGGGCCAGCGTGACCCCGTCCACCCGCGGGGCAAACCGGTCCACACACAGGATCTGGGCGGTAAAGCAGACCGCGCAGCCGACCAGCAGGAGGTCGCCGGTTTCAACGACAAACCCCTCCGGCGGGACGCACAGCAGCCAGAGCGCTGCCACGGCCAGCACCACGCCGATCCAGACCAGGCGGCCGGGATTGGCCCGGAAAAGCAGCAGCCCCGCGACGGGAACAAGCACCACATACAGGGCGGTAATAAACCCGGCTTTGCCGGCGCCGGTGGATACCAGGCCTACCTGCTGCAGCGAGGTGGCCAGGAACAGGAAGAAACCGCACAGGAGGCCGCTTTTCCACTGCAGGGCACGGACAGCGGCGGGGTTTCCGACGGTCATTGTCTTCCGGCGGGTAATCCGGGAAAACGGGTACAGGACGGCAAAGCCGAGCAGCATCCGGATGCCGGAGAAAGCGAAGGGCGGCATATGGTCCATGCCGGCGCGCTGGGCCACAAATGCGGCGCCCCAGACGACTGCGCCCAGCAGGAGGAGCAGGCTGCCCTGAACAGATCTGTTCTTCATGAAAATGCCTTTCCTGATACGGAATGGATCCGGTTCAAAAACCGTTGTCTATTATATAGGAAGAAGGAGACGGGTTCAAGCCGGAAAAGCCGCAGGCAGGATTGGAGGACCGGCGCGGAGAATAATGAATATGGTTGTTTATCGGGTTCCGATGTCGGGGCCGGTACAGCCGCGGAAAGAAGAAAGACTGGAGAAGTGAACCCGGATGCACATGCGGACCAAGAAATGGGCCAGGCCGGAGCTGGATGCCTGCCCGTTTTACACCAACGGCGGGGAGGAATACCGGAATGCCTGGCGGCAGCGCTTCGCGGCGCCGGAGAAGCCGCTGCACCTGGAGATGGGGTGCGGCAAGGGTGTCAGCACCGCGGCGATGGTGGCGGACAACCCGGATATCAATTACGCCGTATGCGATATGAGCCCGGACGTGCTGGGATCCGCCCGCAGGAATATCATTGCCGCCTGCGGGGAAAATCCCGGGAACATTATGATCCTGCGGACAGATATCTGCTTTATCGGACGGGTTTTCGGACCGGAAGACGGGGCGGAGCGGATCTACATCCATTTCTGCAATCCTTGGACGGAACATCCCAAACACGCGAAGCGGCGGCTGACACACCCGCGCCAGCTGATGCAGTACCGGGAGATCCTGAAGCCGGGCGGGGAGATCTGGTTCAAAACGGACGACGACACCCTGTTCCAGGATTCGCTGGTATACCTGGACCTGTGCGGATTTGAAATCCGGTACCTGACGCATGACCTGCATGCGGCCGGATTTACCCCGAACTATATTTCGGAGCATGAACGGAAGTTTACGGACCTGGGGGTTCCGATCAAATTCGGGATTTTCCGGATGAAGGCGAAAGCACCGGCATTCGATCCCACCCGGTACCGGCTGACACCGGGAGTCCGGGCGGAGGCGCTGAAGCGCCTGGACCGTGACGTGAACGAAGAGGGGACTGGAAAATGAACCTGCTGAATCAACTGGTTTCCATGGCTGCGGCGGGACTGATGCTGCTGTCGGGGCCGCTGGATACGGCGGCGCCGCAGAATGACGCCCAGGGAGACCTGTTCCTGGTAAACCGCCAGTGGATGGTAACCGAAGGCTTTGAACCGGACAACCTGCGGGAAGCACAGGTGCCGGGGTCTGTGCGCCGGATGCGGGAAGACGCCGCGGAAGCCCTGGAGGAGATGTATGCGGCCTGCAAGGAAGAGACGGGGATGACCCTGATTTCCGTGAGCGGATACCGGGCTTACCGGTCCCAGTACAACATTTACCACCGGAAGCTGGTGAGCGTAAAACGCGATGAGGCGAAGGCCCAGGAATACGTCGCCCCGCCCGGGGCCAGCGAGCACCAGACCGGCCTGGCTATGGATGTGGGGCAGAAGAACGCCGCCGCGCTGAACGAGAAGTTCCGCAACACAGTGGGCGGGAAATGGGTGGCGGAAAACTGCTGGCGATTCGGGTTTATCCTCCGATACGGGGAAACCTGGGAGGATATTACAGGATACAAGTATGAACCGTGGCATTTCCGCTATGTCGGGAAGCAGACGGCAAAGGAAATCCATGAAGCGGATATTCCGCTGGAGACGTGGCTGATCCGGCACCGGATGGACCTGATCGCGGACCTGCTGAAGGAGGAAGAATGAAAAGACTGATTTGCGCGCTGTTCGCAGTGATGCTGCTGGTTCCGGCCGCGCTGGCGGACGGCGACCTGAGCATTGAGGAAATCGTTGAGGTAATCGACCTGGACGCGACGGTGTACGGGGACACGGTATGGGATTTCCCGGTTGCGCTGGAGGACATGGAGCCGGATTTCGTGGTGCTGGCGAACAAGCACTACCTGCTGGATTCCAAATTCGTCTGCAAACCGCTGGTGAAGATCAAAAGCATGTCCCTGAACAAGGACGGCAGCAAAAAGAGCGGCGACATGTATGTGGTATCCAAAGGCATGGAGCTGAACGAGACCTGCGCGCAGGCCCTGATTGCCATGGCGGACGGGGCGCGGGCGGATGGATACAACCTGTACCTGAAAAGCGCCTACCGCTCCTACCAGACCCAGAATACGATGTACTACAACCGGCTGAAGAAGAACAAGGGCAAGGATGACGGCTGGGTATCCAAGCCGGGAGCCAGCGACCACCAGACCGGCCTGGGATGCGACGTGGTACCGCGCTCCTGGCGGGACAAGTCCATGAACGGCAAGATGGGGAAAGAGCCGGAATGTATCTGGATGGCGGAACACTGCCAGGAATACGGCTTTATCCTCCGCTATCCGTCGGACAAGGAAGACGTGACGGAGATCAACTACGAGCCGTGGCACCTGCGGTATGTGGGGATCCCGGCGGCCACCTATATTATGGAGAACGGACTGTGCCTGGAGGAGTTCAATGAACAGCTGCAGGCGGCGATCGGTAAATTCCTGGAGGACGGCGGCGACCCGCAGCTGGTGAATGCCTATATCCAGGAACCGGCGGAACAGTAACAGGGGGACCCATGAAACTGCTGATTGTGGATGATGAGAAACGGATCCGGGCGCTGATTGCCAAATACGCCGCCTTTGAGGGATATGAGACGGATGAGGCGGAGGACGGCATGCAGGCGGTGGCCATGTGCCGGGAGCGCCGGTACGACCTGATCATTATGGATGTCATGATGCCGGAACTGGACGGCTTTTCCGCCGTACGGGAGATCCGGAAGCACAGCGACACGCCGGTGATCATGCTGTCCGCCCGCGGCGAGGAATATGACCGGATTCACGGATTTGAGCTGGGAATTGATGATTATGTGGTCAAGCCCTTCTCCCCGAAGGAACTGATGATGCGGGTCGGGGCGGTGCTGAAACGCAGCGGAAGCGGAAAGGAAACGGAAGATACCGTGGCCATTGACGGGCTGACGGTGAATTTCACAGCACGCCGCGTGACGGTGGACGGGCAGGAACTGGACCTGAGCCCGAAGGAATACGATCTGCTGTTCTACATGGTCCGGAACCGGGGAATTGCCCTAAGCCGGGAAAAACTGATCAGTGACGTGTGGGGATACGACTTCTTCGGCGATGACCGCACGCTGGACACGCACATCAAGCTGCTGCGCAGGCAGCTGGGCAGGTACGCGGACCGGATCACCACGCTCAGAGGGGTGGGGTATCGCTTTGAGAAGGAATAAGCGGGGTTCCCTGGCCTTCCGGGAAACCTTCCTGGCCGGCCGGATCGGCATCCGGCGGAAAATCCTGGTCTACCTGCTGGTACTGGCCGGGTTTTTCATCTCGATGGTATGGCTGCTGCAGAACGCCATGTTTTACTATGTATTCCGCATGCCGGACGGCGGCGCGCGGCCGCCGGCATCGATCATGGTCATGCAGGACCCGGAACAGGCCGGGGACGCGCTTCCGGACGGCACGGCCGGCGTCAGTGTGGTCCGGCTGGACGAGGTGATGCGCTGGCAGTTTGTGCTGATTGTGGCCGCAATCCTGGTGGCGACCGGGATGGTGGGCTATACGATGGCGAAGAGCATCTCAGAGCCGATTATTGAGACCAATGAGGCGGCCCGGGAGCTGGGCCGGGCCAGATACCAGCGGCCACCCCACAGCGGCGGATACCGCGAAATTGCCCAGCTGAACGATACGCTGGTGCAGACGGCGGAGGACCTGCGAAAGGTGGAAGACCTGCAGCGGGAGCTGATCGCGAATATTTCCCATGACCTGCGGACGCCGCTGACCATGATTGAGGGATACGCGGAAGCCATGCGGGATATTCCGGATGAAAATACCCCGGAGAATATGCAGATTATCATCGATGAGACCGAGCGCCTCTCCACGATGGTGAACGAGGTGCTGGACTTCAGCCGGCTGAGGACGGGAAGCCTGGAGCTGACCATGACCCGGTTCAACCTGACCGAACTGGTCCGAAAGATTGTGGACCGGATCAGCCATATGACCGCGGTGGAAGGATATACCGTAACCTTTGAAGCCGCGGAGGACGTATTTGTAACCGCGGACAGCGGACGGATCAGCCAGGTGATCTACAACCTGGCCGGAAACGCGCTGACGTATACGGGCGCGGACAAGGCAGTGCGGATCCGCCAGGAACGGAAGGACGGGATGGTCCGCATCACGATTACGGACAGCGGGGAAGGCATCCCGCCGGAAGAGCTTCCGTTCATCTGGGACCGGTATTACCGCAGCCGCGAAAACCACAAGCGCGCCGTCATCGGCAGCGGCCTGGGGCTGAACATCTGCCGGGGAATCCTGGAGAACCACCACGCGCCGTACGGCGCGGAAACGCCGCCGGAGGGAGGAACTGTTTTCTGGTTCGCCCTGCCGGAAGACCAGCAGGAAAATGGACTGTGATTTCTCACAGTCCATTTTCATATGAAGGCATAAAAAAGAGCGGGTGATGGGAATCGAACCCACGTGACCAGCTTGGAAGGCTGGAGCTCTACCATTGAGCTACACCCGCAAATGGAGCGGTAGACGGGACTCGGACCCGCGACATCCACCTTGGCAAGGTGGCACTCTACCAACTGA
>JAFRTK010000146.1 GCA_017427165.1 Clostridia bacterium
CACAGGAAAAAGAGGAGGCCGTAGATCCATTCGCGGCGTTTATGGGTGATGTAAAAGAAAAGGCACATCAGCAGCCCCAGCAGGTCTGCCAGCAGCTGGAAGATGTTCTCCGCGTAATCCCAGGCCATCGGGTTTCTCCTTTTCGGGTGTTTATCTGTGATCCGGATAATCCGTTTTCTATCAATGCGATCGTCGCCTTCCATTATACGCACGGAAAAGCCAAAACACAAACACAAATTCGCTTCCCCGCGTTCCGACTGAGATGTATATATACTATCAAACAAATTGTTTGTCATCTGTAAAAATCCATGCTATACTGATAAAAAACCAATCAAAATGTCCGGGCAGGGAAAGGAAAAAGCGCTCCTTTCCGCAGGCGGATATTTGTTCCCCGGCCGGCGGTGCCGGGAAGGCGAGGTGACATCGTTGAGAAAATTCCGGAAATTGGTGATCGGCGGGATTGAAAGCAAGATCGTCCTGCTGATTATTGTGGCGCTGCTCCTGCTGGCCGGTGTGTTCCTGGCTGTGACGCAGACCCAGAACAAGCTGCTGATCCAGCTGAGCGGAGAGACGAATGACCGGCAGCTGGCCGCCATGAGCGGCACGACGGCCGGGGTCATCGATACCGTGATCACGCAGAACATGGACAGCATCACGGACAAGGAAGCCCAGCTGGCAGATGAGATGTTCCGGGATGTGGCCGCCCGGGTGCAGATGGTGGGCGATTACGCGCAGAAACTGCTGGAAAGCGCGGACGAGACGCCGCGCGCGCCCTGGAACCGGCCGGACGCATCGAAGAACGGGGAACTGTTTGCCAAGGTGCTGTTTGCCGAAGGCGTGGATGAGGCAGCCCTGGAAGACCGGGTGGGCATCATCGCGAACATGGGCGACATGATGATTTCCCTCTGCAGGGCTTACGGCGGGGACAACATCTGGTTTTCCCTGGCGGAGGGCGCCACGCTGATGGTTGACGACGTGCCGGATGAGTGGATCCTGGATGACGGCAGCTATGAAACCTACAACGCCACCGAACGGTACTGGTATAAGCAGGCGGCGCAGGAGGGGAAACTCGTCTTCTCCGATGTGGAGATTGACCGGCGGACCTGGGAAAAGTGCGTCACATGCGCGCTGCCGGTATACGGTGCGGACGGGAAACTGCTGGGTGTTGCCGGCGCGGATATTTTCCTGACGGACATGCAGGCAAAGGCCGCCGCGTCCTCAGACAGCGCGGGTATCCTCCTGATCGTGAACCATAACGGCCATGTGGTTGTGGCACCGGACAACCAGGACGTATTCCCGGTGCTGAAATCCGTGGAAGCCAGCGACCTGCGCGAATCGGACAATGCCGGGCTGGCGTCCCTGGTGAAGGACGCCCTGCAGAGCAAGACCGACGTGCGGCTGGTCAGCCTGGATAACGGAACCTACTACATGATCGGCGTTCCGATGAAAACCGCCGGCTGGGCGATGATCACCGCCTTCAGTGAGGAAGTGGCCGGGGAACCCGTGCGGACGATCCAGGAAACCTATAACGGCATCCAGCTGGAAGCCGCCGCAGAATACCGCACCAAGACCGCCCAGGGCCAGACACTGATGTGGATTATCCTGGGCCTGCTGCTGGCTGCGCTGGTGGGGGGCGCCCTGCTGGCCGGCCGGAAGATCGTCAAACCGCTGAACACGATTACGAAACGGATTTCCGAAATCGGCGGGGACAACCTGCAGTTCCGGATGGAAGACGAGTACCGGACCGGGGACGAGGTGGAGGTTCTCGCAAAGTCCTTCGCGGACCTTTCCGCGAAAACCATGGACTATATTGACCAGATAACTACCGTAACCGCGGAAAAGGAACGGATCGGAACCGAACTGCATGTGGCCCGGGAGATCCAGAAGGGAATGCTTCCCGGCATCTTCCCGCCTTATCCGGAACGGAGTGAGTTTGACCTGTATGCTGTGATGGATCCTGCCAAGGAAGTAGGCGGCGACTTCTACGACTTCTTCCTGATCGACCACGACCACCTGGCCATGGTGATGGCGGACGTGAGCGGCAAGGGCATCCCCGCGGCGCTGTTTATGATGGTTTCCAAAACGATCCTGAAGAACAACGCCATGCTGGGCAAGTCTCCCGCGGAAATCCTGGTTTCCGCCAATGAGACGATCTGCTCCAACAACAAGATGCAGATGTTTGTGACCGTGTGGATGGGCATCCTGGAAATCAGCACCGGGAAGATCACCGCGGCGAACGCCGGGCATGAGTATCCGGCCATCCGCCGGGCCGGCGCGGGCTTTGAACTGCTGAAGGACAAGCACGGCTTCGTGGTCGGCGGTATGGAAGGCATCCGCTACAAGGAATATGAAATCCAGCTGAACCCGGGCGACAAGCTGTTCCTGTACACCGACGGCGTGCCGGAGGCCACCAATGCGGACCAGAAACTGTTCGGAACAGACCGGATGATCGCCGCGCTGGATACCGGCGCCGACGGCAGCGCCCGGGATGTGCTGGTGAACGTGCGGAAGAGCGTGGACGAATTTGTGGAGGACGCAGAACAGTTTGACGACCTGACGATGCTGTGCCTGGATTACAAGGGATAAAACATACGGACAGACGAATGCGCCGCCCCGGCCGGTGAGGCCGGGACGGCGTTTTTCCATGCCGCGGAATATGGGAACGAACGGCGGGAAACAGGGAAAACACGAAAAAAACATGGGTAATGGCGGAAATATTGTATCATAGATGTACGAAAAAAATATGGAGGTTTCTCTATGAGAAAACTGATTGCTCTGATCCTGTCCCTTGTTATGATCCTTGGTGCATCTTCCGCCCTGGCGGACGACCTGGGCTTTACGACCGGCGGAACCGGCGGCATGTATTATGGCTACGGCACAGTGCTGGCCCAGTACATCTCCAACAATACCGATATCAACATCAACACGGTGGCCAGCAACGGGTCTGCCGACAATGTCGACAAGCTGGACCTGAATGACTACCAGCTGGGTTTTGTGCAGAACGACGTTGCGTTTTATGCCCTGAACGGCATCCGCGTGTTCGAGAAAGGCGGAGCGGTGGATTCCTTCAGCGCCCTGGCAGCCCTGTACCTTGAAGCGGTCCAGCTGGTGACCGTGGATCCCGAGATCAAGAGCGTTGCCGACCTGAAGGGCAAGAACGTCTCCATCGGCACCAACGGTTCCGGCGTGTATTTCAACGCCCTGGATTTCCTGGAAGTCTATGGCCTGACCCTGGACGACATCAACGAGCAGTTCCTCAATTTCAACGATTCCGCCGAATCCCTGAAGGACGGCAAGATTGACGCGGCATTCGTGGTGGCCGGTATCCCCACCGCTGCGGTCACCGAACTGTCCACCGCCAAGGATGTGTACCTGGTCGGCCTGGATGACGAGCATATCGCCAAGCTGGTGGAGATCTCCGCCGCGTATGCCCCGTATATTATTCCCGCCGACGCCTACGGCACGGACGGGGACGTGCAGACCGTCGGCATCAAGGCGACGATCATCGCCAATGAAAAGGTGACCGATGAACAGGCCTACACGATCGTGAAGACGATCTTCGAAAACAAGGACGCCATCACCGAAGTGCACGCCAAGGGCGCGGAACTCGACCTGGAGTTCGCTTCCGTGTGCGGCCTGCCCTATCATCCCGGCGCTGCGAAATACTTCGCCGAGAAGGGCATCACTGTGGAAGCCAAATAAGAACCTGACGGACGCGGGAATCCGCCTCCCCAAGGGAGTACGGATTCCCGTTTCATTTTCATCCTGACAGAGGAGCGCTGACTGTGAGCAACAACGAACAGAACATGATTCCGGAAGCGCCGGAGACTGCAGCAATTGATGAAAAAGCAAAAGCCGCGGCCGACGCTGAAGCGATCATGCGGAAGTATGACCGGGAAAGCAATACGCGCGTATGGGAAGGTGTGCCGAAGATCATCGTCGGCGTCGTCCTGGCGGTATTTTCGCTTTACTGCATCTACATGACGCTTTTCGCCAATTTCCTGGAGCAGATCCGGCTCAGCTCCTTCCTGGGGCTGGTGGTCGTGATGGGCTACCTGACCTACCCGGCAAAGAAGGGCCATGTGAAAGTCAACCACATTCCCTGGTATGACATCGTGCTGATGGTGCTCGGCGCGGCCGCGTTCTTCTACTACACGTTCCGTGCGCCGGAGCTGATGACCATGCGGATCAAGGCCAAACTGAATGATCCGGTGTATATCATCGCGGGAGCGGTCGGCCTGCTGGTACTGTTCGAACTGTGCCGGCGGAGCGTCGGCCTGCCGATCCTCTGCGTCTGCGGGATCTTCCTGGGGTATACAATCTACTTCTACGCGAAGGACGGGCGGCTGCTCTCCAGTATCGTCCATGAGCTGTTCTACAATGAGAACGGCCTGTTCTCCACGCCGGTCAACGTCTGCTCCAAGTATATCGTTGTGTTCATCATATTCGGGGCGTTCCTGGAAAAAACCGGGATTTCTGAATTCTTCATCGCCATGGCGAACGGACTGACCGGGCGCTTTGCCGGCGGCCCGGCCAAGGTAGCGGTGGTATCTTCCGCCCTGTGCGGCATGGTCTCCGGCTCCTCAGTGGGCAACACCGTTACCACCGGCTCCATCACCATCCCGATGATGAAGAAGACCGGCTATGACAAGAACTTCGCCGGCGCGGTGGAAGCGGCCGCTTCCACCGGCGGGCAGATCATGCCCCCGATCATGGGCGCCGCCGCATTCCTGATGGCGGACTACCTGGGCGTACCGTACTCCGATATCATCGTCCGGGCCATCCTGCCGGCGTGCCTGTACTTCCTGGGCGTGTTCCTTTCCGTGCACCTGGAGGCGAAACGCCTGGGACTGAAAGGCCTGACGAAGGAGCAGCTGCCGAGGATCCGGGAACTGATCAAGGAAAGCTACCTGCTGCTACCCCTGGCGATCCTGATCTACCTGGTCTGCTCCAACACGCGGACCATGCAGTTCTCCGCGGCGGTCTCCATCCTGGCGACCATCGCGGTGGGCATTATCAGCAACATCCACCGGAACATCCGGCACGGGAAACCGCTGGAAACCGGGGAGGGAACCACCAACCAGCGCTTCCGCGCGGTGAACCTGTTTGAGGCGTTGGAAAACGGCGGCCGCAGCTGTATCTCCGTGGCAGTGGCCTGCGGCGTGGCCGGCGTGATCTGCGGCTGCCTGACGATTACCGGCCTGGCGAGCACGGTGATCAACGCGATCGTCAC
>JAFRTK010000147.1 GCA_017427165.1 Clostridia bacterium
GCCCTTGACCGGATGACAGCTGTGTGCTATTTCCCGTGCTTTCTCTAAAGAAAATCTCTGGCAACCGTTGTTGGTCACCAGAGATTTCTTGTCCCGGTTTTGTTTTTTGTTTCACTGTCCACTTGACGGGATGCAGTTCACGCCGGCAGGGCTGGAAAGCCATGAATATCCTGTCTTACTGGTTGTGGAATCCGGCACGGCGGATGATCAGCAGCGCTGCCAGGAGCACCGCGCTCCAGACAGCCGCCTGGATCCACAGCCCGCTCTGGTCGGCCTGTGTGCCTTCCATGCCGGGGAAGTTCATTCCTTCCGGCATCCCCGAAGGCCGTTCCGGCCGGGAGGATTCCGCGGGTTTTTCAGTGGTTTCGCCTTCCGCGGCTTTTTCCGCGGGCTTTGCCGTGGTTTCCGGTCCGGCTGTCACGGGCGCTTCAGCGGCTTCCGTGCTGCCCGCCTGTTTCCCGGCGCTTCCGTCGAAGGATCCGCCCATGTCCCCGGTTCCGCCCGGCACGGTCATTCCTTCGGGCATCTTCATGCCTTTCGGCATCGTAAAGCCGCCTCCGCCGCTCATATCCGGCATGCTGAAGCCGCCTCCGCCTCCCGGCATGCCGCCGGGAGCTCCGCCGGCGCCGTTCATGCTGCCCATGTCTGCCGTGGAAATTTCGCTGGCGTCAATCAGGGCGCTGCTGGTGCGCTGGCCCTCGCTGGTGGACGGAATTGCGCCATCCAGCTGGCCGCGGATGCTTTCCCCGCGCTTCGCGCAGAAGGTCTGCAGCGTTTCCACCGCCTTGGTAAACTCATCCATGGTGTAGAAAGCGGTCGGATCATTCTCCAGGTACGGAGTAATCATTTCCTGCACCCGGCTGATCTCTGCTGCCATCCACCCGGTCTCAACGTTCTCCGAGATGAACCGGTCGTACGCTTCATGGTAGGCTTTCAGCGCTTCCTCATCCTGGAAGATCCAGGCGATCAGCGGGCGGGAGTCCGTTGTTCCGCCGCTCACCGGAGAATCAATCGGCGAGTTGACCGTGGAGGTCGCGTTCGTTGACGCGGAGAACCCGCCGAAGCCCAGGTTGTAGTCCCACGGGATGATGGACAGCTTTCCCTTTTCCTCATACAGGTAGTAGTTGTGTACCATCATACCGGTATAGCTGTCGTCGTTGCACAGGAAATTGTGCACCGCCAGGTACCGGGTCACCTCGTCCGTATCCACGACGGATTCGATGTCCTCCTTCGCGTTCAGCTTGCGGATCGACTCGATCAGGCGGATCTTGTCCTTCATCCTGATATCGGTCTTGGCATTGTTGAAGATATTGCTGTAGCTGTCCGGATTGTCATCCGAATAGACCAGCTTCACATCCCCGCTGCCCATGCCGAAGTTGAAACCTCCGAAGCCGAAACCGCCGAAATCACCGTCACCGGGCATCTCCGGGGGCGTTCCCCGGCCGTTCCGGGCCGTGCTGCCGCCGTCCGGCAAGGCAGATCCTTCCGGTATCGCGGTATCCGTGGCGCCTGCGCTGCCGCCGTTGGAAGCCGCGAAGTCACCGCCCGGCATTCCGGCAGGCATTCCGCTGTCAGTGCCCTGCGGCATTCCGGAGGATGCTCCGTCTCCGTTCTGCCTGCCGGAAGACCCGCCGAAGGATCCGCCGTTCCCGTCCGCGTCCGCCGGTGCTGCCGGCTGCGTACCGGTTTCCGGTGCTGCGGTTGTTCCCGGCGTCGTCGTTTCAGTTTCGGTTTTTGCGGATTCCCCGTTCTCTTCCTTCACGCGGAACTTTTCAATATCGAAACCTCCGCCGTTGCCGCGGCCGCCGCCGAAGGACATGCTGTCCGGCTTGTACAGTTCGCCCTTGGTCATCCCGTTCCGTTCCATGAAGCCGTCTTCCACGCCTTCCACAGCCAGGTACAGGCCCCAGGGTTCCCCGTTCACTGTAATCTGCACATAGCTGCACAGGGAGGACGGCACACCCATGCGCCCCATCAGCGTATAGGACAGGTAGTCCTTCATCATCGTGGCGTCCTGGATGAGGTTGTTCAGGCTCAGCTTGTCCAGGCCGTGGTACGTCATGCCTTTCACAAAGTGGCCGAACTCGATCTTGAAGGAATACCGGCTGGAGCCCAGCGTCGCCACCGAGGACAGGGATGTGTTGCCCTTGCAGCGGATTGCCGCATGGCTGTATGTTTCCCCGTCAATGGTCACATTGCAGTCGACGTATTCTTCCGCGGTGGCGTTGGCAACAAAGCTGTCCCAGTCGTCCATCCGGATGTCAATCGTATGGACAGCGGAGGAGTCAAACAGCAGGCTCTCATAGCCGACCGTATGGCTTCCGTCACCCTGCACGGATTCAACCGCACCCCACATCAGGACCGAAATCACCAGCATCACCGCCACGGCGATACAGCACACCCGGTCCATTGACTTTGATTTCAGCATGGGATCACCCCATATAATCGCCGTTGTAGCTGACCAGGACCGCGCTGCTGACACCTTCCATCGCGGACAGTTCGGTGATGAAATCCGTATTGTTATCCTTCAGCGTAACCTCGCAGCTCAGCTCGATGCCGTCCTTGCGGGCGCTCTTGCTCTTCACCACACTCTTGTCGGTATGGCTGTTCAGGTACTCCGCCACCTTGTGCTCCGCATCGCTGTTCTCGCAGGAGATCACCGCGATATAGGGCTTCTGGGAGGACTTGCGGTTGCAGAACACAATCATGATGATACCGATGATCACGCTGCCGACGACAGCCAGCGGAATCATGCCCGCGGCCAGGACGATGCCACCCGCGATGGCCCAGAACAGGAACGCGATGTCCATCGGTTCCTTGATCGCGGTCCGGAAACGCACAATGGACAGGGCGCCGACCATGCCCAGGGAAAGGACCACGTTGCTGGTGACCGCCAGGATCACCATGGTGGTGATCATCGTCATGGCGAGCAGCGAACCGCCGAATGCCTTGGAGAACATCACGCCGGCGTAGGTCTTTTTATACACGAAATAGACGAACAGCCCGAGGCAGAAGGAAAGCACCAGGGAAAGGGCCATATCCGGAATGGATACCGCTGTCACGTTTTCCAGGAAAGAGGATTTGAAGATGTCATTGAAGCTCATGGTTTTTATCTCCTGTCTTTTTTATTTCTGTCCGTTTGTTCAGCACCAGACCCGGCAGGCTGCGTACTTGGAAAACGCGGTGGGTTCGCGGCTTTTCAGGGCCGCCGCCTTCCGGATTATACCGGGCAGGTACTCGTCCCACTTGACCTCCAGCAGGATCACGTTGTCCTCAATCGGCAGCGTCAGTCCGTCCGGTTTCAGGAAATCCCCGGGCGGTCCGGTGCGGATGTCCCAGTCGATCGTCACGCGGACGTTGCCGGGCGCATAGATGAAAGGCATCCGCCTGTACTGCACCACCGTCTTGGGCTGCAGCCGCCGCGTCTTCATGTCCGCGTACAACGCCGCCAGCAGCGGCCGGCCGCTGGCCGGCATCCAGCCGATATCGCCCCGCATGATTTTCTCCGTTTCCTCCAGGGTCAGCCTGGCCTGGGGCTTGCATCCCACGCCGTCCCGTTTCATCTTGCACTCCAGCATGATGTAGGACAGGTCGTCATTGTAATATCGGATGCGGAATTTCCGCCGCTCGTTCACGCCGTCCAGCTTCTCATGCAGCGCCGTGTCCAGCGGATCGTCGAAGTACAGGCTGCGGATGCGGTAGCTCCCGTTCTCCGCCGCATGGGGGTCCGGGTTCGCGACCGCGGTCAGGTTGGCGCGGATCGCGGCGGCGTCTCCCGGGGAGATGATATGTTTCACCTCATGCCGGTAATCCAATCTGGTTCCCTCCTTTGCGGTTTTTTCCCTTATTCGGTCTTTTCCAGCACACAGCCGGTAAATGCCTCTCCGTTCACCGTCAGCGTCACGCCTTCCGGCACGACCACCTTGCAGCCTTCACCGACGGTCAGGCTTTCGATGAGGGAGGTGGCGGTCACATTCCATACCGCGCCGTCCGACAGCGTTACGTTGATTTTGTTGCTGCCGTTGCTGTTCACCAGGTTGGCCACATGACCGATGCTCCAGTACTCGTTGATGGTGACGTACGTGTTCTGGTACTGCGTCGCGAAGTCATCCGCCGCTTCCGCATCGTCAAACGCGAGTCCGCCGTTTTCCTTCACCGCTTTGGAGCCTTCGTACGTCACATGGATCGCCGCTGTGGAGGCGATCGCGCCGGTATATTCGGTGTTCTCACCGAAGGTCACGTCCAGCGTCACCCCGTTCAGCCCGTCGGATCCGGAAGCGTTGTAGATATTGCCCGAATAGCTGCCGTTGGTAAAGGTGAATACCTGCTTCGCGCTGTCCGACCCGGCCGTTTCCGTCCGGAAGCCTTCCTTCTCATTGTGGTACGGGATGAAGTTCTGCACGCCGCCGTTGGTGTTCAGCGGGTCGTTCGTGCTCATCATTCCGCCGTTGGTTGCATCGTCGTTGTCCATCAGCTGGATCAGCACGCCGCCGTTGGTGATTTTGGCATTGTCCACGGAAGCAGTCAGTGTCTCCCGGCCATACCCGGTCTTCACCAGGAAGGTGGCATATCCGCTTTCCACAGAGGTACCTTCGCCGATGTTCAGCACGTTGGCGTTCTGCATCGCCATGAAACCGAAGGTATCGGAATGGATCTTCGAGGCTTTGGTTTCCTGCGCCTCATATGTCTCGGTCGTCTCGCCCGCGGCGTTCTTCAGCTCGTAGGTCTTCCCTGCCTCCAGACCGCCGTAGGTCGCGCTGCCGCCGTTGAAGATCGCGGCGTAGGTGCCGGTGTTGATCTCCACGCCGGCGAATGTTTCCGCCGCACTGCCGATCACGAAGGTTCCGTATCCGGATCCGTAATTTTCGGTGTACAGGTTATCCAGTGTCTCTGAAATCTGGCCGCCCTCTGCCTGCAGCGGGATTTTGCTCTCATCTGCGTTGTTCAGCGTCAGGCTGGAGTTGTATACGTTCAGCGCCATGTTCGTTCCGGAGTCCGTGGAAAGCACGGCCCAGGCGCCGGCGGATGCCGACGAGTCGATCACGTTCATTGTGGTGTTGTTCCCCATCAGGTTCGAGCACCGGGAGGTTCCCATGATGCCCAGGATCCACGGGGGCGCCACCATCAGGTTCTGCGTCGGCGTGTTCAGGTATCCGCTGTACAGGGTACCGCCGTCCGACTGCATCGTGGAATTCTTCACGGTCAGCACCGCGCCGTCATCCGCGAAAAGCGGGGTCACCGCCACACCGGCCGTATGCACAGCGGACTCCTTCACCGTCACCTTCGCTTCGCTTCCGTACACGGCAATCGCTGCGCCCTTGCCGGAGAAGTCGCATGTATCAGTGCCGTCCGCCGCGGTCACCAGGTCGATCTTCGCGTTGGAGACAGTGTATTCCGTCCCCACCACCAGCACGCCGTTGTGTCCGGTTTCGCTGTCGTCAATCACGATCCCGTCTGCAGCCGTTCCGTCATACGCGCCGGCAGCAAGCCGGTCCGTCGCGGATTTTTCCGCGTTCACGCCGTCCGCCGTCACATACAGCGCCGCGTCGTAGCCGTAGTCGTTGCCTTCCGGGGTGGCCGCGTCCGTGCCGCCCATTGACCAGGAGCCCAGCTGGCCCTCCGCCTTTTCCCCGCTGCCGGGGAAGCCGCCCGGGAAACCTCCCGGAAAACCGCCGGCCGGGAAGCCGCCGCTTTCGCCGAAATCTCCGGAGGGCATCTGCCCGTCCGGGAATCCCTGCCCGTCCGGCATCTGGGGCATTCCGCCCTGGGACCCGTCGCTGGGGCCGAAGTCACCGGAGGGCATCTGTTGTCCATCCGGTATCTGAGGCGGCATACCGCCCTGCTCTGCCAGCGCGGCCAGGCTGAAAATCATCATTGCTGTACAAAGGATCAGTGCCAGAATCCATTTCATTATCCATCGCTCCTTCATCCGGGCGCCGGCTCCTGTCCGGCACACAGATTGTAATCTGAAAAGTGCAGGCAAAAACCGGAAAATTGCAAACACTCACCAGAAAAATAGAACCTCTCTTTGAACAATTGATGAATATAATATGAACAATGCCGGCATATACAAAACACCCGCCGCGGCAGATGCCGCGGCGGGTGCGGGGGTATGCCTTCCGGAAGAAGCTCGCCGGAAAGCGGGAAAGTCCTACTCGCCGACTGTCATATGGCCCTTCACTGTGCCGACTTCGATATCATACTCGCCGGCTTCGAGGGTCAGTTCCATATCCACCACGCGCCAGGATCCGCCCTGGACGGTGTAGATCTTCTCGGCAACCGGTTCTCCGTTGGCTTTCGCCACAACAGTCGTAATGTCATCCGCGCCGTTGTTGTGGAGCAGGCAGTATACGTGGAACGGTTCTCCGCCCTTTGCCGTGTTGGTCACGGTGGTGGTTACCGTCTTGCTGCCCCAGCTGTTCTCGCCTTCCTCTTCGGTTACGCTCTGCGGCAGGATCAGGCAGCTGTAAGCAAAGTCGCCCGCCTTGCCATAGCGCATGCTGTAATCATAGATGACCAGCGGATCGCCGTAGTTGTTGGGCGAAGCATGATTCTCCGTATCCGCCATCATCAGGGCCTGGACGATCAGCCGTACATAGGGGGACGCACCCTGGTCACCCGCAAGGTCCTTCCACTGGAGCGCTTCCTCAATGTTGTTGCGGGCCTGTTCCTTCTGGATGATGCCTTCCGGTTCACGGGCTCCGAACAGCAGGTCCGCGTATACCCAAGGTTCCGTGCCGTAGATGAAGCCGGCTTCACCGGAGCCATGGTCAGGCTGCTGGCTGAAAGGCATGTAGATGAGCGCGTCGGAATTGGCCAGCGCGTACTCCGTCGCCTTGTTGGTCAGCGTCAGGATAACAGGCTTGCCGGCATCCTGCGCGTCTTCGATCAGCAGTTCGCCCGCGTCATTGATATCGCCGTAGTAACCGATGACCACGTCCGCGTCTTCCAGTGCTTCCGCAATCTCGCCATACTCCGCGATATACTGCTTGTAATGATCAAGGGTTTCGTTGGAGGAGGATTCGATATAAACCTTGGTGCCCTTGGCAAGCGGCAGCACCGCGTTGTCGTTCTTCATCAGGACAGCGCTCTTGGCCTGCAGCTTTTCAGCCATTTCCACTTCTTCCGCGGTGCGGGCTTTGCGAAGCGCTTCGTTGGTGTCCAGCGGCCACTGCTCCGCCTGGTATTCAGGAGACGCCACAACAGCCAGCGCTTCTTCCGGTACGCGGTAGGGATTCTCAAACAGGCCCTTGCGGAACTTGAAGTTAAGGATCCGGGCCACGGAGCGGTCCACATTTGCCTGGTCCACCTGGCCGTCCTTCAGGCCTTCAATAATGCAGTCCGGCCAGTTCCACATGGTGGATCCGGTCTTGGTGCCGTCGCCGTTGTCGATGCCGGTGATGTCGGTGCCATGGCCGATGCCGCCCGCGCCGAACATATCGGTGCCGTTGAGCAGCGCGTCATTGTACAGCCATGCGCCGGTCTGCTCGCTCAGTTCGATTCCTTCGTTCGTGACACCGGAAACCTGGCCGCCCATGCCCAGGGCCCACCAGTCGGTCACGACGATGCCGTCAAAGCCGAGGGTGTCACGCAGGTAGCTCATGGTCACCTTGTCCCACTTGACGTCGGTGGTATTGGTGATGCCGGTGCCGCCGCAGTTGGTCATCACCCACTCATTTCCGCCGGACAGGGCAGCCTTCCAGCCGACCATCCAGTTGTCAAAGTTCTGGGCTACGGAACGGGCATTGCCGAAGTTGCTGTCGCCGCCGCGGCCGATCCAGTGCTTGACACAGCTGGCAAATCCGGCATCTTCCATACCCTTGACTTCCTGGGAAACGATTGCCGCAATGTGCTCGGGGTTCTCGCCGTACTGGGCGCCGATTTCATTGGCATAGGGCTCGAATGTGACATGGACGCCGATGGCAACCATCGCCTTGCCGTAGAAGTAGCTCAGCTTGTAGGCCAGTTCGGGATCATTCGCGGTGCCGTACGCGATATGCGCCTTGTCGATGTAGCCGCCGAACGCGTTGTATTCACGGTCGGAGGTGAAGATCATCGGCATGCTCAGGCGCTCCGCTTCCGCGGTTGCCTGCAGGTTGTTCAGGGTGTTGACTACCTGGACCGGCGCGCCGTTCAGGTTGAACAGCATGCAGGTCAGTGCAAAGTCCGGGATCAGGGAACGCGCGGTTTCCAGGTTCGCGCTGACGCAGAACAGGGTACCGGCCTTTTCCTTGTCGTTCATCTGGGCCAGCAGGTCGTTCACGCGGGCGTCAATATCCTGGCGCCAGTCCTCATAAACGTCCAGCTCGCCGTTTCCGTTCATATCCTTGAACTTGAGTCCGTCCACTTCCAGGATCGGGGTGACGCCTTCCATATAGGTCAGGCGGGGCTGCCCGGTGGTTTCATCCGCTTCAATCAAGGCGAACTCACAGGTCTGGGCCAGGATTTCAGCTTCTGTGGGACCGGCAGGTTCCTCGGCGAATACCGTGCAGACAGAAAACGCCATAATCACCGCCAGTAAAAGTGCCAGTTTCTTCATGGGTTTTGCTCCTTTCTCCGGTCGAAACAGTTATGGAATTGTCATGGGTTACCTGCTGGATTCATTATCTCACATACTTCCCTCCCGTATTCATGAATAAACTGCACAATCACAGGGAAAATACATTCTTCGCGCTGTATAAGGCATTCAGGAATGAAAACCGGGCAGGATGCATATCCTGTCCGGGATTTTTTTCTGCCCAGTTATTCGCCCAGGGTTACGCTGCCCCACTCGGCCGGGCTGCTGTTGATTTTCTGGCTGCCGCACCATGCCATCTGCGGAATGTATTCCGTGCCGGGGCAGGGATAGCTGATGTCGGTAATGGCAAAATCGCAGGAGAGCACATCACCGGCCTTGGGTGTATACAGCTCAATCTTGTTCTTCTTAGCCATGGTGTTTTCGCTGGACAGGTCTGCCCACGGAATCACCGCTTCCCAGGTGAAGCCGGTTACCGTTTTCTCCACAGCGCATTCATAGCCGGGCAGCACGCTCTCGCCGCCGTCCATGCCCAGGCTGACAAAGCGCAGGCGGCTGTCCTTCGGCACCATGGAGCGGTCGATTGCCGTATCCCAGTAGCCTTCATTCATCACGAAATAGATCTGGAAATCGTTGGAGCTGTATTCGGTCCGTTCCGGATCCGCCGCGGGATCGGTGGAGATGTACAGCTTCAGGTTGTCCTCCCCGTCGATTGGCAGCATCTCAATGGCTCCCAGGGGAGTATCCTCTGTAACGTCCGCGGCAACATAGAGGTTTTCTTCATTCCAGGCCAGGTAGAATTTCACGGAACAGTCGTTCGGGCCCTGCCAGAATACCACGTCCCGGATGACCTGTTCGGGGTTTTCCACCACGGCGGGAGAGTCGAGGTTCCAGTCTTCAAGTTTTCCGTCAATCACGATTCCGTCAGCTTTATGGGCAACAATGCCGGGGCGCTCAGCCGCCGCAGCGGAGACCGCAAGCATCATAACCATCAGGACTGCGATGATAATACTCATCCATCTTTTCATATCTGCATACCCCTTTCACATGCGGATAATAATCTGAAGCAATGATATGATAGCATACATGCGCTTGCGGAAAGCAGGATTATTCCGAACAGGAAATGGGAAAATTCGGTATAAAGCCGTCTGACGCGGCAGACATGTCCGGCGCCGTGTCCAGTTCGTTTCCGATCCACAGGCTGCCGCCCATCGTTCCCGAAGCCTCCACGCTCTTCTTTGCGCTGCCGGCAAATACATTGCCGCTGAACCGGCTGTACCCGATATCCCGGAGGTACAGCGCGCAGCAGCCGGTATTTTCAAACCGATTCTCCGAGATATCAAAGGATACGCCGCCGTAAGCCATCACTGCAGTCCAGTTGTCCTTCAGCGTATTGCCGAAGAATGCCGTTGGCGTGGCATCCAGCCGCACCCCGCATACAGTGCAGGCTTCCGCCGTACATCCAGTCATCAGTACACTGCCTTCCTTCTGCAGGTTAAATCCGTTTTCACAGGCTGATGCAGTGCAGTTCAGCAGGACATTCCCGCTGCCGGCTGCCATGAAGTATCCTTGGCCGGTACCGGTAACCGCGCAGTCAATCATGGCGCCGTCCCTCACCAGGGAAAAGAACAGTCCCTGGTCGCAGTCCGCCGCGGAGCATTCCCGCAGGATCATATGGTCCGTGGCCCGGATATCCAGGGCATGATTGGTTTCCCGTGCGGAGCATCGCAGCATTTCACCGCCGCCGCACTTGGCCACATAGATGCCGAAAACGCCGCAGCGGTCCGCCTTGCAGTCAGTCAGCTGCACATTTTCATTATATGCCAGCACCATACCCATGGAACTGTCGGATACATCAGCGCCTTCCACGGTCACCTTCCCGCACCCGCAGCAGATGACCTCGCCCGCATCCGCGGGTGCGTTCACTTCCGGCAGCAATGCCGCATAGAACAGCGGCTTCCCGTTCACTGTACAGTCTTCAATGGTATGGGTGGTAAAGAAGCCGATATCCTCTCCCACCTCAAACAGGCCCGTCAGTTTCGGAAGATCCGCGCTCCTTTCGCTCAGCGGCGGGCCGGCCAGGGAAATTCCGCAGCCGGTGAAAGCGCAGCCGCGCACGGTCATGCGGTATATTCCGCCGCACCACATACCGCAGGAGGAGGTACGCCATTTCGTGTCTGCCAGGCTGATCCGGCAGTTCTCCAGCGTCATGTCATTGCCGATGGCGTAAATACCGGTGCGCAGGAAGCGGATATCCAGTCCCTGCAGCGTAACTCCCTCCGTTTCCACACGGATTGCCGCCTTGAACTCCGGCGATTTGATCACCGGGCTGGTGCCTTCCGCCGCCCGGATGGTCACCGCCTTCGTCACCGTCAGCGGGAACACCTCAGCCGGCTCCGCATATGTTCCCTCTGCCAGTTCAATCACATCACCGTCTTCGCAGGCAGTCAGGGCTTCGGTCAGCGTCATCTGCCCCGGCGCGGCATGCAATGTATCCCCATGAGCGGCAGGAAGGAGCAGCAGCAGGACTGTCAGGATCAGGATCAGCCAGGGGAACCTTTTCATTTCTTCACCATCTTTCATTGCAGAAGCCGGGAGGCGGCTTCGCAGCGCCTCCCGGCCGGATGGTTTTTCTTTTGATTACTCAACGGTAACAGTTGCGGACATATCACCCACGGTGATGGTATGCTCGCCGGCTTCCAGGACCAG
This sequence comes from Clostridia bacterium, assembly GCA_017427165.1. GTDB lineage: Bacteria > Bacillota > Clostridia > Christensenellales > Aristaeellaceae > Aristaeella. Next base: position 11,225 of record JAFRTK010000147.1, read on the forward strand.
GTCCACATTGATCACCCGGAACTGTCCGGCAGTCACACCCACAACCTTCTCCGCGGCAGTTTCGCCGTTGTCCAGCACAGGAACCGTGATCAGGCCGTCACCGGCGCCGGTGTTCTCAGCCACAAAGCGGATTGTAAAGGGCTCACCCGCCTTGAGGATGCTGGTATTGACCGTGGTCTGCATCTGCATGCCGGAAGAGGTTTCCACTTCTTCATTCTTTACAGTGCGCGGAACGGTCAGCAGGCTCAGGTGGATATCAGCAGGCTTGCTCAGCTCAATGCCGAAGCCGTCCGTGACGATCACATCGCCCAGGTTGTTGGGCATTTCGACCGCGGGGTTGCGCTTGGCCAGCATGGCCATGTACAGACGTACATCGTCGCTCACACCGATATCGTCCTGCAGTTCGCCCCAGGACAGTGCCTTGTCATCCGGGTTATATGCCAGTTCAAACAGCGTCTTGCCGGTGGGTTCCTTCTCGCCGAAGAGCATCGCCGCAGTCACGGACGGTGTCACGTAGCGGTAGAAGGATCCGACAGAAGAGCCATGGTCCGGCGTGTTGCGGTAGGTCTGCATCACCAGGGCGTTGGCATCAATGAACTGCTGCAGGGCGGGCTCATTGCTGTTGGTTCCCTCATAGATCAGCACAACCGGCACCTTCTCGTCCTGGGCATCTTCAATCATGGCCTCATAGGCATCGTTGAAGCTGGTCACATGGAACACAGCTGCCGTTGCTTCCGCAAGATCATCCACCACAGCCACCTTCTCAGCGACAGCCGCCGCGATGGCATCCCGGCTGCCGGCGTTGGAGTCGATGTACACCTTGGCATCAGCCTTCAGGGGCAGGACACCGTCATTCTTGTACACGATGGTGGACTTGACCATCAGTTCTTCTTCCATGGCAATGATTTCCGGGCGGCGGTATGTATCGATCGTCTCGGTGCTCAGCGGGATGGTCTGTTCCGCCTTATAGGCATCCGTTCCGATCAGCTCCAGCAGTTCGCCCCAGTCCCGGTAGGGATTCTCGAACAGGCCGTACGCAAATTTGGTCTTCAGCACGCGGCCCACATGCACATTCAGGTCTTCCTCGGTCACCAGGCCGTCCGTTACCGTCTGGACCACAACCTGGGGACGGGCGTGCATGAAGATGCTGGCATAGGTTTCATCGTTCACATCCGTACCCGGAACGCCGACCGAGCAGGAGAACATATCCACGCCCGCGTTCAGGATCAGGGCGTACCGTTCCACCAGGCTCAGCTTGGAAATATCCGTGCCGTCGGACAGGATACCGGTCTTCGTCATCAGGCTGGAGTCGCCCAGGGGCCAGTCAAGGCACACAACGCCGTCATAGCCCAGTTCATTGCGCAGGATATCGTAGGTATCCTTGTCCATATAGCCCTGCACACCGGGGGTGACGCCTTCGTTGTTGTTCGTCATGATGTACTGCGTGCCGGCGTCCACAACCGCCTGCCAGCCGATCTTCCAGGAATCAATCAGGTTGGCGGGGGACTTTGCCGCCATGTAGGAATTACGTCCGCCGCGGGCGATAAAGTGCTTGGAGTGGGACTGGAAACCGTTGTCCTCATAGGCCTTGGTTTCGGCAGCCGACATCTTGGCAATGTAGTTGGGATCATCGCCGTACCAGGATCCGATTTCATTGCCGTATCCGTGGAATACCTGGTGGTATCCGAGCGCAACGGATTCCTTGGCATATTCGCTCATCAGGTTGTACAGCAGTTCGGGATCCCTGGCAACACCAAACGCATAGTGCGGCGCGTCAATCATGCCGCCCCAGGTGTTGTATGTACGGTCGCCGGAGAAGGTGGCCGGGATACCCAGCCGCGTATCTTCCGCATAGCCCTGCAGGCGGTTGAAAACATCCAGCTGGTCCTTCGGAACACCGGTCAGGGCCGCAATAAAGGTGTTCACGTGCATCGTCTGCAGCTGGTACCGCGTGGACTGGTAAACCTTGCCGTTGACATCCACGGTCAGATTGTCCGGATCGTTGATCGCCGGGCTCTCCAGGTCGACCACCGCCGCGCTTGCCGCGGTTGCCGCATCGCTTCCGCCTCCGCCAAAGCCGGCGATCTCAGCGTTGAAGTTGGTCACGGTGGAGCCGTTCTGGCCGGCAATGCATGCGAAGAGCAGCAGGCCGCCCTTTTCGTCCATCGTCATTTGGGCTGTCAGGTCCGCCACACGGGCCGGTACATCCTGGCGCCAGTCTTCATATACATCAAGGGTACCGTTTCTGTTCAGGTCTTTGAACCACTCGCCGTCCACCTGGATAAATACATCCTTGGACGCCGCGCTCAGGCGGGGGCGGCTGCCTTCTGCTTCAATATAGTAGAAGCCGGAAGCGCTTTCCACGATTGCTTCATCTTCCGCAAATGCTGTGATACCCACAGATGTGAGCAGCATAACAAGTGCCATCAGCAATGCCAGTTTTTTCATAGTGAATACCCCTTTCTTTTTTTGTAACTGCAGGATAAATAAAACCTTATCCTGTCTCTCCGATCAATAATGTAGTACGGTTTCAGATCCGAAAATCCAAAATATCTGAAACCGACTGTTCAATATTCGTGCATCTCCTTACGGATTTGAAAAAATCCTGCACAGGAACCCGTAAATTCATGCCATGTGCTGGATTTTCCAAATTGATATGATATAATGCATACAAATAGAAACGAGTATTTGGAGGTGCTTTGATGTACCGGGTCCTGATCGTGGATGATGAGCTTCCGGCACAGCGCTTTGTGCGCAGTATTATTGAGCAGTTTTCCGCCACCTTCCAGGTGGCGGGCACGGCCTCCAGCGGCGAGCAGGCCCTGGAGTTCCTGCAGCTGGAAACCGTGGACCTGCTGGTTACCGATATCAGCATGCACGGCATGAACGGCATCGAGCTGGCCAAGTCTGCCCGTGCGCTCCAGCCCAATATCCGTATCGTGATCATCAGTGGCTACGGGGAGTTCGAATACGCGCAGGGCGCCATCGAGGCGGGAGTGGATGAATACCTGCTCAAGCCGGTCAGCATCAGCAAGATGTCCGCCATCCTGCAGTCGATTGAGAAAAAGCTGACATCCCAGAATACCGATATTGAGGCTTCCCTCCTTCCGGCGATTGCCTGCGGTCAGCCCTACTCCGCGGAAACAGCCGCCCAGATGTACAGCCGCCGGCGCTTCCGCTTTGCGATGATCCGCTGGGGCAACCAGGATATGACGCTTCCCCGGGTGCTGAGTGCCTCCTCTCTGGTGCTGCCGAAGCAGGAGCGCTTCCAGGTCCTGCGCGGGCGGGATGACGATGAACAGATCCTCATCGCCCCGGAAGGCCCGGTGGAGGAATTCCTTACCGACCTGAGCGTATACATGACCCGCAAGGGCCCGTTGAGCACCTGGACCGCGGTATATACTCCGGCGGAGCGGGAAATTGAGTTCCTGCCGGCATTCATCGAGTGGTCCCTCACCCTGCTGTACCGGAAAACCGTCATCGGCCGTCACCAGATCATCCAGTTTACCGGCGGTGCCATGCCGAAGGAGCATATGCGCCTTCCCGCCTCCGAGATGAACCAATATACATATTTCATTACATCCGCCAAATACCGCATGATCAAGGATTACTTTATGTCCCTGGCATCCTCCTGGGAGAAGGATCAGCTTCCCCAACGCGAGGTGTGGCACCTTGGCCGCCAGCTGATTCACCATGCCTCCGCCGTCAGCCCGTCCATCGGTGCCCGGCAGGAGGATCTGCTCACCGGGTTCAACGACCTGATCCGCAGCGCCTCCTCCACCGGTGACCTGATGGCTTCCGCCTATTCCATGCTGTTTGACGGCGGCAGCATGTCGGACCGCAAGCTCTCCCCGCGGGAGCTGTACGACTACGCGGCCCAGTACATCAGGGACAATTACGCCCAGCCGCTGAGCATGCAGAGCGTCTGCGATGAGATCGGCATCTCCCAGACATACCTGAGCCGGCTCTTCCGCAAGTACAGCGACACCACCTTCAACGCCTGGCTCACCCGCTGCCGTATGGAAGCGGCCAAGAAGCTGCTCACCGAAAAGCCGGACCTGCTGCTGCGCGACGTGGCAGCCTGCGTCGGCTATGAGGATTCCAGCTATTTCACCAAGGTGTTCCACCAGTACACCGGCCAGACCCCTTCCCAGTTCACCTCAGACAATTAATTTCTGAGATGAACCGGGAACTCTTCACTCTAAACTCTTCACTCTCAACTCTCAACTCTCAACTAAAAAAGCGTCACCGTGAACATTCACGGTGATGCTTTTTTTCTTTTCACTTCGTACTCATTTCATCATCTGCTTCAGGGTATTCCGGTCCACCTTCATGGACGGTGTATGCGGCATCTCGTCCAGGTGCACATATCTGTCCGGTAGCATGTACCGCACCAGGCTTTCCTTCAGCCCGGCCCGAAGCTGCTTCTCATCCGGTGCGCCCGACCAGAAGCACCAGATTTTGTCGTTCTCCCGGTCAAACAGCACGCAGCCTTCCTCCCAGCCTTCCAGGCCGCGCAGCGCGGCTTCCACCTCGCCCAGCTCCATGCGGTAACCCATATGCTTGATCTGGTTGTCCCGGCGGCCCAGCACCATCAGCTGGCCATCCTCCTGCAGGTAACCCACGTCGCCGCTGCGGAAAAAACGTTCCTGCCAGCCGCGTTCCAGCGGGTCCACCACCCAGGAAGCCATCGTCCGCTCCGGATCCCGGTGGTATCCCCACGCGATCCAGGGACTGGAAAGCAGCATCTCACCCGGCTCGCCGGGCTTTGCCTCGTTCCCGTCCTCATCCAGGAAAAGGATATGCGCCAGCCGGAACGGCCGGCCCACCGGCAGGCGGCTGCCCGCGTCATGCTCATGCGATACCTTGCCCACCGCCACGGAGAACATCTCCGTGCTGCCGTAGTAGTGCCACCAGTCGGCATTCGGCGTCGCGTCCATCCACACCTTCAGCGGCGGCCACGGCATGGATTCGCCGCTCATGATGCCCCACTTCATTTCCGGCAGGCACCCGGGTTCCAGCACACCCGCGTTCACGATGCTGATGAAGCTGCTCGGCGTCATGCACAGGCAGGTCACATGCTGCTCCTTCAGGCAGGCAAGCATCTTCTTCGGGAATCCCAGCACGCCCGCGGGCAGCAGGTACACCGTCGCCCCCAGGGATACCGGGGAAATCACGTCCAGCACGGAGTTCGCGTAGAAGAACGGCGACTGGTTTCCGAACACCATGTCCTCCGTAAAGCCATACACCTCATTCGTGGCATCCGTCCAGTTCACATAGCTGAAATGCGTCTGGATGGACCCCTTCGGGATTCCTGTGGACCCGGAGGTGTACAGCACGGACATCGGATCATACACACTGGCCTGGCGGCGGATCGCCGCCAGCTTTTCGGTGTCGTTCTCCGCAGATTCCGCATTCGCGTACTGCACCAGCGGTACGTCCATTCCGAGGGCTGCATATGCCTTTGCGCCCTTTTCATCCGCCAGCACTGCCGAAGGCTGCAGCAGGTCCAGCAGCAGCTTCAGCCGTTCCGCAGGCATCGCGATATCCATGGGTGCGTAGGCGCACCCGGCATACAGCGTACCGTACATGGCGGATACGTTGCGGATGCTGCGGCTTTCCAGCAGCAGTGCCACCGGTGTGCGCAGCGGCGCCGTAGCCGCCAGGCAGGAGCCGATCCGCTGCGCCTTTTCCGTCAGCTGCGCGTAGGTCAGGCTTTCCCGGTCATCGTAAAAGGAAACCTTATCCGGCAGCCGCCGGGTGGTTTCTTCCAGGAATTCCAGCATACTGGCTTTCATGTTATTCTCTCCTTCGGTCAGGCGTCAGCCGGTTCCTCCGGCAGTTCCGGCCACATCTCCTCCGGCGGTTCCGGATAGAATTCTTCCGGTATGAAGTCTTCCGGCAGTTTTCCCGGCGGTGGCGGGAACCAGTCCAGCGGCTGTTTTTCCACACTGGCAGACGCAAAGTCCGCGTACTTCTCCGCCCAGATCCCGGCGCATATATCGTAGGAGGCGTAGTAGTCGTCTCCCCGGCGGTCCGGCAGGTCGAACAGTTCCTTCAGGTCTTCCCCGAGCTTCCGGGTAAAGGTGATGCTCCCCTTCACGTTCAGGTGCTGCCAGTCGGCAAAGTCGGTGGAGAATCGCAGGCCGAACCGCATCTTCGGATCGTTGTAGTTGATTCCGGTGATCCCGTATTCCGCCGCGATCGCCCACAGCGAGTTGTAGTACATATGGTCATTTGCGTAGTCGGGGTTCGGGAAGCCCACCAGCATAATCGTGATTCCCTCGTCCCTGGCCATTTCAAAGATCTTCCGGGCGTATTCCTCTTCCCGGTCATTGATATTGCGCTTCACGGTATTCCACACCACGGACGGCCGGTCGTGGTGTTCCGTAACGTCACTTTCGATGTACCCTTTCCAGGTCTCCCCGCGCCCCCCGTTGTCCGGCGGAAACGTGAAGTCCTCCGCGGTCAGCTTCTTGTAGTTGCTGTGCACCTCCGGCAGGCCCAGGATGTAGCTCACAGCGTCCTGCGGTTTTTCCACGCAGGCCATGATCGCACCGATCCGGTTCCCGATCCCCCGGATGCCGAAGGTGGACAGGATCGTCCGCCCGCGCTTGGAATAATCCCGTGTATACGTTGCCGCCTTGGCGTCCAGCAGGATGATCTTCGGATGTTGCGTCTTCAGCGCTTCCTTAATCGTGTAGTAGCTTACCCAGAACGGCTGCTCCGCGCTGCACAGGTTGTAGGAGGCGATTCCGAATTCCTCCCACAGCACGTTCGTATTCACGCCGGCGTAAGCCAGCGAGGAGCCCACCGTCAGCACGTCCACGCTGTCGTCCGGCTGGCGGTACAGGTTCATCATGGAACAGATGCCGTAGTCATGCTTGGGCGTCAGCACAAAGTTGGCGTACACCAGCAGGAGGACGGCGATCACGGCAAAGCAAACAAGCCGGACCAGGAATCCCGCCCGTTTCTTTCCGCTCACCGCTCCGTTCTCCTTCATTGCCTGTTCCCCCGTTAGAACTGCGTATACAGGAACGCCGCCCCGTCATAGCCCGAACCGTAGACGCCGAACACCACGATCACCAGGATCAGGGCCAGCAGCACCGGCCACCGGATCCAGAAATGCGTTTTCGCGAGCCCGCCGCACACGTCGATCTTCTTCTCGCATAAAATGTCCACAACCAGCACAATCACGCATCCCGCCGCGGCGATGATCCACTCGGTCAGTTCCATCACGCCGGTCATCTGTTCCGCGAAGCCCGCAAAGCTCCACGGCTGCACCGTCTGCGCCATCAGGCTGAGCCCCTGCCCGGGGCCGGCCGTAAACGCGAAATACTGCGCGATCAGGGTCAGGATCCACGTCCGCACCAGCCGGAAGGGTTTCATCCACCCGTCCTTCGGCAGGTTCAGCGTATTCCGCATGCTCTTCCACACCGGATCCAGCAGCATGCTCGCCGCCATCACGATACCGAAATACGTGCCGAACACCACCGCGTTCCAGTTGGCGGTATGCCAGATGCCGATCAGCAGGAACACCAGCATCGTCGCCAGCGCGCTGGGCACCATGCGCCCCGTCTTCTTGCCGAACGCCTTCGACGCCGCCTTCCCCAGCCCGATGCCCGCCTTCGAGGTCGTCAGCGGGTACAGCAGGTAGGAGCGGAACCACGCGCCCAGCGTGATGTGCCAGCGCCGCCAGTACTCGGCCACGCTCTGGCTGAAGAACGGCCGGCGGAAGTTCTCCGGCAGTTCAATTCCCGCCATGCGGGAGAAGCCGCGCACCACGTCCATGCCGCCCGAGAAATCCAGGTACAGCCGGATGGCGTACAGGATCACGCCGCCCAGCACAAACCAGCCCGGCAGGTCCCCGCCCTTCAGCAGCGCGGTCGTCACGGACGCCAGTCGGTCCGCGATCACCAGCTTTTTGAAATAGCCCCACAGCAACTGCTGGAAACCGGATACGAAACTGTCCGGATCGAGCCGGTGCCCGGTCCGCAGCTGCGGCCCCAGCTCCTTCCAGGTGGAAATCGGCCCCTGGGCCAGCTGGGGGAAGTACCCGATGAACAGCCACGCCTCCAGCGGGTTTTTCCGCGCCTCCGCCTTGCCGCGGTATACGTCAATCAGGTATCCAGCGCTCTGGAACGTGAAGTAGCTCAGTCTCAGCGGCAGGATCAGGTCCGCCCCGGAAAACGCGGGATAATACTTCAGGAAAACCATGGCGCCCAGGTCGAGCACCAGCAGGAATGCCAGCAGCAGGCGGCTTTTCTTTTTCTGCAGCAGCAGGCCGCCGCCCCACATCACCAGGGCAACGGCCGTCAGGTGCGCCGCGCTGTACCAGCCGGAAAGGCATACAAAAACCGCGCTGGCGCACACCAGCACCAGCCAGCGGACCTTCAGCGGCATCAGGTAGTACAGCAGCAGCGTACATGCCGCGAAGGCCAGGAATTCAACGGTCAGTATGCTCAAGTTCCGCCTCCCGCTTCAGCGCCGCCCGGTCAATCTTTCCGCTGCCGGTCCGGGGCATGGTCTCCCGGCGCAGCAGGCTGTCCGGCAGCATATACTTGGGCAGCGCCGCCTTCAGCGCTTTCCGGATATCCTTTTCATCCGCGGTCCCCGTAAAGGCCGCGATAATCTTCTCGTTCGGGGCGTCATACCAGCAGCACGCCAGCTCCACGCCGTCCGCCGCGCTCAGCGCGCACTCGACCTCGCCCAGCTCGATGCGGTAGCCGCTGCGCTTGATCTGGCTGTCCCGCCGGCCCAGGAACATCAGCTCCCCGCGGTCGTTGTACTCGCCCAGGTCGCCGGTTTTGTAGATCGTTTCCCGGATCTGCGGCCGCAACGGGTTCTGCACGAACGCGGCGGCGGTCTTCTCCGGCGCGTTGTAGTAGCCTGGCGACAGGCACGTTCCGCCCACGCAGATCTCCCCGTCGATCAGCTCGATCCGTGTATTGGTGCACGGGAAGCCGATCGGCAGGCTGTCCGTATCGGCGAAATCCCGGTCCACCCGGTACCAGGCGCATACGTCCGTAATCTCCGTCGGCCCGTACATGTTCACATAGTCCGCGTCCGGCAGCGCCTGCTTCCAGCGGTTCAGCGTGGCGCACGGCATCGTCTCGCCGCAGAAGAACACCCGCTTCACGCCCGGCAGCGATCCGGGGGCCAGAACGCCGGCGTTCGCCAGCGCCGTCAGCGCGGACGGCACCCAGAACAGCGTATCGATCTTCTCGGCACTGATCCGTTCCGCGAGTTTTTTCGGGAACATGAAATCCCCGCGAGGAATCAGGTGCAGGCTGCCCCGCATCTTCATCGCGCAGTAGATGTCCAGCACGGAATTGTCAAAATAGAACGGCGCCTGGCTTCCGAACCGCACGCCCTCCGGCAGGCGCAGCGCGCCGCAGGCCCACTCGATAAAGTCCACCACGCTGCGGTGCATGATGGACACGCCTTTGGGCACGCCGGTGGACCCGCTCGTAAACAGCACGTACAGCAGGTCCGTATCGATATGTCCCGCGCGGCGTTCCGCCAGCTTCCCCGCGTCTTCCCCGCCGGGGATCTCAGCGAAGCACGCCGTTTTCGCGTCCCCCGCGATCCGTTCCGCGGTGTCCCGGAACTTTTCCTCAAACAGGATCACCGACGGCTGCAGCGTTTCCGCGATCATCCGCATCCGCGCCTCCGGCATGGAGGAATCCAGCGGCGTGTAAAAGCACCCCGCGTACACCGCGCCGAACATCGCGCACAGGCAGTCCGGGCTCTTTTCCATCAGGATCAGCACCGGCTGCTGCGGCTTTGTAAGCGCGCAAAGAAAGGTCCCGGTTTCCCGGGCCCTTGTCCGCAGGGCGCCCCAGGTATAGCTTCCGCCCGGCCCGTCATAGGCCATGGACTGCGGCGCGGCCTCCGCCGCCTCCTCCAGCCAGTCCAGTACGCTGCGCGTGCTCATTTTCCCTGGTACCGGTGCACCAGCTCCAGCATGGACTGCACGTTGTTGAAGTTTTCCGGCTCGATGTCGCCGGTGATGATGTGGATGTCAAAAGCCTCGTCCAGGGCGGCGATGATCTGGGTCAGGTCGAAGGAATCGATCAGCCCGTCGTCCACCAGCGCGCCTTCATCGGCGAAGTCCACGTCGTCGCGGACCTCCGCCAGTGCCGCAAGCAGCTTTTCCATGTCGGTCATGCCAGATACCCCCCTGTTCTTGGTGCAGCACGCCGATCAGCTTCGGCTGCCCTTCCGGCAGGGGTGGAACGCGCCGCCCCTGCCGGAAAGGCATTCCGGGGGAAAACGGGATTTTCCCCCGGAATGTGTGCGCTTGTTATGCGTTGATACGTTTCTGGGTTTCCGGATCGAAAAGATGCAGCTTTTCCATGTTCGGTTTCAGCAGCATTTCCGTCTCTGTGGGCGCTTTTTCTCCGGCGTACTTAAATACTACCACTTTTTCGCCGATCCGTACATACAGCAGGTACGCGTCACCCAGCGGCTCGATGGAATCCAGCTTTGCCGGAATGGAATTCACGCCTTCCTGCGCGATTTCGAAGTCGGACGGCCGGATGCCCAGGTCCACCTTTTTGCCCGTATAGGGCGCCAGGGATGCCTTCACATGGTCCGGCGCTTTCAGCCGGAAGGTGCCCGCGTCCAGGATATATGCGCCGTTCTCTTCCTTCACGCTGCAGGGGAAGATGTTGATCTGCGGGGTGCCCAGGAAGCCCGCCACGAACTCGTTGGCCGGATGGTCGTACAGGTCGTTCGGGGTGCCTTCCTGCATGATGTGGCCGCCGCTCAGCAGCACAATGTGGTCCGCCATGGTCATGGCTTCCGTCTGGTCATGCGTTACATAGATGGTGGTCACATTCAGTTCCTTCTGGATCTTCTTCAGCTCGTAGCGCACCTGGTCGCGCAGCTTGGCGTCCAGGTTGCCCAGCGGTTCGTCCAGCAGGAAGACCTGGGGGCTGCGCACCAGGGCGCGGCCCAGGGCCACACGCTGGCGCTGGCCGCCGGAAAGCTGGGCAATCCGCCGGTCCAGCAGGTCCGTCAGCTCCAGCTTGGCCGCCTGCTCATTCACCAGCCGGTCAATCTCATCCTTCGGCACCTTCTTGGTCTTCAGGGAAAAGCCCATGTTTTCCCGCACGGTCATGTTCGGGTACAGGGCGTATTCCTGGAACACCATGGCGATGTTGCGCTCCTGCGGCGGAACGAAGGTTTTCTTCTTGCCGCCCTCCGTTTCCGTCATCAGCTTGTCACCGAAGTAGATCTGGCCCGAGAAGGGCTCGAGGAGGCCGGCGATGGAATACATGGCCGTGGATTTGCCGCAGCCGGAGGGTCCCAGGAACACGCAGAACTCGCCGTCCTTGATATCCAGGTTCAGCTTGTCCAGTACGTAAGTCTTGCCCTTGTTGTAGCTTACGCACATATCCTTGATCGTAATCGAAGCCATGTCTTTTACCTCCCGAAGCCTTCAGCGTCGATACCAAAGCCGTATTCATACAGCGGGTTTTCGATATCCTTGGGCATATCCTCCCGCTGCGCGAGCACTGATTCCATGGTGGCGGGAATCTGGAACGGCAGCCGGCCGGTGATCTCGGTCTCGCCGAAGAGGCAGTCCGCAACGGCCTCCGCGCCGCAGGTTACGCCGGGGCGGTATACCAGCAGCACGCTGTCCGCCGCTTCTGTAACCGGGGTCAGCACGTAGGCGCGGTTCATCACCACGACGGCTGTCACATTGGCGCCTGCCTTGTCCAGCGCGTTGATCAGCTTCACCTGTTCCTCCGGGAATTCCAGGGTGGAGGCGCCCCACGCGGGATCATGGGTGCCGCTCTTCTCGCCCACCACGACCACGGCGGTCACACCGCTCAGGTCCGCGGGAACTTCCGCGGCATCGGCGATATACGTTACGTTTTCTTCACCGGCCTTGTTCTTCAGCTCCTGCAGGATGGTGGTACCTTTCAGTTCCACCGGCTCCTTGGCGGTCCAGCCGCTGCTCAGGCAGCGCAGGTCTTCCGCCAGCGTGCCGGCCACGATGAACTTCTGTCCTTCCAGGGATACGGCGTTCTCGTACTTCACCAGCGTGAAGGACTTCGCCGCGGCTTCCTTCGCGACCGCGCGGTGCGCTTCGCTGCCGATGATTTCCTCGGCCGCGTCTTCGTCCACATAGGGGTTCTCGAACAGGCCCATCTTAAACTTCAGCACCAGGATCCGGCGGCAGGCTTCGGTGATTTTTTCCGCCGGCACCTCATCCACCACCTGCCGGGTGGAGCGTACGCCCGCGCCGCCCAGGATATCCGCGCCGGCATTTGCCGCGCCGGAGAAGTTCAGGCCCCAGTCGGTCTGGATGATGCCTTCATAGCCCAGCTGTCCGCGCAGCAGGTCGGTCATAACCACGGCGCTCTGGTCGGCGGAGTTGTCCACCGCGTCGCCGCCCAGGTACGGAACCGTGGAATAGCCGTACGGCATGACCGCGGCTGCCCCGGCTTCCATACCGGCTTTGAATCCGGCCAGGTGGAGCTCCAGGGAGTCTTCGGAAATCGTCAGCGGGGTTCCGTCCACACCGCCCGTCTGGGCGCCGGCGCCGGGGAAGTGCTTCACAGTCGCGACCACGGAGTTTTCATCTATCCCGTTTTCGCCCTGCAGCGCCACAACTGCCGCCCTGATTAGGTTCTGCACCACTTCGGTGTCTTCGGAATAGCATTCCTGGTTCCGGCCCCACCGGGGATCGGTGATCAGGTCGGCATCCGGGGACAGCGCCATGCGCACACCCACCGCCATCAGTTCTTCCTTCAGCACCCGGTTCAGTTCCGCCACCAGCTCCGCGTCATTCGCGGCGCCCTGGTTGATTTCATCCGGCAGGTAGGTTGCGTCCTTCACGAAGGCCGCGCCGGCTTCCGTGTCCATGGAGAAGATGACCGGGATGCCGAAGTCAGACTCTTCGCTCAGCTCCTGGATCTCATTGGTCAGGCGAGCCGCGTTCCGGGCGTTGGAGAGGGGGCCTTCAGGCTCCTTGTCCTCATCCTCATCTTCGTCCTCGTCCTCTTCGTCTTCCTCTTCATCCTCATCGGGTTCTTCCGTTTCGAAGATGTATTCATAGACCAGGGCAAACCCCACGTTGTTTTTGGTAAACCAGCTGTCCTTCATCGTTACCAGCGTCAGGTGCACCATCTGTGCCGCCTGCTGGTCGATGTCCATCTGGCTGATCAGGTCGTCCGCCCGCTCTTCGGGGGTCAGCCGCCAGTCCTCATAGGGATCCAGTTCGCAGTTGTCGTTCAGGTCCTTGAACTGGTATCCGTCCACCTCAATGATGTCCTTGACCCGGGCGACGAGCTCCGGCTGGACCGGCGCGTCCTCCGCCATGGCGGGCAGCACGCCCAGCACCAGCAGCGCGGCCAGGGCCAGGGAGGCAATCCGTTTGAATGTTTTCATTTCATATACTCCTTTCCGCCTTACGACGCGGTGACCGCGCCGCTCATCTGGCCGCTGATCAGGTACTTGCCCATGAAGATGTAGATGATCAGCATCGGCAGGGCCAGGATCATGGAACCGGCCATCAGCTGGTTGATTTCCACGCCCGTGGATCCCACAAAGCTGTTCAGCACAATCGTGGCCAGCGGTGCCTGCGCGCCCTCGCCCTGGTTGGCCAGGACCAGCGCGAACAGCATCTCGTTCCAGATCGATGTGCACTGGAACACAAACGTGGTAATCGTGGCCAGCTTGGTGTTGGGTACCACGATCTTCCGGTAGATCTGCCACATGCCGTTGCCGTCGATCATGGCCTGGCGGATCAGTGCGTCCGGCACCTCTGAGTAGTAGCCGCGCATCATGGTGGTGCACATCGGCATACCGAAGATCGAGTGGGCCAGCACAATACCCCATATGTTATCGTACAGGCCGTAGTTGGTAATGTTTTTCAGCAGGGGGATCAGGATCGCCTGGAAAGGCAGGTACGTGGCCGCGATCAGCGCGATGAAGAACACGTTGTTCAGCTTGAACCGCCACTTGCCCAGCGCGTACGCGCAGATCGATCCCAGGAACACGGATCCGGCCGCGCCGAATATCGTGACCACCAGGCTGTTGAGCAGCGAGACCGCCAGCAGGTCCATGGCCCCGCTGTAGCCTTCCATGGAGAAGTTCTGCGGGAGCGCGATAGGCGACGTGCTGATCGCCTCGGCATTGCTCTTGAAGGAGGATACGAGCGCGCCCCAGAAGGGCAGCATGTAGAATACCAGGAAAAGGACCAGGATCAGGTAGTAGACAATATGCAGCACGGTCATATGCCACTTCGGCTTGACCTTCAGCGTTTGTGCTGCCTGCCCTGCCTTGCTGCGCTCGGCAATCATGTTGTCCTGCATATTATCTCTTCCTCCTGTTCGTCAGATAAGTCAGCGGCAGAATCAGCACCAGCACCATCGCCAGCAGGAAGCAGCTGATGGCCGCGGCGTAGGCGTAGTTGTCATGCGCGTACATTTCGTTGTACATCATGATCGGCAGCGTCGCGGATGCCGGATTCGTGTAGCTGGTCAGGGAATAGATCAGGTCGAATGAACGCAGCGCGTACATGGCCAGGATCGTGATGCAGCTGCCCATGGCGCCCGTCATCTGCGGCAGGATCATCTTCCGGTAGATGCGGGGCATGTAGGAGCCGTCCAGCTTGGCGGCGTTCACGATATTGGTCGGCACGTTCTTGATGGCCGCCAGGAAGATCACCGCCACATAGCCGGAGAACTGCCACACCATCACCAGCATGATCGAGAACATGACCATCTCGTTGCTGGTCCAGTTGATATTCAGGTTAATTCCCAGCAGCCGGAAGAATTCCACCAGGATACCGCCGTTGCCGTTGAACATCTGCTGCCAGATCAGGCCCGTCACCACGAAGGAAAGGGCGAAGGGCAGCAGGATCAGCGTCCGGAATACCGGGGTTCCTTTCAGGCCCTGGTCCATCACCAGCGCCAAGCCCAGGCCCAGCAGCAGGCAAACCGGGATGATCAGGAACAGCTTCAGCGTATTCCACACGGAATTCCAGAAGGAGCTGTCCGCAAACATCTTTGTGTACTGCCCGAAACCGCCCCAGCCGTAGGAGGCTGTCTGGCTGTGGTCCGGCCAGTCGGACACGGACACCCACACGTTCCAGCCGATGGCCACATACACAAAGTAGATCAGCAGGGCTGCGGGAATCAGCAGCCAGATCATCGGGTGCCGGTTCAGGAACGCCTTGATCCTGTCATGGAACACATAGATCAGCACAATCGCCGCTGCGACCGCCGCCGCGAAGATCAGCCAGATATACTGCGCGCTGAAATTCTTCCGGAATGCGGCCGCGCCTTCGGCGTTGGCCATCACCAGCTCGCCGCCGCGGTAGGCGTAGTGTCCGTTCTCCTGCGCGCTGCCGTCCGCCGCCGCAAAGGTATACGTACCGTCCGGATTGAACGTGATGGAGGTGGCTCCGTCCGTGCTTTCCGCTGTATAGGCTTCCTGCACGGCTTCGGCGCTTTCCTCAACGACGAACATTTCCTTGAGGCCCTTGATACCGTATTCCGCCTTGTACGCCTCGCCGGTGGCGGGACTCGTCACCGCGGAGGTGTACCGCAGCTTGGAGCTGGTTTTGCCCACCTTGGTCTCGCTGCCGTCCGTGTCGTTCACCAGCGTCAGCGCCTTGTCCGCATAGGTATATTTTCCGGTTTCCTCAGCACTGCCGTCGGCTGTGCTGAACCTGTAGGTTCCGTCCGGGTAGAAAGTGATTCCGGATGTTTCGTCCGATCCGGTCACCGTGAATTCCTCTGCTACATGGTCGGAGGTCTCGCGGGTGGTCAGCCGGCCCAGGATATCGCTGAAGGTATATGTCTGGGTGTAGGCCGCCCCGGTGGCGGGATCCTTCACGTCCGACACATACTCCAGGGTGTTTTCCGATTTCTTGGTCGTCTGCTCCCAGGCGTAAGCCGGGGTGCCTTCCGCCCGTTCCGATATCGGAACGTAGTTGCAGGAGTTGACCAGCACCAGTGCGAACACAGCCAGCAGCAGTGCCGGAACAGCCAGCAGGAACCATCCCTTTCTCTTCAGCTTGTTCCTGAGGTTTTCCGCGCAGAGATAGACCAGGACAAGGAGCAGGACTGCCAGGATGATGCCCCAGAAGGCGCCCTTGCCCTCAAACGTCATCTTGTAGAAATTGTTCAGGAATAATTGGATCTTTCCCATAAGCAGCGCTTCCTCTCAGGAAAGCCTGCGCAGGCGCCGGAAAACCGGGCCTGCGCAGGTCGTCTTTAGTGCTTACTCGTAACTCAGGCCCCAGCCGTAATCGTACAGCGGGTTCTCAAGGTCGAAGGAGACGTCGCCGGCCTGGTCGTTCACAGAGGCCATATCCCGCGGGAACTGCATGGGGGTCTTGCCGGTCGGGTTGTTCTCGCCGAAGATCGTCTCGGCGATCGCGATGCCGCCCTGCTGTCCGGGATAGTACGCTTCCAGGATCGCATTGGTGTTCTCGTCGCACCAGGTCAGGATGTAGGGCCGTCCGCCCGTGACCACGGTTATGATCTGGCCCTGGGTGTTGGCCTTCACCGCGTCGAGGATCTCCTGCTGGGAAGCGGTGATCTCCAGGGTGTCGTAGCCCCACGGCGGGTCGTGCTGGTAGCTGGGCTCACCGACGGAGACGATCACGACGTCGGCTTCCTTCGCCGCTTCGGCAATCGCCGTCACGTCGTCCGAAATATAGGTCACGGTGTCGTTCTCACCGGCATACTGCTCAATCGCGGCAGCGATGGTCAGGCCTTCCTGCTGGGAGGACCAGCCGCCCACCAGGGAGTCCATGTCGCCGGCACGCGGGCCGCAGACCAGGATCTTCTGGCCGGCATTCGCCATCAGCGGCAGGGCACCGTCGTTCTTCAGCAGGGTCATGGCCTTCCGCGCGGCTTCGAGGTTCACCGCGGTATGCTCTTCGTTGCCCACGAAGGATACGGCGTATTCCACGTCGCAGTAGGGATTCTCGAACACGCCCAGTTCAAACTTGGCCTTCACGATGCGGTGGGCCGCGGCGCTTAGGATTTCTTCGTCAATCTTGCCTTCGGCAGTCATTTCTTCCATCTGGTCGATCAGGCGGATGGATTCGCCGCCGATGCCGTCCACGCGGCTCTGGGTCACGCCGATGATGATGGCTTCCTCATCGGAGATCTCTTCGCCGGTCATGGTGCCCAGGGCTTCCTGGATGGCCCAGATCATGCCCCAGTCGGTCTGGATGATGCCTTCAAAGCCCATCTGCTCACGCAGCAGGTCCTGCAGCGTGGCCTTGGAACCGATGGCGCTGTTTTCCATATCCAGGGCCAGCGGCACGGAGTAATACGGCATCACGGAGCCGACATTCGCTTCGATGGCGGCGTAGTAGGGCTTCAGGTGGATCTGCAGGGTTTCCTCATCCGCCACGATGGGAGAGGTGTCCTTGCCTTCCATCTGCGGGCCGGCGCCGGGGAAGTGCTTGATGCACGCCACGATGCCGTCCTTGTTGACGCCCATGGTCCCGTTCTGGAACGCCACGATCTGTGCCCGGACCATGCTGGTAACCAGGTCGGGATCCTCACCGAATGTCTCCATCACGCGGCCCCAGCGGGGTTCGGAGGCGATGTCGGATTCGGGGCTCAGCGTCATGCGGACGCCGATGGCGATATGCTCTTCGCGGGCGATTTCCGCCAGCCTGACCACCAGTTCTTCATCGCGGGTGGCGGCCAGGGCCAGGTTATGCCCGGTAACGGTCGCGCCGGACACGTAGCTCAGGCCGTGCACGGAGTCCATGGATACCAGGACCGGAACGCCCAGGCGGCTCGCTTCGGCGTATTCCTGCACCACGTTCATGGTCTCGGCCGCCGTCTGTACACTGTTCAGTTCACGGATCAGCAGCATGCCGATGCCATAGTCCGTGCAGTACTTCTGCAGGTACGGGGCAATCTTGCCGTCAGCCCGGGGCAGGTAGGTCGGGTGCTGCATCTGCGCGATCTTTTCCCGCACAGTCATCTGGCCCACCAGGTCGTCGGCGCGGGTGTCCGCGTCCAGGCGCCAGTCTTCATAAACGTCCAGGGAGCCGTTGCCGTTCAGGTCGATAAACCGGTACCCGTCGGCTTCAATAATGGTTTTCACATGGGGATTCAGTACCGGCTGTTCATAGGCGGTTTCTTCCGCCGCGGAAACGCTGACCAGGCTGAACGCCATCATCAGCGCGGCGAGGACCGCGAGGCCCCGTCTGAAATGATTCTTAGTCAACAAGGTTCCAGTCTCCTTTCACATTGGCTTCCCTGAGGATATTCACGATACGGTTCGCATAGTATTCCGCGTCATGGTCGGTGGAGGTAGCATACTCCTGGATCTGGGTCTGCAGGCTCGTGGATGCGCTCCACGGAATCGCCGTGCCGTGGGTGATGCTGGGATACACCTTCGTGGCGGGGTCCAGCAGCTGTTCCTTAAAGTGCAGCGTCAGCTCGTTGTATACGTCATCCGGCGTATCATTGTAGGGGGAGATGGATTCCTTCCGTGCGGAGAAATACTCCTGCACGTCCTGGGTGCACACGCTGTACGCCCAGCGGACGCCGCCCTCCACGTTGGCGGAATTGTTGCTCACCACAAATCCGTCCACGCACATGCCGAACCAGCCTTCGGTGCCGGGGAAGGTGAATACGCCGTAGTCCACGCCGTACACCTGTTCCATGTTGGTCATCAGCGGCTGCGCCCAGGCGCCCATGATCTGCATGGCGTATGTGCCGTTCACCATGGAGCCGGTGGCATGGTACCAGTCGCGGCTGTTATGGTCCGGCGCGACGTAGTCCATCAGTTTGGTATAGGTCTCCATCACGCGGGTCAGGTCTTCCACGCTGTACTCGCCGTTGATAAAATTCTCGTAAATCTGCGGATCGGTGCCCAGCAGGATGTTCTCAAACACCTGGCTGGCCGGCCAGCCTTTCTGGTCACCCAGGTCCAGCGGATATTCGCCTTCGGGCATCTTCGCGGCCAGCTCGTCGCAGATGGCCCAGAACTCGTCCCAGGTAATGTCCTCGTGGTCCGGGATCGCGACGCCGTACTTCTCAAATACGTGGATATTGTAGAGGATGATGTTGGTCTTGTGGATGCCGATCGGCACCACATAGTGGTTGCCGTCCGCCGCGGTGCACATTTCCGTCAGGCCGGGAATAATCCGGTCTTCCAGTTCGCCGTATTCCCATACCTGGTTCAGGTTCAGCAGCAGGTCGGAATCCAGGTAGGGCTGGATTTCCTGGCCGGGATGGGCCTGGAACGCTTCGGGGCTCTTGCCCGTCTGCTGCAGCACCTTCACCTTCATGACCATCGCGCCGCCGGCGCCGCCGGGGATCGCATTGGATTTGGCCGGCTTGTCCGCTTCGTCTTCCAGGTAAACCGAATTGAATTCGGAAACAACGCTCTCGATGGCGTCCTTCTCGCCGCCGGCGGTCCACCAGTGGTAGACGTTCACGGTGCCTTCGGCCTCGGTATCGTCAATGATTGCCTCGAAATTCAGGTCATCCGCGTTGATCTTGGGATTCTTGGCTGCCAGCGCGCTTGTACAGGATACTGCCAGGAGCACAGCCAGCAGCAGGGAAATCAGTTTTTTCATGTTCCGGTCCCTCCCCTTCTCTTGTCCGTTCCAGCTTCCCAGGTTAATCCACAAAAGTCAGCGTGGCCCACAGGCTCGGATTGGTATCCACCGCATGCATTTCCGGCTTGCGGTCCCGGCCGTCCAGTTCAGAGGAGTACTGCATCCGCAGGCTGTGGATGCCGGGGCACGGCAGGTCCACGTCCAGGATGGAGACGTCGAATCCGATCGTCTTGCCGGCTTCGGGCGCCAGCTGCGGGATGTTCTTGTTGCTCAGGTTATGCAGCGGGATTTTGCTTTCCCAGACGATGCCGCCGTCAATGGAGGCGATGGCTGCCTCGTAGTCGTCAAAGACCACTTCATCGCCGTATTCACCCTGCGTGTCCCAGCCCTGGGTGTCAGCGATCATGTCGCGGTCGATGTAGTTGAAGAATTCATATTCTCCCTTGTAGCCGTACGCGCTCTGCACGATCCGCCAGTCGGTGGCGGTGTACTCGGTGCGGGCGGGATCCGCTTCCGGATCGGTGGAGAGGAAGAAGATCACGGCGTCCAGCTCATCCAGCGGGAAGCCTTCCCGGTAGACCAGGGGAGTGTCGTCCAGGATCTTCATGGCGATGTAGAGGTTTTCCTCATCCCACATCACATACGTTTCCATGGAGCAGTCCGCCTCGCCGTCCCAGTGCTCAATCTGGTCGATGATCTGGTTCTGCGCGTTGATCTTCAGGGCCTTCGTTGTATCCCACTCGCCCAGGTCGCCGTCAATTACAACTTCCCCGGCCTTGGGGGCTTCCAGGTTTTTGTCGGAATATGCCAGCGCGGTGGTGGAAACGCCTGCCAGCAGGGCCAGCGTCATCAAGATGGCAATCACTTTCTTCATGTTCAGATTCCTCCTTTGTTTCAATCAACTCTTACGGGCAGATATTCCCCGTTCTGTTACCGTCATTGTAGCGATTCTGCGGATATTCTACACGTTAAGATACAAAACGGGAATGAGAAAAAAGAAAGCATCCGCCTGATTCATGCGAAAATCCGGCACGGTGTGATGGAATATCCGGCACAGACGGCACTTTTTCTTCCGGAAAACCGCCTCCTGTGATATGATGGGCACACAGAAGGACGGTGATCCCATGCGGCTGAGCGTTAAAATCGTACTGATATTCTCCGCGATGATGATCCTGGCAATGCTGTTGTTGTCATCCTATGCCATGGACATCACCCGGGAAGGTTCCAAAGAATATACTGTGGCACGGTTCCACAACATGGCCGAAAACATCTCCAATGAGCTGCAGGAAGATTTCACCATGATGCGGATGACCATGCGGGACCTTTCGGAAAACTCCGTGCTGATCACCGCGCTGAACCAGATCGTCCGGGATGATTCGGATGATCATAAGCTCGGCGTCCGGGCTGAAAATACTGCCATGGTCCAGTTCCGCCGTTCTCCCCTGGCCAATGCCTGCGACCGCGTTTCCTTTTTTACACGGGATGGAATATTCCTGACCTGGCCGGAACTTTCCGGCAATGATGGCGCGAAAGCGGAAAACCGCCTGAACACCCGGCTGGATACCGTTTCCGCCTTCCCCTGGCTGGATATTGTGGAGAACAGCAATGAACCGTATATTCTGGTACCGTACAGGATTCCCTTCTTTACAGCGGAAAGTGACCTGGTATTCGGCATGGCACAGCCGGTAAGACAGGGAGACCGGATCATCGGCTGCCTGGAGGTGGACCTGAAGCTTTCCCGTCTGGAACGCCTGATGGAATACACCGATGAAAAAGATATCCTCCTGCAGGTTTTCCTGGATGACGGCCGGCTTCTGTATTCCAGTGTGCCGGATCATCTGGTTCTTCCGGAAGATATGCCACAGAATGAGTTTGTCCTGATTTCCCCGGAAAACTCCGACAAGCAGTACAACGCCTATCATATCCAGCTGAAAGAGCATGGACTGAGCATGACCATTGCCCAGGATTCAGCCGCAATAACGGCAATGCAGGAGACCCTCCGTCGGAACATCCTGACACGGGCATTGTCCATCCTGGTTCCGGCTCTCGTCCTGATTACCCTGGTGTCCATCGGCCTCACCCGGTCCATCCGGAAGCTGACACGGAAGGTTCAGCAGGTTCCGGCAGGCCGGGTCCTGCTGGGCAATGACGATGAGGTGGAAGACTTCCGGAAAACCGTCACCTCACCCACCGACTATGAGACACACGAGCTGGAGAATGTATTCAACCAGATGATGCACCAGCTGCGGGAGCAGGCCAGCACAGAAATGTCCCTGCGTGAAGGCACGCTGCAGGCACAGCTCAGCGCCCTGCAGACCCAGATCAACCCGCACTTCATCTATAACACCCTGAACATCATCAGCGCCAAGTCCATGGAAAGCGGCAATTTCGACGTCATCGAGATCTGCGACCGCTTCGCGTCCATGCTCCGGTATTCCACGGATACCCGCAGCCGTACCGCCACCCTGGCGGAGGAGATTGAGAACGTCCGCAATTACCTGATGCTCGCCAAGGCCCGGTATGAGAATAACCTGGAATATGCGATTGACGTGCCGGAAAGCCTGAACGAAATCACCGTGCCGAAGCTGACGCTGCAGCCGCTGGTGGAAAACGCGCTGACCCACGGTTTTGACGGCACCAATATCATACGCATCCTGTCGGTCACCGGCTTCGTGCTGGGTGATTCCCTCGTGCTGGAGATCCGGGACAACGGCACCGGCTTCTCGGAGGAGATGCTGAAGAGCCTTCGTTTCCGCATCCGTGAGATTGAGGATGGCAAGGTGTCCATTGAGTCCACCGGCGGCCACATCGGTCTGGTCAACACCTGCCTGCGCCTGTATTACTACAGCAAGGGCGCCATGCGCATCGCTATCAGCAATGACAGCGGCGCCGTCATCACGATGACCTTCCCGGCCGCCGGAAACGAAAAAAAATAACCCGGCCCGGCATCTCAGGAGGGGAAATGCCATCCGGGTCTGCAGGAAGCACGCGTTGTTGCAGCCCTACCGCGCGGTTCTGCCCTGGTTCGATCCTATATTAACAAAGAAAGGCACGGAAAATATGAACATTTGGGGCAAAAAACTGAAAAATCCGGCACAAAACACCGCATGTCCAAAAAAAGCGGCAAGCCTTCGGTGGTTTTCCGTCCTGCTGGCCGTGATGCTGCTTGTATTCTCCCGGCCGGCTGCGGCGGAAGAAACCGTCAGCCCGCCGGACGGCGGTTTTGACTTCGGCGCATCCTCCGGCATGCAGACACTGACCGACGAAAACTTCTCCCTGGATGACATGCCCGGGAAATATACCGAAGAATCGGAAAACCCCGGCCGGGTGGAAAAGGTCCGCTACGTCACCTCGGACGAAAGCGGGGATGTGAAGTCCGCCATGGTCTACCTGCCCGCCGGATACGACGATTCCGACAAGCCTTACAACGTGCTGTACATCCTGCACGGGGCCAGCGGTTCGCCGGCCAACTACCTGGATCCGTCCCGGGTGACGCACTTCCAGGCGCTTCTGGACAATATGATCGGAAACGGCGACCTGGAGCCCCTCATCGTCGTGGCTGCCACATACTACCCCACCGAGAGCTTCGCGCGGTTCCAGCCGCTGGCGAAGCAGGTGGAGGTTACCGCCGTGTTCCCGCGGGAGCTGACGGAGGACGTCATCCCCGCTGTGGAAAGCAAATACCGCACCTACGCGGAGTCTGTCGATGAGGCGGGCCTCACTGCATCCCGGGACCACCGCGGCATTGCCGGCTTCTCCCTGGGCGGCGTCGCCACATGGTATCTCTTCCTGCAGAAAATGAACACCTTCCGCTGGTTCCTGCCAATCAGCGAAGCCTCCTGGGACGACGGGGAGGGCGGCACCACAGGCATCTGGGACAGCGATACCTCCGCCCGGGTGCTGTACGACGCCGTGGTGGAACAGGGCTACGTCAAGGATGACTTCCGCCTGTTCGTCGCCACCGGCACGGATGACGAGGCCTTCGATATCGCGACCACGCAGATGGTCTCCCTTCTGGAATACGCGGACATATTCAAGCCCGGCGAGAACACCAGCTGCTCCATGATGTCCGGCGGCACCCATACGCTGAATGCCGTATACGTCTACATGTACCACATCCTGCCGGCGCTGTTCGTCGGGTACCGGTAAAAATCCCCCGGCAGAACATTTTCGTGAAAACCTATTCTTTCCTATTCCGGTTGATATGGGATCCCTCGAATGAGCCGCGGTTGCTTTCCCGATCGGCGTCACCGGCGCGGGTGTTGCAGTGAGAAGTCTGTCGCAACAATTGAATGGGAATGAAATCGATGACCGCCTGCGGCGAAAATCTCATCGGTTCTGAGGTCATCCGAAAGGAAGTGGTCTCCACGGTTGTGGAGCCACGACCATTGAGGATGCGGCGGAAATCTCATCGATTTCATTCTCAACCGAAAAGGAGCGCTGCCGCGCGCGGTGCGCGAGAGTCGTGAACACAGGTGCTTGCCGTTGTATCATTGGGCAGAAATCGGGCAAAAAAAGATTGAAAACGAAGTGGAATGTGCAGAATATGTATAAGCAGGAGCAGCGCGCCGACTGAGGTTGCAGAGCGAAGATCAAGTTTCGCCCATTACGTCAAAGTAACTAAAAACCCCGGATCCCGTTTTTCGGGTTTCCGGGGGTTCATATTTACATCCGGGACTGGACCATTGTCAGGGCGATGCGCTTCTTCTGCTCGTCCACGCTGACCACCCACACCTTCACGATATCCCCGACCTTTACGACCTCCGAGGGATGCCGGATAAACTTTTCCGCCATCCGGCTGATGTGCACCAGGCCGTCCTGGTGGACGCCGATATCCACAAAGGCGCCGAAGTCGATCACGTTGCGCACCGTGCCTGTCAGCTCCATCCCGGGCTTCAGGTCCTTCATTTCCAGCACATCCGTGCGA
>JAFRTK010000148.1 GCA_017427165.1 Clostridia bacterium
CAGGCCGCGGATGGTTTCGATATCTCCTGGATCCACTTTACCCACCTGGAAAAATGGTACAGCCGCCTGGGCTACCGCACGGTGCTGAAGTGGAACCGTACCGGCTTTGTGTTCACCGGGGAATAAGCCGGCAGGCAGCGTAAAAACCGACAGGGAACCTCCCTGCGGTTTTTTTCTGTTTTTGGGGGTTGACAATATATATCGGTTGGCGATATAATCCGATTACGATATATCGGATGCCGTTATATCGATGGACGATAAAATGAGTTCGGAAGGCGGGAAAGAAGGCGGATATGATGAAGATACAGAATAAAAACGAAAATAGTGCAAAAGAATCGTTCCGGGAAGTGTAACAAACCGGGCGCCCGAACGTCTATATATGTGATGGACTGTTATATACGGGAATAAGACCCGGAGTATATATGCGAGGGGAGAGAAGGAGAAAAATGGCAATCGAGGTAAACGGGATCAGCAAGACCTACACCGGTAAGAAAGCCGTGGACAACGTTTCCTTCACCGCGGAGGCGGGGAAGGCGCTGGGGCTCCTGGGGAGGAACGGGGCCGGCAAGACCACGACGATCCGCATCCTGATGAATGTGATCCGTCCGGAGAGCGGACACGTGACGCTGGACGGGAAGCCGATCAACTATGACAAGGTGCGCATCGGCTACCTGCCGGAGGAGCGGGGCCTGTACGCGAAAAAGGAAATCTTCAGCCAGCTGGTGTACTTCGCCCGGCTGAAGGGCATGGAGCGGACGGACGCCGGACGGTCCGTGGACCGGTGGCTGGAGCGCGTGGGCCTGGCGGAATACCGGAACAAGAAGCTGGAAACGCTGTCCAAGGGCAACCAGCAGAAGGTGCAGCTGATCACCGCCCTGGCGCACGACCCGCAGATCATCATCCTGGACGAGCCGTTCTCCGGCCTGGACCCGGTGAACGCGATGATGCTGGAGGAGATCGTGAAGGAGCAGATCGCCCAGGGGAAGATCGTGCTGTTCTCCAGCCACCAGATGAACTACATCGAGGAATTCTGCGATGACATCGTCATCCTGAACCGGGGCAGCCGGGTGCTGTACGGCAACCTGCGGGAGATCCAGCGGTCCTATCCCCGCACGAAGCTGCTGGTCCGGTCCGACCGGGCGGATGAGATCCGGGCGGCTTACGGGGACGCCTGCCGGGATTATGACCGGGACCTGCTGGAGATCACCCTGGCGGACGCGGGGGAAAAGCAGGCGGCCATGGCGCGGCTGGTGGAGCAGTTCAGCCCGGACGAAATCCGGGTGTTCGAGCCTTCCCTGAACGATATCTTCATTGAGTACACACAGGAGGCGGAGGAGACAAAATGAGCAGGTTCCGTACGGTATTCGGGTTTGAGCTCAGCAGCTACCTGAAGAATAAAGTGATTATCGGGGTAACCATTTTCCTGGTGCTGGCCAGCGCCATCATGCTCTCCTTCCCGCGGTTCACGCAGGGCGTGGGAAGCGGAACAGACACAGGCGCTTCGGCGGACCGTCCCGTGATGCTCATCATCGCAGGCGGGGAGGAAGAAACTGCCCGCATGCGCGAGGTGTTCGCCGGAGCGTTCCCCGGATACGACGTCCGGGAAGCGGGCGTTACGGCAGAGGAAGCGCAGGAACAGATCCGCTCCGGCGAGGCCGGATGCGCATTCGTTTTCACCGCGCCGGATGCCTGCACCTATTATGTGGACAACCTGGGCATGAATGACACGGCGCCGCGCACCGCGGCCGCCGCGCTGCAGGCGGAGCGCCGCCGCAGCGGGATGATTGAGAACGGTGTGGCGCCCGAAAAGGCGGATGAGATCCTCGCCGGTACGGTCTCCGTGGAGACGGTGAAGCTGGGCAAGGACCAGTCGTTCACCTTCTTCTATACCTATATCATGATCTTCTCCCTGTACATGGTGATCCTGATGTACGGGCAGATGATCGCCACCAACGTGGCGAACGAGAAGAGCTCCCGCACGATGGAGCTGCTGGTGACCAGCGTGAACACCAATGCGATGATCTTCGGCAAGGTGCTGGCCTCCTGCCTGGTGGGCTTCCTCCAACTGGGGGTGATCTTCGGGTCGTCGATCCTGTTCTTCAACCTGAACAAGGAATTCTGGACAGGAAACGCGATCATCAGCTCCATCTTCAACCCGCCGCCGGCCTTGCTGCTGCACCTGCTGCTGTTCTTCTTCCTGGGCTTCCTGGTATACGCGTTCCTCTACGGCGCGGTGGGCTCCACGGTCTCCCGCCTGGAGGATGCAAATACCGCGGTGATGCCCGTGACGATGCTGTTTATGATCAGCTTCTTCCTGGTGTTCATCCCCCTGGCAAGCGGGGATGTGGAAAGCACCCTGATGAAGATATGCTCCTTTGTACCCTTCACCTCACCCATGGCGATGTTCACCCGCATCGGCATGAGCTCGGTCCCGCCTATTGAGATCGCAATCTCCGTGATGATCCTGGCCCTGTCGGCCCTGCTGATCGGCTTCCTGTCCGCAAGGATCTACCGGGCCGGCGTGCTGCTGTACGGCGTGAAACCGACCCCGGCGCAGATTATCTCGATGCTGAAGAAAGAAAAACAGGCCTGAAAGGAGAAAACCTCGATGAAGGAATTCCTGAAGGAAAAGATTTTTACCATCCTGATGATCTTGCTGTCCCTTGGGATCGTCATCATGGACATCGTCAAGGGAGATACCAGCCACATGGTATGGTGGCTCCTGATTGCCGGACTGAACGTCATCACCCTGGTGCGGGATTACCTGCGGATGGAAAAGAAATGAGCGGATGCGGCGCGGCCTTCGGGCCGCGCCGTTTTCTATTCTGCAGTGGAATGGTTTTCCGGATGCGCGGACAGGAAAAGACTGCGTTCCCGGCGAAAAGGAATATAGACCGAACTGCATACGGAACCAACAGGAGGGGAAAAACATGGAATTCGCGGGAAACAAATCAGTCATTACCCCGGAAGCAGTGTTTATCATCGGGACGTATGACGAAAACGGCGTGCCGAACGCCATGAACGCAGCCTGGGCCATGCAGAGCGACATGAACGAGATTACGATCATGCTGTCGAAGCACAAGACGACGGAGAACTTTGAGAAAACCGGCGCGTTCACGGTAGCCTTCGGCACGGCGGACACCGTGCTGATTTCCGACTATTTCGGCGTGGAAACCGGCAAAAAGGTGAACAAGATCGAGAAGGCCGGCTGCCATGTGCACAAAAGCGCGCACGTGAACGCCCCGATCATTGAGGAATACCCGCTGACGCTGGAATGCAAAGTGAAATCCTGGGACCCGGCAACCGGGTACGTCATCGGGGAGATTGTCGCCTCCCAGGCGGACGAGCGCATCCTCACGGACGGGAGGGTCGACCTGGGCAAGCTGAAGCCGATCATCTTCGATCCTTCCTTCAATGCCTACCGCGTGGTGGGCGAGATCGTCGGCAGCGCATTCAAGGATGGCTTCCAGCTGAAGTAAAGGACAAAGCCAAAAGAACAGAACCCCCGGCAGCATGGCTGCCGGGGGTTGTTTCATCGGTTCATTCTTCCGCAAGGATGTATGGGATGCCGTTCTTATCGCAGTACTTCTGCGCAGGTGAATCCGGCCGGACGGTCACCTTTACGACGGGGCATTTGCTAAATATATCCATTCCGAACATCACCACGCTCTCCACTGCCGAACCGCCCGGCCTCTTTCAATGATCCGATTATATCGGAAAAGAGTTCAGTCGTATATAGAGAAAACCGAAGAATAATCCGAATTACTCTTCGGTTCCACACAAACAGCGATGATCCCCGGTCAGCTTGGTTTTTTACACGCACCGCGTATAGCCTTCCTCCGGAACAACCCGGAGATGGGTTTTTCATTCACCGGGAAAGAAGACTCGAATGTCCGTCCCCGGGTACGTCGCTGCGGAGGTATCCCTGCTATTATTTAAATTTTTCTGCTGATGCATGTGAAATTTCTTTTGATTATGTGTCTGTATATAACGGAACATCACGCGAGGAGACGCGAATATAATCATATAAACACATAATTTCAAAAAATAATAAAAAATGTGCAAACAGGTATTGACAACATTGTTCTTTTTCTGTATTATTGGCAAGCGCGCTTTTCCCGGGGACATTTTTCCCGGGGATTTTGAAGGGATAAGCATTTGGAGGAACGTTGTAAATGCTTACCCGGTGGGGTATAGAGAAGTTGGTTGAACCTCACAAACATGTTTATCTGAACCAGCTGATACTTTTAAAGAAACCATATATTTAAGGAGAGAAAAATATGAAAAAGCATTTTATTATTGTTCTGTGCCTGATGATTATTCTTAGTTCTTTCACGATTATCTCTGCGAATGCAAAGGTGAAGTGTTCGCATCCTAGCCTCCGCGATACAATAGCTTCTGGTGAAGGTAACTGCCAGACCTACGTTTGGAGGAGGGGACACTGCGCTGTTTGCGGAGAAATCGTTAAGAAGACCTATGGTTATGGATCCCATAAATGGGCATACAACGGATGCGGCAAGCCGCAGAAGTGCACGGTTTCCGGCTGCCATGCCCAGGGTTCAGTGATTAATCACTCCTATACTGCGGCAACCTGCACTGGCCCCGCTTATTGCGTACGCTGCACTCAGTCAACCGGCAGCATCAATCCTGACAATCATAATGTGAATACTGCAACCGGCAAATGCTACCGTTGCAACAAGCAGCTGTTCACTCCCAAGAAGTAATAGGCTGATACAAGTAAAAAACCTTTGCACCTTGCAAGGGTTTTTTATTTGGGTGCATGCAATGGGATATGACCAACACGTTCGGGAAAGGGGTGTTTTTGGCGGTTGACAGGAAAACGGGCCTGCGGCGGCGAAAAGGAAACGTCAGGATTTTCATTTTGTGGAGGAGACCGGTATGACGAACAGGGAACTGCAGGAGATCTGGTTCGGGGCGTATTCTTTTTCTGAGACGGAAGACGGATGGCTGCAGGCTTTCCAGTATACGGAAGCGCAGATGGAGTATTTCCGGTCCGCGTTTGATTTCTGGTATGACCGGAGCATGGCGACGACCGCCAAGACGCTGGAATTCACCACGGAAGCGGAAACCTTTTCCTTTGAGTATAAATTCACTTGGACGGGATCCCAGGATTCCTTTGAGCTTGCGGTGGACGGCCTGATCACGGAGATCCGCTATGTGAAGGACCTGCCGGAGGAAGGGAAGCTGGAGTGGAAGCTGCCCGCTGGGAAGAAGGACGTCGTGATCTACCTGCCGGCGGACGCGACCGTGGAGCTGCGGAACTGCGAAATCGACGGAACGTACACCCCCGCGAAGAAGAACGAGAAGGTGCTGTGGCTCGGGGATTCGATCACCCAGGGCTACGGGCCGCTGCGCTCCGCCATGACCTATGTCAGCGTGGCCAACCGCCTGCTGAACTACGACATCATCAACCAGGGCATCGGCGGATACATCTATGACAAGAAGTCCCTGATGAAGATGGACGGGTACAAGCCGGACAAGATCATCGTGGCGCTGGGCACCAACCAGTTCGGCTGTGAGACGATGAAGGATGTGGAGGAATACTACGAAACCCTCATTGGCCTGTACGGGAATACACCGGTGCTGTGCGTGACTCCGCTGTGGCGCGGCGACGTGCCGGATGGATTCCCGACGCTGAAGCGCTTCTGTGATAACGTGAAGGCGATTGCCGGAAAGTACCCGAACGTGAAGATCGTGGACGGCTTCACCCTGGTGCCGCACCTGCCGGAATACTTCCGGGACAACCTGCACCCGAACGAGCTGGGCTGTGAAACCTACGGGCGGAACCTGGTGGAAGAAATCCGGAAGCTGGGGTTCTGAAAAGGCTGCTGCAGCCGTAATAAAATTGTAACAAACAGCCTGATTGTTAAGAAATCTGTCACAAAATTGGACCGATTTGGACGAGATTGACCGCCGGCCTTTGTGATATGATATACTCGCAAAGAAAAAATCCCTTGCTGAAGAAAACAGCAGGGGATTTTTCATTGGGAAAGGAGGCAGGGGCATGCCGGATACCGGGACCCTGAAGGGCCTGCGCCGGGAGATGACAAAGGATATGTTTGAGGAGCTGGCCGCGCTTCAGTGCGAGGTGCCGGAGATCCTCGGATATGTCGGCACCACGGCGGAAAAGCTGGAGAAATGGTGCCGGAAAACCTACCGCCATCCGCTGGACGAGATGCTGCGGATGATCCGCCAGGACGGCCTGGTCGCCATCCGGCGGGCCTCCTTTGACCAGCTGAAGAAAAGCGCCACCATTATCTCGCAGCAGTACAACCGCTTCCTGCCGCAGGCCGGGGCGGAGGACCGTTCCCAGGCGGACAGCGCGATCCGCGCCTTCACCGCCATGATGAATACCCCCGGGGATACGGTCCGGGAGCTGTTCGAATAGCGCCCTTTGTACTGCAGCCCCTGTCGCGGAAGCAGAAGCAGGCGATCGCCTGGTGGATGCCCGGATCGGGCCACGAGAACGACCGGATCATGCTGGCGGACGGAGCCATCCGCTCCGGCAAGACCATCTCCATGATCCTTTCGTTCCTGCTGTGGAGCCTGGGCTCCTTCCGCGACGCGGACTTCATCGTCGCCGGGGTGACCGGCGGCGCGCTGCGCCGCAATGTCCTTTCCCCCATGTTCCGGATGCTGGAAACCTACGGCGTCCCGTATGAGTGGAAACGCAGCGAGGCGAAGGTCGTGATCGGCACGAACACCTACCACCTGTTCGGCGCCGACAAGGACAACGCCCAGGACAAGCTGCAGGGAATGACCGCCGCCGGCGCCTACGCCGATGAGGCGGCGCTTTTCCCGAGGTCCTTTGTGGACCAGATGATCGGCCGCTGCTCGGTGGCGGGCAGCAAGATCTTCATGAACTGCAACCCGAACGGCGCGTACCATTACATCAAAACGGACTTCATCGACCATGCCGGGGAAATCGGCCTTTTCCGGCTCCATTTCACCATGGATGACAACCTGACACTCTCACCCGGAATCAGGGAAAGCTACGCCCGGTCATTCCAGGGCGTTTTTTACCGTCAGTATATCCTGGGGGAATGGGTGAGCGCGGAGGGCGCCGTGTATCCCATGTGGGATGACGGCGCCAATTCTTATGAGGATGAAGGTTCCGGGATGTATGAGGGTACGCGCCGTTTCGCGGCCATCGACTATGGCACGGTCAATCCGTGTGTGTTCCTGGACGTACGTGACGACGGGCACACCTTCCGGATTGCCAACGAGTATTACTGGGACTCCGCCGCCCGACAGCGGCAGAAGACGGACGCGGAATACGCGGACGACCTGCTGGACTTCCTCGGCGGGGACCTGGATACCCTGGTCATTGTCGATCCAAGCGCCGCAAGCTTCAAAACGGAGCTGCGGAACCGGGGCTTCCGGGTCCGGGACGCGGTGAACAGCGTCCGGGAGGGCATTGCCACCACGGCGGTGCTCATCGGGAACCGCCAGGTCCTTGCGGAACGGACCCGGTGCCCCAATTTATTCCGCGAAATCCACGACTATGTATGGGACGACAGGGCCCGGACGCGCGGGGAGGAGCGCCCCCTCAAGGAGCACGACCACGCGATGGACGCCCTGCGGTATCTTTGCCATACATTAACGGATCGTTTCAGGAGGTGACGCATGAGCCGGAGGAGAAAGCGCCGCGGCGCGCGGGACGGGTACGTCAACCTGCCCGCGCGGCTGGGCGGCGCGAGCACGCTGCTTTCCGCCGGGACGTATGAGCGGACGTTTCCGTTCAACCCCGCGCTGCTGACCAGCCTGTACCGGGAATCCTGGATCGCCAAGCGCATCATCGACATGCCGGGCGAGGACATGACCCGCGGCTGGTACACCCTGCCGCTGGAAGAAAAACAGATGGAGGAGCTGCGGGCGCTGGAATCCCGCCACGATATCCGGCGGGAGATTACCGACGGCATCCGCTGGGCGCGCCTGTACGGCGGCGCCGTCGCCCTGATGGTGATTGACGGCCATGAAGGTTTCCTCTCCGAACCCCTGGACCCGGACACGGTGATGCCCGGGTCTTTTTGCGGGCTGCTGGTGCGCGACCGGCTCAGCGTGACGCCCTCGGCGGAGCTGGAGGACGACCTCAACGACCCGGACTTCGGCTACCCGATGTACTACGACCTGCAGGCGGATGCCGGCCTCACGGGCGGAATGCCCGGGACCCTGCGCGTGCACCACTCCCGGGTGCTGCGCTTTACCGGGCGGGACCTTCCCCGGGCGGAGGAAGCCGCGGAGCAGTACTGGGGAGCCAGCGAGCTGGAGCATATCTGGGAGGAGCTGCAGAAGCGGAGTGCGACCAGCGCGAACATCGCGCAGCTGGTGTTCCAGGCGAACATCACCACCCTGCGCATGGGCGACTTCGGGGAGATCCTCGCCATGGGTACGGACCAGCAGCGCCGCCGGGTGCTGGAAGCCCTGGAGCAGGAGAACGCGCTGCGGACCTCCTTCGGCCTGCAGCTGCTTTCCGCCGGCGATACGATGGAAAACCACCCGTATTCCTTTGCCGGGCTGAGCCAGATTTATGAGGCTTTCATGCTGGATATGGCCGGCGCGGCGGGTATTCCCGCCACGCGGCTGTTCGGCCGCAGCCCCCAGGGCATGAACGCCACCGGGGAAGGCGACCTGAAAAACTACTATGAGCTGATCACCGCCATGCAGGAGCGCCACCTGCGCCCCGCCCTGGAAAAGCTGTTTCCCGTGATGGCCATGAGCCTGTGGGGCAGCGTGCCGGAACGCCCGGACATCACCTTCCCCTCCCTGATGCCCGTTTCCCCGCCGGAGGAGGCGGAGGTACAGGCCCGGCAGGCGGAAACGATCACCCGCCTGACCCAGGCGGGACTGATGACCCCGGCCGAGGCCCGTTCCCGTCTCACGGCCCTCGGCATCCTGTAACCTCGCAGCAAATGAAAGGAGTGATGAGAATTTGCTGTATTTTGCCGAACGACTGAGCCCGCACATGGCGGAGAGCGCGGAGGGCTACCTGATCTGCCGCGGTGTGCCGGTGGCCCGCAGCGGTACGCAGCTGTACCTGCCCGCCGAGCTGGGCCTGCCGCCGGGCACGGTGCCCGACCCTGTGCCGGTGTACCGGCCGGAAGGGGAGGTGTTCTCCCCGGCGTGCATGGCGTCCTTTGAGGGCAAGCCCGTGACGGAGGACCACCCGGACCTGCCGGAGGGCGTGAGCGCGGAAAACATCCGCCTGTACCAGAAGGGCCACGCGCAGAACATCCGCCGCGGGAAAGGCGCGCAGGAAAACCTGCTGCTGGCTGATCTGGTGATTACCGACCCGGAGACCATCCGCCATATCCGGGAAGGGAAGCGGGAGATCTCCTGCGGGTATACCTACACCCTGGCGGAGGAAAACGGCCGCTATGTCCAGCGGGACATCCGCGGCAACCACATCGCTGTGGTGGACCGCGGGCGCGCAGGAGCGCGCGTCCGCATCAACGACTCAGAAAGGAGCAAAAACCAGATGAAGAAACCCAACACACCCGATACCCCGGTGCGCCTGCTGGCCCGGATGGCCGCGTCCGCCCTGCGGGGCAATGACCTGGAGCCGGAGGAACTGCCGGAGGTGGCCTGCCTGCTGGAGGCCGTGGCCGGAATTGCGGAAGCCGGCGCTGAAGAAGGAAACGGCGGGGAGGCGGAAATCCGGGTGACCCGGACCGAAGCGGAAATCCAGGCTCCGGCCGGGGAAGAACCGCCGGAACAGCCCGCAGCCGCCTGTGACACAGACCCGGAAATTATTTCCCGGCTGGACCGGATCATCTTCCTGCTGGAAGCTCGCCCGGGCGCGGAAGCGTCGGACGAGGCCGCGCCGGAAGGCGGGGAAACGGAATCCGCGCCGGAAGCCGAAAAGGTGGAGGAAGAGCTGGAGAACCTGGAGGAAGCCGTTGCGGAGCTTATTTCCGCGGAAGGGACGGAAGAGGAAACCGCTCCCGAAGCCGAATCCGGAACAGACTGTGATGAACCGGACGAAAACGGGGAAAGCGGCTTCCTGTCCGCCTCCGACCGGATGGTCCGCGCCGCCGTGCGGGCGCTGAAGCCGGTGATCGCCCGCCTGCCGGAAAAGGAACGCGCGTCCGCCGCGGACGCCGCCCTGCGCGCGATGCGCAGCCTCCCGAAAGGGGAAAAGCCCCCGCGGAGCGCGTATGCCGCGCTGGCCGGGGCCGCCCGGGCGGAGGATCCCGGGGACCTGGGCAAGCGGATTATCAGCAGCCGGAACATCAACTACCGCAAGTAAAGGAGGAAGATGAATGGGAAAAGTACTTTCTGAATTCCGGTGCGGGTGGCCCGGCGCGGTGACCCGCTCCAGGGATGATGTGATCATCTCCCTGAAGAACGCCGACATGAACCCGATCGTCTTCGGCGCCCCGGTGTTCCTGGGCGCCACGGCCGGCGGCGCGGTGAACTTTGCCCCCGGGGAGTCCGCGGCGGAGCGGTTTGTCGGGTTCGCCGTACGCGTGCCGGACAAGACACCGGATACGTATGCCTCCGGACAGGGCGGGACGGATCCTGCGGGCGCCTTTGCCCCCGGGGACACGGCGGACATCCTGGTGCGCGGCAGTACCGTGGTGCCGGTCCAGACCGCGAATGCGAAAACCGGGGACAAGGTATATATCCGCCTGGCCGACCAAAGGCTGGTGACCGCTGCCGGCGAAAGCGGCACCACGGTGGAGCTGCCCAATGTGACCGTCCGCGGCGCCCGAGACAGCCGGGGCTTCTGCGAAGTTACCGTGACCAAACGCAACCTGATATAACAAAGGAGTGAATGCTTTGATCCGTAATCCTTCCGCCATGCGCCGGCTGGCTGCCGGCGACTCCTACACCTTCCTGATGAAGGAACTGGAAAAGGTGGACGATGTGATCCTTGAGCCCCTGACCGGGACGGACTGGCCGCGCGACATGCCGGTAATCACCGGCGGCGGCCTGCTGGAATCCATCGCGTCCATCGACGTGACATATGCCTCCTCCGGCGGGGACGAGGACAACCTCTTCTTCGAGGCAGCCAATGATATTCCCGTGATCCAGGCGGACATGACCAAATCCGTCGCGCGGACGTTCAACTTTGCCGAGTATATGGCCTTCTCCGTACTGGAAAAGGAAAAGATGGTGCAGGTGGGCCGGGATCCGGAAACCTTCCTCAACAAGGGCATCCGCCTGCACTGCGACAAGGTGATCGACCGCAATGTTTACCGCGGATTCAGCAAGGTTTCATCCACCGGCCTGGTGAACAACCCGGCTGTGCTCCGCTCTTCCGCCGTGCCGCATACCCCCGGCGGGAGCGACACCCAGTGGAGCGGCAAAACCGCGGATGAAATCCTGGCCGACATCAACGCGGCGATCTCCGCCGTATGGACGGCGAACGACTGCTCGGGCGACGCCCTGCCGAACCATATCCTGATTCCCGTGGAGCAGTTTGGCCAGCTGGTGACCCGCAAGGTATCCGATGATTCCGAGCGCTCCATCCTCACCTATGTGCTGGAGAACAACCTGGCCGTCCAGCAGGGCGGCGACCTGGTGATCTCCCCCTGTAAGTGGTGCCGCGGCGCGGGCACCGGCGGCACGGACCGCATGGTCGTCTACGCCAACCGCGTGGACCGCATCTGCTTCAACCTCACCCAGCCCCTGCGCCGCATGGAGACCGAGTATGCCGACATGCGCATCAAGATTCCGTACTTCGCGCAGTTCTCCGAGGTCCGTTTCCTGTATCCGTCCACGGTCCGGTACATGGACGCAATATAACCTGCAAGAGGAAAAAAGATGGCAGGGGAGTTATCCCCTGCCATCTTCATGAATCCTTTTTATCTGCTTCCGTTGTCGGCCAGGACGATGATTGCGAATGGACGGGACTGCAGCTTTCTCACGAGCGCTGCGTCCACCTCGGCACGCAGCCGGTTTCCGATCAGCTTGGTTGTTTTGTTCAGCACTTCCCAATGCTCCCCGGTATCATCACGGTACACCAGGATCATAATCAGATCAAGGTTCAGAGGGAATTCCTGACTGCCGGTAAAATCCAGGCTGACGCGGTCTGCAAGGTCAGAAAATTTTTCCAGTCTCCAGACCTTTGCCTCGATCAGTTTTAAAGCATAAGACGGAATATTCGGTAAATCCAAATTGGGTTCCGTCTGGAAATAGACTCCGCTGTCATCGCTGAAAATCTGTTGAATGACAGAATGCTCCAGTTCCTGTTCTTCTTCCAGGAATACCGGCTGGATGATCCGGAGTACCGATTTTTTCGGCGCGATGGCGATTTCAGCATCCGGCTTGCCGGTGGTTTCTTCTTTCTTGTCCGGTACCGGTCCCGGCAGGGCAGGCAGTTGATTATAACTGTACTCCAGTTCCAAACCGCAGACTGTGCAGCAGATCATCGTTTCCTCGTAACCGGCTTTGCCGACCTGAGGTTCCTCCCGGGCTATTACGACCGGCTCTCCCGGGATATGGCCCGGCGCTGCGATTTCCCTGTAGGTGGTGTAGCTGCACCGGGAGCAGGTATCATAGGCATCCCAGCCGGCTTCGGTGCAGGTGGGAGCCTTTGCATCATGCTTTACCAGGTCGTGGCCCAGCGCAGGGATTTCCTTGTAGGTGGTGTAGTCGCAGCCTTCACGTTTGCAGGTATCGTATGCTTCCCAGCCGGGGTCGGTACAGGTGGCAGCTTTCGCTTCGTGGTGTACAAGGTCATGGCCCAGCTTGGCCTGTTTGATCAGCAGGGTAGTGTAGTTGCAGCCCTCGCGTTTGCATGTATCGTAAGCCGGCCAGCCGTCTTCGGTGCAGGTGGCAGCCTTCGCGTCATGGTGCGTCAGGTCGTGGTTTGCCGGATCGGGTTCCCCGTATTCCAGCCCGCAGATGTCGCAAATGGCTCCGGCTGTGCAGGTGGGCGTACCGCCGGAACAGTCTGCTATATCTTCTGCACCACAGTCACAGACTCCCTTATGGGTATTGGTTCCTTCAATCCGGGTCCAGTTACCGTATTTGTGCGGCTCCGCATCGGTTTCGGGTTTGACTGCGCCGCAGGCACATTTCCACATGTGATACCCTTCGCCGACATCGGTCAGCACATAATCGTGCGGCTCGGCTTTGGTTTCAGGCTTCTCTGCGCCGCAGACACATTTCCACATGTGATACTCTTCATCGGCATAGGTCGGTTCATACTGATGGGGTATCGACTCTTCAGCATACTTACAAGTGGTGCATTCTCGGGAATGGAAGCCAATAAGATCGTCTGCTCCAATTTCGTAACTCCAATTATGAGGTTGGGACTCAGTTCCCTTCAAACCGCAGACACATTCCTCCCAGTGACTGTTCTCATCATACCGGATCAGGCTGAAATCATGGGCTTTTTCATCCTTCCGTTCCATGCAGCCTTCTCTCAGACACTTATGATAGTGGGTTCCGTTTTCAATATCAATGGTCCAATCCTGATCCCAGATGTGTCCCAGTGGAAAAGTTTTAGCTGTGAAGGTTTCTTCATATGTTTGTCCTTTATACTCAAAGGACAATGTGATACTCCTGGACGGCTCATTGATGCAGCTGCCAGGGTAAAAATCGCCTTCCGCGATCTTTGTGCAAGTGAGAGGTATGCCGGTGCCATTTATTTCAAAGCCCCATTCAGTAAACTCTCCAGTTGTATCATCCAACTCAGCATAAACCCAGACCCATTCGTCACCATATTTATTCATACCTTTGGTTGTATGTTTTTGCGCCTGTGCCGCCGGAACGGACAATACCAGTAATACAACCAGCAATAGGGGCAGGATCCACCTGAATTTTCTCATTTTCGCCATCCTCCATATGTAACCGGGTTTTTTCTCCATGTAATAAGTATACTTTTTCACGCTCAAATTTACAAGACCAATGTATTAAAGGAGGCAACCCACCATGATGATTCTTTCCCGTGTATGTGCCCAGTTTCACAACGTGAAAGGCGAAACCGTATTCACGGTGACGCCTGCCCTGCGCAACCTCTTTACGGAAGCCCCGGAGGAGATCCGGGAGGACCCGCTGTTCCGGCTGCTGATCCTGGACGGATCCCTGGAAGCCGCCGTGACGGAAAAGCGGAAGAAGCTGCTGGAAAACGACCCCGCGCAGGGAACGGACGCCTCCGGCAAAAAGGCGGAGGCGGAAAAACCGGAGATCCCGGTCCGCAAAGGCCGGGGAAAGGCCGCACCGGCCGCGGAGGTCCCCGCCGCGGAGGCTCCTGCCGCGGAGAACGGTGAGGCCAAATGACGGAAGCTTCCTTCCTCTCCTGGTATCCGCAGTTTGAATCCTTCACCCCGGCCTTTGCGCTGCGGGAAACGGTTTCCCGGGCCAACGGCATGTTTGCCGGCATGGAGCCGGAGGACGCGGAGGAAGCCCGGCGCCTGTACACGGCGCACCGGCTGGCCCTGTATGCCCTGGCGCAGCCGGAAAGCGGCGCCGGGCCGCAGACGGCTGCCGCGGCAGGGAAAACCGCCCTGCAGCGGGTGGCCTCCCGGAAGGTGGGCGAGGTTTCCGTGACCTACGCGGAAAACGCTTCCGCCGGACAGGC
>JAFRTK010000149.1 GCA_017427165.1 Clostridia bacterium
ACCCAGCTGTCCATACCTGAATTCCTCCATATCTGAAAATTCTCCGGGTTTCATCTTACCATGGAGCGGCGGAGAAGAAAAGGGCACCCCGCTCCGGGATGCCCTGCAAGCCATATACTGCTTCACTGTCCGGATGGTTCCGGGCCGAAGCCCATCTTCACCGTCAGGTCGCCCAGCGACTTGTCATACTGCGCGCGGCTGATCGCCCCGTGTGAAAGGAATGTGTCCAGCAGCTCCTTCTGCTTCCGGTACAGTTCCCGTTTCTTTTCCTCCGGTGTCATCTGTGCCTGTGCCGGCGCCTGCCCGTCCATTCCGCAGCTTCCTTTCCTTCCGTATAAAGCGGTTATTTCCCGGCCTGCTTCAGCATATCCGTAAGCGCCGGAATCGTGGCCTCAAAGTCCACCCCGTACCAGGGATTCCCCGGGTTCTTCAGCGTCTCCGCAATCGTCAGCGCCGTGTAATCCGCGGCGATCTTCAGGGCCTCCGCCCGGCTGATCCCCAGCACAAACGCGCCGGCCAGCACGCTGGAGAAGATATCCCCCGTCCCGTGATAGGCTGCCGGAACCCGGTCGTTCTGGTAATTGAAGAACGCCTTCGTTTCGGAATCATACCCCATCGCACCGGTTTTTCCCTCTCCCAGGGAAACCCCGGTGAGGATCGGCGTTTTCGTTCCGAGCTTGGCCAGCGCCAGCAGCATTTCCCGGATATACTCCTCTGAATATTCCTCCCGGTACGGCAGCCCGGTCATAAAGGCGGCTTCCGTGATGTTCGGGTCAATGATATCCGCCACCGCGCAGAGGTCCGCGTTCTTCCTGGCGTAATGCTCGTCAAAGGCGGCATACAGCCGGCCGTTGTCCCCCATCGCCGGATCCACAATTACCAGGGTGTTCTCATTCCGGAATTCCCGGATGATGCCGATCACCGTGTCGATTTCCTCTTCCGTGCCCAGGTATCCGGTGTAAATCGCGTCGAAGGTAATCCCTTCCTGCTTCCAGTGATCGGTGATGGGCACCAGCTGGTCGGAAAGGTCCTTGCAGGTGAAGCCCTTGAACAGCGTATGCGTGCTGAGCACCGCAGTCGGCAGGATCACCGTTTCAACTCCCATGGCGGACAGCAGCGGCAGCGCCACCGTCAGGGAGCATTTCCCGAAGCAGGAGATATCCTGGATGGTCAGTATCCGTTTCATGTGTTTCTTCCCTCCGTCTCCTGTGCGAAACCGCACAGCCGCGGCACAGGCCGCTTTCAGGAAAGAAGTATAAACCGAAAGTGGTCTTCATGAAATAGCCAGAATGTGAAAAAAGAATAGGGCCAGTTTACGGTTCCCTCGTTTTCCGCATGACCTCATAGCACAGGATCTTCCCGTTTTCGACGGGATAGTCCATATGTTTTACCTGGACATACTTCCGCTTCCGGTAGAACTCCCCGGCCGGCAGGGAGGATTCCACCACCACCGCCTCATGGTCCTTCAGGATCTCGCCTTCCATATAATTCATGAGGGCGGAGCCGATTCCTTTTCCCCGGTACTCCGGCCGCACGTATACCCGCTCGATATTGTCCCCGTTAACCGTCCCGGTGCCGGCGATCCTGCCGTTCTCTTCGGCGATATATACTTTTCCGGCAGAAATGTCCTCCCGGATCCGTTCCGGGCTGTGGTAACCGATGAAAAACTCCACCACTTCCGTGGTGTAATACTTCGGGTAGATCTCCGATATCGTGGAAACCACGACGTCATGGATCTCCCCAGCCTGTTCAGGCTGCGCTTTGCGAATCATTCTCCCATAATACCTTCCGACAGAATATCAGTATTCCCCGACGTCGACTTTCCGCTGCAGGACCGCCGCGTAATCATGTGCGGTTTTTCCGACGTTTTCGGGATTCATCTGGTAGTGGATATTGTACAGGAGACCGTTATCACCGATCCGGTCCGCCAGGTGCTCCTCGTCAATATGCCCGCCCAGCACTTCCAGGCAGATTACCACATGGTCATCCCCCGGCACAATTTCCTTCTCCCATACATACCGGCATTCCAGGTTCATGAAGCATTCCTTTACCATCGGAGCATTCACCCAGTCCGCCTTCTCCGTGGTCAGCCCGGATGCGGTTATCTCATCTTTATCAAATTCATTGTTGCGGATGGTAGCCATACAGGCGGCATGGGCTTCCGCCGACATGAAATTGATCACGGCTTCCTTTGTTTCCTGCAGTGTCCGGTACAGATGACCGTTTTTGTTCACGCTGCCCAGGAGCGCGTAGTAACCGCTTCCGCGGTTTGCGCAGGTGAACGTGGACCAGGACTGCATGCTCGCATTCGGCAGGCCGTTCGATTTATAGGTGGTTACCAGGAACAGCGGCGACGGCACACTCATCACGGATTCCTTCCAGCAGAAGCCCCAGTTTCTGGAGATATCGGCATAAGTTCCTTTCAGGTTTTCCGGCATCTCCCGGTATGTGTATTTCATCTGATAAACTCTCCTTCTTCACAGATTGGTGCTGATCAGCGTTGCCCGGCAGGGCGCGCCTTCCGCGCCGCCCAGGTTCAGCGGCGCCGCGTGCAGGAGATACACTCCTTCCGGCACATTCGCCAGGCGGATGCCCTCCAGCAGGACGACCTTTGCCCCCAGCATGATCAGGTGCACTTCCATCGGCGCATCCTCCGGGCCGACCGTCTGGGATTCATTCCCGAACAGCTTGATCCCCTTGTTTGCGAAAACCCGGGCT
>JAFRTK010000150.1 GCA_017427165.1 Clostridia bacterium
CCCCGAATGGTTGTTATCCGTTTGAATCAAGGGCAGACAATTATATGACGCGGGTTCGAACGAGCAAAACCGTACCTCAGTTTCCTCAAAACAGGAGGTGCCCAAAAATGCGGAAGAACGGATGGAGACTGCTGCTTGTGCTGATGCTGGCAGCAGGGATAATGGTGCTGGCGGCCGGCAGCGCGCTGGCGGGATGGAATGATGTGACCGTGTGTACGGACGGGGACGGGGCACCGGTGTATGCCTCCTCCGGTGCTTCGAAGAAGGCCGGCATCATGTACAACGGGTATTCCAGCGGCATCGGCCTGGATGAAGTGAACGGAAGATATGACCTGTGGCTGACGAGCGATTATACCGTGTGGATTGATTCGGAGAAGGCGGGGAACCGGCGGCCGGTCATCAACAACTACGACGCACGCAAGGAATGGGAAGCAAAGGAACCCGCCGGCGTTTTCGCAGGAGAAATCCTGGAAGACGACATTCCGGTGTATTCCGCCCCGAACCATAAGCATATCACCGCAAAGCACGCCAAAGGCACCCTGGTGCGGGTGTGCGGCGAATTCGGGGACGACTACTATATCGAAGCCCCGAACAGAGGGTTTGTGGCGAAGAAATCGGTAAAAAAGGCAATCGACCTGACTTTCGCAAACTGGAATGACAACTATTTCGGACAGACGGACCTGACGGAGGCAACCGTTTACGCGACGGAAACCCAGCCGGTGGTCTGCTCCGCTTCCGCGACCGGATACAGCGAGGAATCCTACTTCCAGGTTCATACAGAGAACTGGCAGACAAAGATCCTGCGGGACCTGGGGGACTGGGTGCAGATCGACGATGACGGGTTCCTGGAAAAGCGATTCCTGGACCCGGAAGGTGACCACAGCCATCCGGCGGCGCGGGTAAAGACGGACGGGAAGCTGGACCGCCTGATTGTGCATGACAACAATGTGAAGCTGGTGTCCGGGGTGCCGGTGCAGGTGATCTCCCAGACCAAGGACTGGGCGGTGATTTTCCTGACCGGGCCCAATGGAGGAATGTATGAAACTGGCGTTGTGAAGCCGGAATACCTTTCTTTTGACGCAAACGAGCAGATCCGGGACGGAAGCACAAAAGTACGCCTGACGAGGGAACTGCAGGGCGATGAGTCGATGCTGTACTTTGCCGAAACCAAGCGGAAACCGGGCGGGACAATCCCGGCGGGGACGATGCTGAAGGTGAAGGGTGTATACTCATCCGGCAGCAGCGAATCCGACCAGAGCGACCGGTTTATGTGCGAGACAGAGGACGGAAAGTATATTGAAGTGGACGGCGGGGAATTCCTGGAGCCGCTGGAAAGCACCGGCCTGATGGCGACCGCCCGGCAGGCGGTGCGGATGCGGGAGGCTCCCAGCCCGGACAGCAAGGTGCTGCACCAGGTGAAGGTGAAGACGAAGGTGGAAGTGCTGCTGCGCGGGGAAATCTGGACGATGGTGAAGTACCGGGATGAGGTCGGGTACATGATGAGCCGGTACCTGAGCTTCCCGTAACATTGGATGAGGAAGGTGACAAAGGGACAGCCCTATTGTCACGCTGCAAAAATGTGACAGCAGGGCTGTCCCTTTGTCACATAAGGAGGATGGCGGAATGAAACGCTGGATTATCATCATTTGTATGCTTTTGCTGCCGCTGACAGCGTTTGCGGCCGGGGAGGAGATTTATCCGGCCGAAGATGAGAAGAGCGGGAAATGGGGATATACGGATGAATCAGGACAGTGGATTATTCCGGCGACTTTTGAATGGGCGGAAAGATTCCGGGGTGAGTACGCGCACGTTACCATGATTTCCGAAAGCGCGGATCCGGACAAGGCGGGGGAAAATATTGAGTACGGCGGGATTATCAACCGCCGGGGAGATTTTGTGCTGCCGGCGGAATACAATGTGGATACCGGATGGGAAGACGGAATGAGCGGCTACGGCTCCTGGGAAAACGGGTATTACGTCGTCAGAACGGGATCGGAAAACAATCCGGAAGACGGGCCGGAAGGCTTTTTCGACAT
This sequence comes from Clostridia bacterium, assembly GCA_017427165.1. Taxonomy (GTDB): domain Bacteria; phylum Bacillota; class Clostridia; order Christensenellales; family Aristaeellaceae; genus Aristaeella. The sequence continues at coordinate 2,037 of JAFRTK010000150.1, forward strand.
CCGTTCCGGCTTTTTCTCCGGGCTGAAGTATGAATATGTATGGACCGGATGGGGAGACGAAGGAGACCTGATTCCGATTGCGGAAGAACGGGAAGACGAGCTGTACCTGGGATATGCGGACCGGACAACGGGCGAGATGGTGCTGCCCTGCGAATATTACCTGGACTGGACAGAGGGGGCGGTGACCACTTTTCCGGAAGGCATCGGCGTAGTGTGGAAGCTTGTGAAAACAGACGAGGGAGAGAATATAGCAATTCCGGTGATGATGAACCGGGACGGGGAAGAAATCTCCCTGCCGGAAGGGATTACGCCCTGCGACTGGAGCAGCATGAGCGACGGCCTGATCGTGGTGTGTGATCAGGATGAAATGTACGGATATGCCGACCGGGAAGGGAATATCGTGATCGCCCCGCAGTACACGGACGCCTATGACTTCCGCGACGGGGAGGCGCTCGTGGAGCGGCCGAACGACGGATGGGCACTGATCAATACCCGGGGGGAAATCCTGCGGGAGGAAGGGGACGAGGAGTTTCCGGTCCTGCTTTCCGAAACGGAAGCGGGAAAACCCTGCTACGCAGTGCATAACGAGCAAGGGCTGTACGGATATATTGACAGCCGGGGACGCATGGTCATGCCTTATCAGTTTGCAGACGCGGAGGATTTCCGGGGAAGTTATGCCAAGGTGGAAGTGAAGCCCAGGATCAGCAATGACGAGTCATGGGAAGGACTGATCAATGACCGGGGAGAATGGGTGTTCAAACCGGGAAGCAACCTGAGAATTGATTCGGACCTGAGCAGCTGGTCCCTGTATGGAGACAGCTTTATCGGAGGAAAGCAGGACGGGATCTGCATTATCGGGACGATCAAATGGAATGAAGAAAAAGGAGATACAGAGTATAAAAGCGGATTCCTGGATGTCCGGAACGGTTTTTTCACGGGCTTTATCTATGACGCTGTGAAGGCGGACAGATTTGCACCCAGCGCCTGGGATTATTCGGAACTGATCCCGGTTGTGATGAACGGGAGAATGGGGTTTGCACGACGGGAGAACGGGGAGATTGTGATTCCCTGCAAATATGAACCTTCCGGGTCAGGCGGCTTTTTCCGGTACGGCTACGCGGAAGTAACCAGCTGGGAAGATGGCAGGTTCCTGCAGCTCGACCGGGACGGGAAGGAAATCTGCCCGCCGGATGATGCCGTATTTGATCCGCACGTCGGATGGCCGGGAGACGGAATGTTTCCTGCGCGCAGCAGGGAAAACAAACTGTTCGGTTATGTGAATATGGACGGCCAGTGGGTACTGCCGCCGAAATATCAGTTTGCGACCGGGTTCAGCAACGGATACGCGGAGGTGTGCTATCCGGGAGAAGCATGGATCTGGATCGATACCGAAGGAACACCTCAGGGCAAAAACCGTGAATTCATTTCAGATGACATATACTTTGTCCAGTCCGGGGATTCCCTGGATTTCTACCGGGCCGATCACACGGAACTGTATTCCGTTTCGCGGCCGGGAATCTGCAACTGCCTTGGTTTCAGCGAAAACGGCGTGGGATGGTATGAAATCCGGGAGCCGGGTGAGACGCCTTCCTACCGGGCCGGCCTGATGAACGACCGGGGGCAGGTGCTGACGGAGCCGGTCTTCCGCCTGGTGGAATATTCAGACTACGATTTCCGGGAAGGACTGAGCCCGGCAGCAGATGCGGAAACCGGCCTTGCTGGCTTTGTGGATGAAACCGGGAAATGGGTGATTGAACCTGCTTTTGACAGCAAGTACATTGGAGCGTTCCAGGACGGAGCTGCCTGGGTAATCCGGAATGAACAGCGGCTGCTGATTGACAAGGAAGGGAATATCCTGTTTGCTGAGCCGGTGAGGGAAGAGGAAGGCGGAAACGGCTGACAGCGGCGGGGGACAAGGGGACAGC
>JAFRTK010000151.1 GCA_017427165.1 Clostridia bacterium
ATATCTGCCTTCGCGCTGCCGTTGGCGGTCTGGCCCTGGGCTTCTTCGGCCGGGGCCAGGTCGGTCGGTGTGGCGGGTTCGTTCTTTACCGGTTCAGCCTGGGGTTCTTCCGCCTCTGCGCCCGTTTCAGGTTCAGCAGCCGGTTCAGGCTCCGCAGCCGTTTCGGGCTCTGCGGCCGTTTCGGGCTCTGCGGCCGTTTCGGGCTCTGCGGCCGTCCCGTTTTCTGTGGGTTCCGCGGGTGTTTCTCCGCTTTCATCCGCGTTTTCGACTTTGGTTTCTTCTTCGCCGGCGGCTTCTTCTTCGCCGGCCGGTTCTCCGGTCTCCCCGGCCGTTTCATCTTCAGCGGTTACTCCGCCTTCCGCGGCTTCCGCGGGTGTCCCTGTGCTTTCGCCGCCCTCTTCGGTTTCGGTGGTCTCCCCGCTGCCGCTTCCCTCTTCGCCGGTGGTTTCCTCACCGGTTTCTTCCGGGGCCGCTTCCGGCCGCTTCACGGCGGTCAGGATAAAGTCCGCGTCCGCCGGGGAGGTAACCGCCAGGATGTATTCGCTGCCCTTTGCGGTGTATGCGCCGAACTGCACGGTGATTCCCTTGCTTTCCGGGTCCTCGTTCTCAATCCGGACCGGATTCTTTTTCTCCCCGTTCAGGGTCATCCGGATGCCTGCGGCGTCCGCAATGCTCCCGGTCTTCGGAACCAGCGTCAGGGTGACCAGGATATTCCGGCTGTATTCGGGCCGCATCACAATCCGGAATTCCTCGCCGGCCTTCAGGGTTCCGCGGTATCCGCCCTGGCCGAAGGGAAGCTCCGGCAGCCGGACTTCAGATTCATCTTCCTGGTTCCCGACAGTTGCCTCCGGGTTGTCCGTCCCTTCCGCGTTACCCGCTTCTTCCGGGCTGCCCTGCTCACCGGTCGGGATTTCGCCCGCCGGAATCTCTTCGTTCGTTGTTTCCCCGTTCTCCCCTGTGCCGGTTTCCGCCGGGGTTTCCTGCTCCACGGGCGCCAGGTCGGTCGGCGTGGCCGGTTCGTTTTCCGCGCAGACGGCAAAAGGCATGCCGGATACCAGCATGCACACGGTCAGCAGTATGGCAGAAAGGGTACGGATCTTCGCGTTCATTCTTTTCAGGCCTCCACTTTGCTTCACTGAAAATGTATGAATCTTCCGGATCCGGGGCTCTCCATTCCCCGAATCACCGGATCAGGTTACATGCCATTTTTGCGAATATGAAATTGCATCTCCAATTGCGGAATTTATTACATAATTCTGCTCATACAAGATAGCACTTTTTCTTCCTTATTTCAATATATAACCGTTATTTTTCCGCGGTTTTTCGCCATTTCCTGCCTTTTTTCGCGCAGGGGAAGACGTCTATATTTATTACGGATTTATTACGATAACACCTTGTCTGTGTCACGTTTTGTACTTGTTTAAATGGATTTGTATGTAACCTGTGATATCTTTCCATGTGCATATATGAAAAAAGACGCCCTGACGGCGTCTTTTTTCCTGCAGGCTCCTGCCTGTTATTGCTTTTTTTACCTCATAAAGCGTGCCTGGCGCTCCACCGTTTCTGGGTGGATGGCCATCAGGGTGGCGGCTTCCTTTTCGATCTTTCCGTCCTTGACGAGGCGGGCCAGCTCGGTGTCCATGGACAGCATGTCCTCGCCGCCGCCGAAGATCGCGTTGTCAATCTGGTGCGTCTTTCCCTCGCGGATCAGGTTCTGGATGGCCGGATTCACGCGCATGACCTCGAACACGGGGTACAGCGTGCCGTCCTTCGTCAGGATCAGGCGCTGGGAAACCACGGCGCGCAGCACCATGGACAGCTGGGCCCGGATCTGGTTCTGCTGGTTGGCCGGGAACGCGTCGATCACGCGGTCAATCGTCTTCGCGGCGCCCAGCGTATGCAGGGAGGACAGCAGCAGGTGTCCGGTTTCCGCCGCGGTGATGGCGGTGGAGATCGTCTCGATATCGCGCATTTCACCGAGCATGATCACGTCCGGCGCCTGGCGCAGCGCGGCACGCAGCGCGCGGGCGAAGCTGGATGCGTCCCCGGGCACTTCGCGCTGGCTTACAATGCATTTCTTGTGCGGGTGCAGGTATTCAATCGGGTCTTCAATCGTGATGATATGTCCGTCCCGCGTCTGGTTGATCTTGTCCACCATGCAGGCCAGCGTGGTGCTCTTGCCGCTTCCGGCCGGGCCGGTCACGAGGATCATGCCGCTGCGGAGGTCCGCCAGCCGCATCACCACGTCCGGGATATGCCGGTCGATGGGGTTCGGCACGCCAAACGCCACCACACGGCAGGTCATAGCCAGGGAGCCGCGCTGCCGGTAAGTGTTGCAGCGGAAACGGGAGAGATCGCGTACGGCGAAGGAGAAGTCGTCATCGCCTTCCGCGTCCATTGTCTCGCGGGTGCGTCCGGCCAGCTCGTAGGCCCGGTCCACCAGCGTTGCGATATCCGCCGGAAAAGCCCGGTCCTCGGTGATCGGAATCATCTTTCCGCTCGCCTTGGTCATGATCTGGGCACCCGGCACGATAAACACGTCGGATCCCTTGTACTCAAGCGCCTTTCTCAGGATATCGTCAAGAACTCCTACCATTCCCAATCACCCTCCGGTTCTTCCACCACAAGCTTGTGGGCGATCCATTCGGTTCTTTCTTTTTCGTCGGGCGGTAAAATCTTCACGGTACATGTCATGATCCGGTTTTCCAGCGGGTCCATCCAGGTGACCTCGTCGTCCAGCAGGTCATACCCGGCCGGCAGCTTCGCAGCCAGCAGGTCAAGGTAGGCCTGCATATCGCCGCCTTTGAGCTCTTCCCGGCATTCCAGCAGGGTTTCGTCCAGGAAGGCCAGCTTGCGCTCCGCTTCCGCGTTCAGGTCATACACGCGGGCGGTCATCTCGGCGCTGCGGGAGGCCAGGCTCACGTCGTTGCGGGAGCTGATCTGCATCAGCATCGCCAGCATCGCCAGCGACAGCACCACAACGATCAGGATCAGGGACGCGGCGCCCGGTCCCAGGGCTACTTTGCGCTTGTTCACGGGCTCACCTCCTTCGGCAGGTACCGGGTGGAGGGCAGTGTAAACAGCTGCTTTCCCTCACCAATGGAGGAAACGGTGAAGGTGCGGAGCGTTCCGCCCTTCTTTTCCTCAATGGTCTCGGTCACATACAGGGTGTATTCCTTTTCCGCCAGGGTCCAGGTGTTTTCGGCGCCTTCCGCGGCGGTAAAGCCGTTCGCGGCCAGCCAGCCTTCCGGATCCCCGGCGGCGTACAGCTCTTCGGCGATATTCTGGCCGACGGCGATGGATTCATTCGTGGCCCGTGCCTGGATCGTCTTGTGCCGGGCATCCGCGAACAGGCGTACCAGCACGGTGGATCCGAGCATGAAGAAGAAGATCACCAGCACCAGCTCAATCAGCAGGGCATTCGCGCGGCTTCTCTGTTTCATTTCACAGCACCTCCCGCGCGCAAGACCATCTTCACGGTACTCGCCTGGTGGTCCTTCGTCTCCAGCGCCACCGTCAGCGTTTTGCCGTCGATGGCCGGTTCAAACGCGGCGATTTCGCACAGCTCCTCGCCGTATTCCGGGTTGAATTCCATATTCTTCTCCGTAAAGCTCTCCCGCAGCCATCCTTCATAGGCGTACAGGCGCTTCACGAATACTTCGCCGTCATATTCATGCAGGATGGACAGGGCGGTCAGTTCGCCGCTCGGTCCGTCTTCCACGCTGTATTTCAGGGGTTCCACTTCCACCAGGCCGCCGTCTTCGGCCCAGATTGCGCTCCGGACCACCGCGGTCATGATGCGGGTA
>JAFRTK010000152.1 GCA_017427165.1 Clostridia bacterium
AAGCGGAATGAAGCGCGAGATGGAAAACCTGAACCTGCAGGATGCATTCAAACCGACGCCAGACAAGTGCCGTAACGCGCTGATGACAGCCGCCCGCTCCGTGAAGGAGGAAGAACCTGTGAAACGCGTAACAATCCGCACTGTCCTGATTGCAGCATGTATTATCCTGGCCACCACGGCCATTGCCATTGCAGCCACCAATTCCTTTGGATGGAATGATTTCTTTAAAATCTACTATGGAAAAACCAACGCAGTCCCTGAAGAAGCGCAGAAAATCATGGACAGCACCGAAGAACAGGTGTTTGTACTCGGCCCGGTAACCTTCAGAATACAAAGCCTGTTCGCAGATGAGCATAAGGTAATGATCACCTCACAGATCACCAGGACTGACGGAAGCCCGGCGCTGTTCAGTGTGGATATTTCAGAGGATGACCGGCTGAACTCAAACGGGGAAAACGGTATTGCCCTGGCAAATCTGCTCGGCGTAAGTCCGGATTCAACCTGGACAGCCGCGGCAAAGCAGCTGGATTGTCCGCTGTACCGGGTATGCATTGATCAGGAGTTTGCGGACGAATACCGCCTTGATGAAGGAATGTTTGATACGATGTACGACAACGAGGGACATATCGTATACTTCAACATGTGGGAAACCAACCTGCGTATGAAGGATTCCGTACCCTTAAAGATCATCTTTGATTACTGGGAAATCGATCCTGAAACCGGTGAGGAAATCAGTGAACAGAGCAGTGAAGCTGCTCTGACCATCCCCGTATCCATCATCACAGAAACGGCTGACTATCAGTTCCGGGATAACAGTGCCGGTTTCGGACTGCGCCTGGACGGTGTTTCCGCCAAACGAAATGCTTCCGGTGTATACGTGTACGCTGATTTCACCGCACAGGACGGGATGACGGAAGATGATTTCATGGAATACCAGGTTTTCCCCGTGTGGCTGCATGAGAACGGAGAAGCATATCCGGAAGGCATGAGTATGAGCTGGGGATTCGAAACGGATCAGTGGCCGCACATCAGCGCCACAAGCCTGATTACCGTTGACTACATTCCGGACCGCATCTGGATGCAGCTGGTGGATGACAACGCCAAACCGGAGGATGAACCTGCCCCGAAGATTGAACTGAACAGAATCAAACCATAAAAAGCAGCTGCCGCCGGAAATCCGGCGGCAGTTCTGTTATTTGATGTCAATCCAGATCCCGATATCATGCATCGATGAATCCGGGACTGATTTATAGAAGCGCTGGGCTTCTTCGTTGGACGCCGTCAGGGCAATCAGGGTATCGATTCCCCGCTCCTTCAGCTGTTTCCGCAGTTCCGCCATCAGCGCCTGGCCCACCCCGCGGTGGCGGTAATTCTTCACCACGCAGATCCAGTCCAGGTATGCCTTGGTGGAGCCGTCAAACCGGCTTTTGATCATGGTGGAGTCAATCCGGCCGACCACTTTCCCGTCCATATAGGCCAGCAGGGAAATGGAATCCCGGAAGGATTCGTCCCGGAAGCTTTTCCGGACGCTCTCCAGGTATTCCTCATTGATCTCCCAGCCCCATTCTTCCTCAATGCGGATATCATGTTCAAAGCGGAGAACGTCGTCAATCCGGTCCTCCGTATACGGTTTTACAATAATCACCATGGCTTTTTCTCCAGATCTTTCTTTTTTATTCCAGGTTTTTAAGCCCGTCATACAGGTCATTGAAGGACTTTTTCATCCTGCACCGTCCGTAGGAGAGCTCCCGGTCCTCGCCAAATTCCAGCAGGAAGCACTTGGCCAGTTCCTCCACCGTCTGCTCCAGCGTAACGAAAAACTGGCGGTACGCGAAATCCTGTGCCGGAGATCCCTCCGGAAAGGTACTGAGGATCATGCTTTCCGTCATCTGGTCCAGCGGATACAGCTTGATGTGCATCAGCTCGTGGACGATCACTTCCTCCATGCTGTCCTGTTTCGGGTTCCTCGCGTTCAGCATCAGGATCGCTTTCCGGTCCTCGCAGTCAATCCTGAAATCCCCGGTTTTCGGCCAGTCGGGATCCTCCACCAGTTCCAGCTTCACATCCCACTGGGGTGTGATTCTCAGCTTCCGGCAGTATTTGTCAAATAATGCCCGGATCTGTTCCTTATCCATTGTCTTTTCCTCCATTGTCTTCCTTTTTCTTTTTCCACTCCCGCCGGACGCCGATCTCATCGTTCTGCTGCACACCCAGCGTCACCGCCGTATTCCCCATTTTCCGGCGGAGCGCGTCCACCGCCGCCTCCATTTTATCCTGCCGTTCACGGTCTTTGCTGCCGTTCCCGCTCCCGCTCCCCATCAGGTCAAACAGGTCCAGCTGCTCCGCCGCTTCACTCCCGGGAACCAGTTTGCTGACCCCGACGGTGATTGCCCGGATCGGATCGCCGATATGCCAGTGCTCCTCAATCAGCTTCATCGCCACCTCGCGGATCTCATGCTCCAGCCAGGTATAGTGGTTCAGGGATACCTGCCGGGAAATCGTCACCAGCTGCGGTGTCTTGATCTGCACGGTAATGACAGATCCCTTCAGTTCCTGCCGGCGCAGGCTCATGGCGATCCGGTCCGCCTGTACCGCCACGCCGGTTTCAATCTCCTCCCGGGTCACCAGGTCCCGCCGGAAGGTCATGCCGTGGGAAACCGATTTCACCTCCGGAACATCGCCCCATTTGCGCACGGGTTCCGTATCCAGGCCGTTAGCGAAGATCCAGAGGGATTCGCCGCCCTTTCCCAGCATGGAAACCACATGGGCTTTCGGCTGTACCGCCAGGTCCCCGACCGTATGGATGCCCTTCTGGTTCAGCAGCTGGACGGACGCCTTGCCGGCAAACATCAGGTCCGATACCGGCAGCGGCCAGAGAATGGTCTTGTAATCCTCCCCCAGGATCACGGTTGTCGCGTCCGGCTTTTGGTAGTCCGATCCCATCTTCGCGAAGATCTTGTTGTTCGCCACACCGACGGAAATCGTAATCCCGATTTCCCTTTTCACCCGGGCACGGATCGTATCCGCCAGCTCCCGGGCCGTCATCCCGTAGTAATCCAGCGTCCCGGAAAGATCCAGGTAGGACTCATCGATGGACGCTGGCTCCACATAATCCGTATAATCCCGGTAAACCGCGTTGACCCGGTCAGACACTTCCTTGTAGTACCGGTGCCGCGGCGGAACGAAAACGATATCCGGGCATTTCTTCCGGGCCTGCCATACGGTGTCCG
>JAFRTK010000153.1 GCA_017427165.1 Clostridia bacterium
CCAAGGGTCAGCACATTCCCCTCAAGCGATGCGCTGCCGTCCATCGGATTCGCGGAAATCCACGCGGAAATCTTCCGGAATTCCACGCCGGCATCCGCCAGGTCCAGCTTCTGGGTCCGCTCCGTGGTGTTATGGAATACGCCCACGGTGGATCCGTTCCATTCGCACAGGAATCCGCCCGCCTTTGTATCACTGAAGCTCAGTGCGGTATAGGTTCCCCGGGCAATCTCCGGATTGGCCTTCCGAATCGCTGTCAGCTTCCGGTAGTGGTTCAGCAGGCTTCCCTCCATCCCGTCCAGGTCCTGCACGGAATAGGTTGTCTGGCTCGTATAGGTGCTGCCGGGCGGGTCCTTCACCATGTCCCCGTCCCCCCACAGCATGGCCAGGCGGCGGTTGGCGTCCGTGTTGGCGCCGCCCCGGGAGCCCCGCAGGCCGATCTCTTCCCCGTAGTAGATAAAGGGAGATCCGGGAGACAGGATATACAGGTTTGCCGCCACCGCTGCCCGTCCGGACGCCATGGTCAGGTATCCCGCCGCGCGATCCGTATCATGGTTGGCGATAAAATCAATCTTCATCGCTTCCGGATTGATTTCATGCAGTGTATCCAGGTAAGTCTGCATCCCAGCTGTCAGCCGGTTGACATCGCCGGCCTTGGCTGTCTTGGCGATCAGGCCTTCCGCCTGGCTGGTGGCAAAGTGGAAGCAGTCGACCGCCGGAGCGTACCGGTTTGTGATACCTTCACCGTCCCACACTTCCGCCACCGCATACAGGTCCGGATTGATCTTCTTCAGTTCACCGATATACCAGGTCCAGAACTCCATGTTTTTGTCATGTTCGTTCAGGTACAGGTATTTGGCGGCGTCAAAGCGGAAACCGTCCACCCCCAGCTCCAGGTAGAACTTCGCGATGTTCAGCACTTCCTGCCGGACTGCCTCCGAGTCGAAATTCAGCTCCGGCATGGAATTCGAGAAATTGTTCTCCACCTGGATCCGGGCCGAAGCCACCTTCATGAAGCTCCTGCCGGCAGGCGCCTTGTCGTCCATCCCGATACAGGAATAGTAGTCATAGCACGGACCGACCGGATTGTTCATGGTGTGGCAGTTCAGGAAACGCCGATACCAGATATGCTGGCTGCTGGTGTGGTTCAGGGCCAGGTCCAGGATGACCTTGACATCCCGTCCGTGGCAGATTTCGATCAGTTCCCGAAGGTCATCCATCGTTCCGAAGGCGGGATCGATGGTGTAATAATCTGCCACGTCATACTTGTGGTAGGACGGGGATTTGAAGATCGGTGTCAGCCAGATCCCCTCCACTCCCAGGCTCTTTCCGGATGCCGGATTTCCGTCATTCAGGTAATCCATCCGGTTGATGATTCCCCGCAGATCGCCTGTCCCGTCTCCGTCAGAGTCGGAAAAGGAGCCTACGAAAATCTCATAGAATACCCGGTTATTGTCCATAACATCCCATCCGTCATAAAAAGTCAGGTCTTCTGCCGTACCGGCCGCCGGCAGGAGCGCCAGCGCCAGGAGAATGGCCGCCGCCATGACTGCAATCCGCTTTTTCATACTGTTTCCCTCCTGCCGGAAAAGGCGGACTGCGCCGGCAGCCCGCCTTTTCGGAATAATGGATTACCCGTCGATCAGGCTCCGCTCCGTTTCCGGATCAAACAGGTGCATCACCTTGGCCGGGAATGTAATGAACAGCTTGTTGCCGAAGGACAGGCTGTGGCGCTGTTCATTCGTCAGGTCCACCGTGGGCAGGCGGACGATGATCTTGTCATCGTGCGCGCTGGTCAGGTGCAGGTGCAGCTCGCTGCCCATCATTTCGTTCACGTTGATGGTGCATTCGATCGCGTTTTCCGTCTGTTCAAACAGAACCGCCATATGCTCGGGGCGTACACCCAGGATAATATCCTGCGGCTTGGCATTCTTCCGGGCGAGCACCTCGTTCTGTTCCGCGTTCAGCGGCATCCGGACGTCCAGCACATCCACGGCATAGCCTTCGCCTTCCTGGACGAGCCTGGCCTTCAGGAAGTTCATCTGCGGGCTGCCGATAAATCCGGCCACAAACAGGTTCACCGGAGTATCGAACACTTCCTGGGGAGTACCGACCTGCTCAATAAAGCCGTCCTTCATGATGACGATCCGGTCGCCCAGGGTCATGGCTTCCGTCTGGTCGTGCGTGACGTAGATGAATGTGGTGTCCAGCTTCTGCCGCAGCAGGATGATTTCCGCGCGCATCTGGTTCCGCAGCTTGGCGTCCAGGTTGCTCAGCGGTTCGTCCATCAGGAACACCTTGGCGTTCCGGACCATGGCACGGCCGATGGCCACGCGCTGGCGCTGGCCGCCGGACAGCGCCCGGGGCTTCCGGTTCAGGTATTCAGTGATGCCCAGGATCTGGGCCGCGTTGTTTACGCGTTCAAAGATCTCATCCTCCGGCACTTTCTTCAGCCGCAGGCTGAAGGCGATATTGTTGTATACCGTCATATGCGGATACAGGGCATAGTTCTGGAAGACCATGGCGATATCCCGGTCCTTGGGTTGCAGGTCATTCACCACCTGGCCGTCGATTTCCAGCGTTCCGCCGGAGATGTCCTCCAGGCCGGCGATCATCCGCAGCGTGGTGGATTTGCCGCAGCCGGAGGGGCCGACAAATACCACAAATTCCTTATCCGCGATCTCCAGGTTGAAATCATGGACAGCCGTCACGTTGTTGTCATATATTTTTTTGATATTGGTCAGTTTTACACTTGCCATATATGTTTCCTCCCTTCCTTATCCCTTCACAGCGCCGCCGGTCACGCCCTCAACATAGTACCGCTGCAGGCACATGAACAGGACTGTAACCGGAACCGCTACCAGCACGCCGCCGGCACAGAACATGGTGTATTTCTTGTCGATCTGGTCCTGGCTCAGCCAGCCGTACAGACCGACCGCCACATTCATGCCTGCCGCCGTATTGTTGGAAATATACCGGGCAAACACGTAATCTCCCCAGGGCCCCATGAAAGCGGTCAGCAGGGTGTAGATTACGATCGGTTTGGACAGGGGCAGGATGATCTTGTACAGCACCTGCGCCCGGTTCGCTCCGTCGATACGGGCGGCTTCATCCAGCGATTTGGGAATCGTATCAAAGAAACCCTTCGATACATAGTAGCCCATACCGGATGAAGCGACATACACCAGGATCAGGCCGGGAACCGCGTTGGCCTGAGTCAGGCCGAGGTCCTTCAGGACACGGTAGAGGATAATCATGGAAAGCATCCCGGGGAACAACCCCAGAATCAGCATAAACTTCATCAGCGGCTTACGCATTTTGAAGCGGAAACGGGAAAGGGTATAGCTCATGCACAGGACGATGATCGTCTGCAGGATACAGGTGGCCAGAGCTGAAATGAACGTGTTGACATACCAGCGGGGGAAATTGGAATTGAACAGTTCGGTATAGTTCTTCAGTCCCCAGACCTGCGGGATTACGTAGCCGACCTGGTGGGTGGATTCCACCCGGAAGGACTGCAGTACGATGAAAACAAAGGGAATCAGCCAGATAATACTGATAACGGTCAGCAGGACATAGATCATTGTGTTGCCGATCGTTCTGGAGGCCTTCAGACCCATATGCTGCTTCATCTTTGGCTGGGAGGAGGCCGCGTTTGTCATTGCATTGCTCATCACTGGAAATCCTCCTCGTTTTTATTGGACGGCAGCCGGCTGTACACCAGCAGGGTAATCAGGGCTACGACCACAAAGACCAGGATACCGACAACAGAGGCCTGATAATACAGGTGGTCGCCGCCCTGGGTGATATTGAACAGCCAGGTAATCAGCAGGTCGGTCTGTCCGGCGGACACGCCGCCCGCGCTGTATGCGCCGAGCTTCGTCGGCGCGCCTCCCGTCAGCAGGTAGATGACATTGAAGTTGTTCATGTTGCCGGTAAAACTGGTCAGCAGATACGGGCCGGTCACAAACAGCATATATGGCAGGGTAATCCGCGTATACTGCTGCCAGGGATTGGCACCGTCAATCCGGGCGGATTCATACAGGTCCGCGGGGATGTTCATCAGGATGCCGGTGGTGATCAGCATCAGGTACGGAATGCCGATCCAGATGTTGATAACGATCACCGTGACGCGGGCAAGCCAGGGCCTGCTGACGTCACCGAAAAACTCAATCGGATCCTTGATCCATCCCATATTGATCAGGAAGGAATTGATGATGCCGTTCTTGTCGAACATCTTGGATACGTACAGAAGGGAAATAAACTGCGGAATGGCAATGGTCATGACCAGGATGGTCCGCCACATCTTCTTCAGCTTGATTCCCTTCTTGTTGATGGCCATGGCCACGAACATGCCCAGGAAATAGTTGGTGAAGGTGGCGAAAAACGCCCAGATCAGGGTCCAGGCCAGGATCTCCCCAAAGGTGGCCATGAACGTTTTGTTTCCGGAACCGGCAGACGTCCATGTCAGCAGCTGGTTAAAGTTATCCAGCCCGACCCAGGAGAAAAGGTTTTCCTTTCCGTCCAGGGGACCGCTGTAATTGGTAAACGCCACCAGGACCATGAAGATAATCGGCATAACCGTAAACAGGATGATACCGGTGACCGGCAGTGCCAGCAGGGTTTTGTGGAACTGGTCATCCACGAGGGAGCGCAGGTCTTCCCTGCCGCTCTTGAGCTTTTTGCCCCGGGCTTCAATTTTGGCAGCCAGCCGGCCCTGCTTTACGTTCTGGTAGTAGGTATAAATGATCGCGCCGATAAAGAATATCGTCAGTACGCCGTACAGCAGGATTTTGAAAGAGTCGTCGCCGTAGGTAACAATTTCCTGTCCGCCGGCTTTCAGCGCGTAATGTTCTGTTTTCACCGTACCGAGCGTCGGGAGTTTCTGCAGCCATCCGACACCCCATCCGATCATATAACCGACAGCCACGACTTCAAACAGGAAGAACAGCAATCCGCGCAGCACCTGTCCGCGGCTCAGGTTCGCAAAACCCATCAGGATGCAGGTCACCTTGTTCTTCCACCCGGTCTGGAAGGCCATGGTCAGGAAAATTCCCTCGGCGATGAGTCCCGCGATGATGACCCACACCAGCGTATTGGGACCGGTACGGACCGGTTCCTGGATCAGGCCTGTGTGCTCAATCCGGTTCGGCTGGTTGATCGGAGGTCCCGGAAGCTTGCTTTTGTCTGTCAGGATCCCATTCAGCTTTTCCGCCAGCCGGTTACCGATGATTTCGGCTTCCGCCGGATCGGCATAGGTCACATCGATGGTTATGGTGCGGCCCGTCGTATCCGCTTCGTCATAACCCCATTTCACGCGGTCCATCAGGCGGCCGGCAGTCAGGTCCTGTTCGCCGAGCGGCCGGCCTGCCTGCAGTTCATCCGCATGGAGCAGGCCCATTTCATCCACGATTTCCTGATAGAATGGCTTTTTGGTAATGACGTCGCTTACCTTATTATACTGAAGAGCCGCGATTTTACCGCCCTCTCCCTTCAGATATCCCATGGCGTTGTAATTGTTGTCCATCATGACCAGTTCTGTCCGATAGGTGGCATCGGAATACTGTTTCGGGACAACATTCTCGCAAAGATACCAGGTTATCAGACAGCAAAGCAGCACCGCAGCCTGCGCCAGCAGGATATGCACGACCAGAGGGAGCTTTCTCTGCGGGGTCCGCGCGCCGGTTTCGATATCCTGATTTGTCATAGACATCCCCCGTTCCTGTTTCTTCCGGATTGTTTCGTTCTTCCGTTCTTTACGGGAAAGGCCGGAGCCAAACACGGTTGGCTCCGGCCGGTATTGTCACATCGGATTATTCAGCAACCAGGCTGACTTCACCGGATTCTTCGTCAAACTGTACGAAATAGGTACCGGCTTCTTCAACCTTGAAGTTGTCGGCCGGGAACGCGTTGTCCCAGCTCAGGCCCTGGCGGACCTTGAATTCGACGCCGGCTTCCATCTCATAAGCCTTGTCGGTCTTCCACAGGCCGTCTTCGCCCTTCACCATGGGGATATCATCCGTCCAGGTGCTCCTGCCGTCGGAGTAGTCGGTATAGAAGAAGCCCTCTTCCAGGTTGCAGGTACCGATAACGGTCCAGCCATACTTCACGTCGTCAGCCAGGTTGAACAGGCCGGAGATCTTATCGAGGTAGTTGTCCAGGGCAGCCTGCAGGCCGGCATCGTCCTCAGCGGCTTTGATGTCATCGCCGATCACCTTGGCGATATCCCACCAGGAACCATGGATCTGGCCCTGCACGGTGGCAAACTGGTTCTGCTTCTGGAGCGCGAGCAGGCCGGGGTTGGCCTGGACAGCTTCGGAACCCTGGGCTGCCAGGTTGGAGGGGCCCCACGCACGGTCTTCGAACCGTTCCAGCTGGCACTGTTCACCGGTCAGGTAAATCGCCAGCGCGGTCAGCGCGGTCGCCTTGCCGTGATCAACCTGGGGCTTCACGCCCAGCAGTTTGCATCCGGAGAAGGAACCGAGGTGGTATTCCTTGCCGTCCACTTCGAAGGAAGGCAGGTCCGTCACGCCCATGTTGTCGCCCAGGATGTCCTTCGCAGTGGTATAGCCCCAGATACCGGAGACAACAATCGCCGCGTTGGAGGCGAATTCAGAAGCCTGGGAGCTGCTCAGGTGGATGGGGGATTTGACCAGCTTGTTGATACCCTTGGCGGCGATCAGGCCCTCGGGGCTGTCGAAGGTATCACGCACTTCGATAAACTCGCCTTCGTCATCCGTCTTCCACTCGGAAACGCAGCCGGTGGCGAAGAAGAAGGAAGCCAGATACCACGCGGAAGTCTGCATTTCGAAAGCGAAATACTTCTGGGCGGCTTCGCAGTCAGCGATCAGCTTTTCCAGGGAGTCCACATCCTCTTCGGGGATGACGCTCTTGTCATAGTACATATAGTAACCGTTGTCCGCGGTCAGCGGATAGGCATACAGAGCGTCGCCGGAAGTGGAAGCGGTCACAGCGCTCACATCGTTTTCCGCCTTGATCTTTGCGGCGGTTTCATCGTCGATCTTCGCCAGCGCGCCGGCCTGCACAAGGCGGGCAAACTGGTCCTGCGCGAAGAAGAAGATATCCGCGCCGGCTTCGACGTCCTGGATCATGCTCGTTGCGGAATTCGCTTCGGAAACGGGCTCGACCGTAACGTTGAATTTAACGCCCAGTTCGTTGCTGGCGTTGAAAGCTTCAACCTGGGCCTTGGTCAGCGGAACCGCTTCTTCAGGAGCCCAGATCGTGATGGCATACTCATTGCCGTCAGCAGACGCGAAAGACACCATGGACAGCGCCATAATGGCTGCCATCAGGATGGCAAACAGCTTTTTCATTGGATAATACTTCCTTTCATATGATGTTTTTTTGTCGGAATCAAAACCGAAACAGGGTCACTCCTGTTGTTCGGTTTATTCCGTTCAAATTCATAGATATTGTAGTACCGATCACACGGTTTGTCAACAATATTTTTTGGACAAAGTCCTTTTATTTACTGAATTGGTATCGTTTCCAATATATTGTGGCAGAGCACTATTTACTGCACAGAATTCAGCATAGCGTCGTCTATTTTTCCCCATGCGCCGTTTCCGCTTCCCGCACATTTTACGTAAACGCCGACCGTAATTTCATCCCCCGCGGAATGGGTAAATACCGGAGTGGATTTTGTATCCCACTGGGCGTATCCTGTGACCGCCATCGGTTCGGACCGGGCGATGATTTCCCCGTTCACCTTTACATAGGCATAAATATCCGTATCCCCGCAGTCGCCGCCCATAATGGATACCGAGAAGCGGAATTTTCCCTCCGGCAGGCCGGCCATCGTCTGTTCCAGTGTAAACTCCACGCTGTCCCGCGCAGCGCTCCAGAAATGCATATGCTTCGACCCGGTCAGGGAATCGTTCTTTTTGTCCTCGATATACAGCTCATCCGCCTTCTTCAGGTCGGTAATCACCCATGCGGAACCGCCTTCCTCAAAGCTGTAATCCGCCAGGTAATTGTATTCGATCATGGAAACATAGCATTTGGCCGGCATGCCGCCCGCCTCGCCGTCAATTTCATACCGGTCCGGGCCGGATTCATGCATGGCCCGGTCCTTTTCCGCCGGCAGGTTCCAGGTCACCGGAACCGGCCGGCGGCTGTTGTCCGTCATCACGGCGTTGACCGTCTCGGGCAGCTCCAGCGGCATCGCCAGGTCGCATACCACCGAAGGCTCCTCCAGCGCGTCCGCCCGGACCTCCGCCGCATTGCCGTCCCGCATCAGCCGGAATACCTTCAGGGATTCCAGCGGGCAGCCTTCCGCATCAAAAAATGCCTGGTTGTCCACAGCGTTTCCGCCGTAGTATTTTCCCGCGTCACCGGGATCGTACACCGCGGCATAGCTGGAAGCCCAGCCGGAGCCGTACTTCTCCCACTTTTCGTGGTTTTCCTCCCAGCTGCCGTTGCCGACGGTAATCCACGCGCCTTCCCAGTAGCAGACCCCGATGCCGTCCTTCATTCCGTTGACCACGGTATCCGTGATGTTCCGGACGGAATTGGCCTGGCCCTGCACCGTGAACGGATAATCCTTCGTGAAGCTGCCGCCGTCGCCGATCGTATTGCCGAAGAAGTCCGTATCCTCCCCGGTATACGCGTAGGATGTCTCCATCACCATGACCTTTTTGCCGTATGTCTCCGCAATTTCCGTCATGATTCCGGACAGGTTCTCCAGCGTGCCGTGCCAGTAAGGATAATAGGACGTGGCAAACACATCGTAATGGATCAGCCCGCCCTTCTCGTAATAATCCAGTTTTTTGGCGTAAGTGCGGTAGCTGTCCGGATTCTCGGGATTGGCAAAATGCACCGCGATCAGCGCGTCCGGATAGATCTCCCGGACCGCCCGGGCACCGGCGTCCATGATATACGCGATATTCATCCAGGTTTTTTCCCCGGCCAGCGCGCCGTTGGTCTCGTTGCCGACCTGGACCATTCCCACATCCACACCGGCCTCTTTCAGCTGTGCCATGCAGTCCCGGGTGAAGGTAAAAGCAGCCTCGCTCTTTTCCTCAATGCCCATGCCCTTCCACGCGCGCGGCACCATCTGCTTTCCCGGATCCGCCCAGAAGTCGGAATAGTGGAAATCCACCAGCAGCTTCTGTCCCGCTGCGGCCGCGCGCTTTCCGATCTCCACCGCCGCAGGGATATCGCAGTTGCCGCCGCCGAATCCGCGGCCCTGGCTGTCAAATGGATCGTTCCACACCCGAACCCGGATATAGTTGATGCCGTTATCCGCCAGCACCCGGAAAAGATCCGCCGGCTGCCCGTCGAATCCATAATAGGTAACCCCGCTGGCTTCCTCGGCGAGCACGCTGGAAACGTCCATGCCGAAAATAAAGTCATCCGGCAGGTTTTCCACCTTCTTCACAAACAGTGGACTGCCTTCCTCAGCGCCGGCCGCCATGGGAAGCGCCAGCAGCAGGGAAAGCAGCAGGAACATGGAAAACAGGGCTTTTCCGGTCATGGAAGATTCCTCCTCGTCTTCAGTTGTCAATGGATTTCAAGAAGCCTTTCCGCCACGTCCGCGGCCTGGTTGTCCACAGCGCCTTCATTGCCGGCGGTATGCAGGGATGCGCGGCCGTAATACAGGTCATATTCCTCATCGGGCTGATACCCGAAATAATCCGGGGCAATCCCGGCGGAACCATCCGGCCGGTATACCGGTATTCCGCCGGGAACCAGCCAGCCGCCGTATTCTTCCAGCCGGGAAGCCGGGATAATATACAGGTCCGCGCTCCGGATCTCTTCGTCTCCGAACATGGCATAGTCGAAGGGATGGACTTTCACCATGCGCACCGGCGCGGTCAGCGCGTCCTCCAGCCGGGCGGCCAGTTCCGCGCCGTCCGAAACCGTGCAGTCCGCATAAATCACAACCTTGTATTTCGCCGTGGTATCCGTAATCAGGTTGAATATAAATCCGCCGAAAATCGCGACGGCCATCGCCCACAGCACGAACACCGGAAACATCGAAAATGCCTGCCGGAGCAGCGGATGGCGTTTTCGCTCCGGACGCGCGTTTTGTTCCGCGGTATTCTCATTCCCGGACAGGATTTCCGCGCCGGTAATATACCTTCTGACGGTCTGCACCCGGACCCGTGTTCCCTCCGCCGGCATTTTTTCGGCCAGGGTTTCATCCAGGAACAGGCAGCGGGATTCCTCTCCGTTCTGCAGGCTCACCGGCAGTACCCGGACGCTCCCGGGAATCTGGACCGGTCCGCCCGCATACCGGAATTCGCCCTCGTCGGTTTCCGCCGCCCCGTCCAGCAGCATTTTCGTATGCCTTGCCGCCGTCCGGTCCGGCCGGACCCGCAGGCAGTACAGCAGGATACAGATCATCCCTGCCGGGATCATGGAAGCGAGCATTGCGATGAACATGGCGCGGGCGTTGGCTGTCCGGGTCAGGAGGCACATGGTGACAAACGCCAGCAGCATGGCCGCGGCAAACAGCCGGAACACCAGGGTGCTCCGGCGGGAGCGGGCTTTCTGCTCCGCCAGCAGGGTCGGATTGATGAATGCTTCCATAGATGCTACAGCCGTCCGTTCATGATGGAAAGAATCAGGTTGGTGCTGTTGAACATCGGTGCCAGTGTGCTCTCATTGATCAGCGTGTTCACTTCCTCCAGCGGAACCATGGCCTGGACCAGCGGCAGCAGCGCGAAGGCAACAAAACAGAGGAGCGCGCCGCGCAGGAGTCCGAAGGCGCCGCCGGCCACGGAATTCAGCTGCTTGAGCACCGGGAATTTGAAAATGGCTTTCAGCAGGTTGATGATGATATGGAACAGGAGCATCAGCACGACAAAACAGACCACAAAGCAGATCACGTTCATCGCCGCGCCGACAATCGTCTGCCGGACATATTCACCGACGTTCTGACCCGCATTGAACACCTGGTTCTCCAGGTTGGTCTTCAGCAGGGTATCCAGCGGGGCCGGCAGGCCGACTTTGCTCAGGATATCGGAAATCGAGCCGGAGGAAAGCCCGGCCACGGACTGTCCGGCAGTGGTGGTGTCCAGGCGCGTCCGCGCGTCCAGGTAGGTTTCCAGCGTGGAAGCCAGGCCCGTATGCTGCTGCAGGTATTCGACCAGCTTCGGCGTCAGCCAGTAGCTCGCGCCCAGGGATACCAGCGAGCCGCCCATGCTGGCCACCGAGGCGATAAATCCCCGGTACAGGCCGATCAGGACGCTCACCCCGACAATACCCACAATAATCCAGTCAACTAAGTTCATCTTGCTTCTCCTCTTACCTGATCTTTCGCGGACAATCCTTCCGCGCCTCCGTCATGCCCGGATCGTGATCCCCGCCCGGTGCGTACAGGGCATTGATCTCCTCCAGTTCACTCCGTTTCAGTACCGGTGCGCATGCCGGGCAGGCTTTCAGTTTTTTCCCTTTCTCCCCGCACAGTTCCGCGTAGGTAACCGTTTCAGGCCTCCGTGTCCCCAGCTCCCCGCATGATGCGGAGGAATGGTACAGGTTGTTTTTCCGGGGGTTGGTATACAGAACCGTATCATCCGCGGGAACCGGCAGCTGTCTTCCCTGCCAGTCTTCCCAGATCAGGATTTTCGTATTGGTCTTGTAGTGGTTCCACACCCACTGCATATTGACGCCTTCCGGGCTGGCTTTCCGCTGCACCCGGATGCAGCCATGGCTGGCCTTGGTCCCCAGTTTCGGTTCCGTGCTGGAATAATCGACATACTTCTTCGAGTATGGCACCTCATGGATCATGTCGCCGGCATTGAACCGGATTGCCATCGGGCAGTACAGGTTGTCCGACTCAAATCCGCCGACCCGGCTCACCAGGAGGTACTCACCGGACCGGGTCTCATTGTACGGCTGCTTTGCATTGAACAGGCCTGTGGAAACCAGCAGCGTGGAGTACAGCTTTCCATCCAGGAAGACATACATCCGCTGGGACAGCTTGTCCACCACCAGCCCCATCTCCTGGTTCGGGACCACTTCCCGCAGGAACCGGGTGGGGATATATCCCTGGATCAGCGCGTTCCAGTTCAGGATCGCCGAATTGTGGAAGGAAGAGGAATAGCATTCAATCAGTGACCATTCCCCGCCGCGTTCCAGCACATGAACTCCCTGGGAAAGCAGGGTCACCATCCCGACTCCTTCGCTGTCTTCCGACGGTTCGTTGCGCACAATCACCTGGCGCCGCTGGTCCGTATTCTTTCCGTCATCCACCACCGTCACCGGCGCGGTCAGCGCCTGCCATACGGCCGTCTCATCCCCGATATCCATGGGGACGGTCCATGCGTTCAGCCGGACATCCTGCCCTGCGTAAGGGCTCGTATAAACCGGGGAAAACTCCGTCTCCGGGGGAACCACATCCAGCGGCATTTCAGCCGGAGCGGACGCGGTACCGTCTGCCCGCGCCAGGGTCATAACCACCCGGTAGCTCCCGCACGGAACATCCGCCTCAAATTCCGCCGTTCCGTCCCCGGCCCGGGCCGGAAACCGGAATGCCGCTTTTACCTCGCCGCCGCTTTCCAGGTGAATCAGCACCTCGCCCGCTTCCGTTGCGCACCAGGCAGCAGTCACCTGTCTTCCGGGGATTACCCGCGCGTCGGAAATCGACGCTGTAATCAGGCAGGGAACCATCTTTCCGACCGTCACGGAAGTCTCCGCTGTCCGGCCGTTCATTTCCGCAACCAGGCGCCACTGTCCCTCCGGAACCGCGATTCCGTTATATGTGCCGTTCCAGTACAGGGCATTGTACCCCGCGGAAACCGGCCGGTCCTCCGCCACAGCGGCAATCCGCTCCCCGTCCGCGTCCAGGACTCGGATGCTGCATGTACCGTCCTCCGGAACAGTCACCGTAATCACCGATGCGCTTCCGGGCAGTACTTCTCCGCCGGAAATGCCGATCTGCATTTCCGGCAGTTCTGCCCGCGCCATGCCGAGGCCCGGTACCGCAAGCAGTACCGTCATCAGCAGCGCCAGGATCCGCAGCCGCCTCATCGGTGATCTTCCTCTCCGTTGTCTCCCCGGTCAGTACAGTTCCTTCAGCATCCGGATTTCCCGTTCATAGCCGTCCAGTTCATTCGGTGTCTCCAGGTTGAACGGCAGCTCCCGCAGCGCCGGATGGCGCATCAGCCGCAGGATGGCTTCCGTTCCGATAAAGCCCTCGCCGATCTTTTCATGGCGGTCCTTCCGGGCGCCCAGCGGATTCTTGCTGTCATTGACATGCACCGCCCGCAGCCGGTCCAGGCCGATCACCCGGTCAAACTCCGCCAGCACCTCGTCCGGATGATTCACGATATCGTATCCGGCGTCATGGACATGGCAGGTATCCAGGCATACTCCCATCTTTTCCTTCAGGGTCACCCGATCCAGAATCTCCCGCAGCTCCTCAAACCGGCCGCCGACCTCGCTGCCTTTTCCCGCCATGGTCTCCAGCAGCACCGTCGTGGTCTGGTCCGGCCGCAGGAGGCCGTTGAGCATATCAGCAATCATGGTAATTCCCGCCTCCGTCCCCTGTCCCACGTGGGAGCCGGGATGGAAGTTATACAGGTTGCCGGGGGTGGCTTCCATGCGCTGCAGGTCATCCGCCATGGTCCGGGCCGCAAAGTCCCGGATTGCCGGATCCGCGGAGCAGCCGTTCAGGGTATAGGGCGCATGGGCGAGGATCACCTCAATCCCGTGTTCCGCTGCGAACTGCCGGAAGGCGGCTGTATCCGCCTCATCCAGCGGTTTCGCGCTCCCGCCCCGGGGGTTCCGGGTAAAGAACTGGAATGTGTTTCCGCCGATGGAAATGATTTCCTTCCCCATATGGAGGTATCCGCGGGATGCGGACAGATGGCATCCGATCTTCAGCATTTTCCGGCTCCTTCCGTCAATAGTCTCCGGCCAGTGCGCGGGCCAGCGATGTCATTGCGGCGGTAATTTCCGCCTGGGTTGCCGTGCCGCCGTCAATCAGGTTCTGCAGGTACGTGGCAGCGCTGACAATCGCAAGGTACCGTTCACCCGCGGGATCCAGCGTGGCCAGCACGCCCGATGCGCTGGCAATGACCTGGCGCGCATCGCTGATCACCCGGTCCGGCACCGTACTTCCACCGTTCTGCGTTCCCTGCGGCACCGCTGTCGTATGCAGCGTACAGGTCTGGGTACCGACCACCGAGCCGGTTCCCAGGTATCTTTCCAGTTCAGGCTGGTATTTCGTTCCGATCAGGCCGGCCAGCACATGTCCCTGCGGGATCGAGACCACGCCCCGCTGCTCCACATGCGTGCAGTACGGTCCGGCCGGCATATTGCTGTCCAGGCATACGTTCTGCACGGTATGCATCTGGCAGTACTGTGTCGGCTGGGTGCCGTTCCGCCAGTAATCCGTAACGGTGCCGTAGCCCATGGCGTCATACCGGCAGGCATCCGTGGCCAGCTGTCCGCTGACCGCGCAGGTTTCCACCTTGATCAGGTCATAGTCCTGGTAGCTTCCGTCCAGGATATCCCGGTTGGCAAGCCCCGCGTGGATCTTGCTCATATAGGCCTGCCACAGGGGCGCCGCGGCGCCGGAACCGGTGGATTTGGAGGACAGCGCCTTGTAGTTGTCATGTCCCACCCACAGGGCGCTTGCGTAATACCCGGTCATTCCGGAGAAGAATACACCCTTCTGGTCGGAGTTGGTACCGGTCTTGCCGCCGACCGTCTGTCCCTTGATCTTGGCGGAGGTTCCGGTTCCGGAGGACACAACGCTCTTGAGCATGTCCACAATCATCCAGGATGTGCTGGGGGAGAAAACCCGCCGGCGGTCCTGGTGCTGGTGGCCGTCCCATACCGTATCCCCGTTGGCATCGGAGATGCCCAGTACGGAGATGGGCTTCTGGTAAACGCCGCCGCTGGCGAGGACGCCGAAGGCCACAGTCATCTGCAGGGGGGTAATTCCGGAGGAGCCCAGGCTCAGGCCGAAGGGGGTCGCGTCAATATGCCCGTCATCCACGCCCATCCGGTGCAGGAAATCCACGCTCCGGTCCACGCCGACCATGTTCATCAGCGTCTGGGCCGCGGCGGTGTTGTGTGATTTTGCCATCGCGGTGCGCAGGGTTTCCGGCCCCACATATCCGCCGCCTCCGTAATTGGTCGGCCAGCTGTCGTTTCCCTTGGCATCCTTCCATCCGGCAATCGGGATCGGCATGTTGTAAACCACGGAGGCCGGGCTGGCACCCAGCTCCAGCGCAGGCGCGTATACGGCGATCGGCTTGATGGAGGAGCCGACCGGCATCTTCATGTCCGTGGCGCGGTTCAGCGTCTTCCGGGCCGTCACTTCCGTCCGGCTTCCCACGATCGCCATCAGTTCGCCCATGCGGTAATCCAGTACCGCGCAGGCGGCCTGCGGCTCGACGATTTCCGTATAGGTGCCGTCGGAATTCCGGCTGCGGAAAACCTTGTCGGAGGGGTCCCGGAGTGACGGGTATTTCGTCCAGTTCTGCAGGGTTTCCTCCACGGTCTTCTGGATTTCCGGATCAATCGCCAGCTGGATATTGTAGCCGCCGGTCCGCAGCTTGTTTTCCATCGCGGTGCGGTTTGCGGCCGTATCCGGAAGGCCGTTCACCTCCAGCAGGATCTGGACCGTTTCCTTGACCGCGTATTCAATATAATGCGGATAGTCATAGATTCCCTTGGAGTCGGAGCCCGGCTCAGCCTGCAGCACACCGGCCGTCGCAGGATTCTTCGCGGCTTCGAACTCCTCGCGGGTAATAAACTGGTTTTCATACATGCACCGCAGCACATAATCCGTCCGGTTGTTGGTCACCGCGGCATAATCCGTTTTTCCGTCGCTGCGGGTATAGAAATTCCGCCGGGGGTTGTAATAGTACGGATTGTTGGTCACACCGGCCAGCATCGCGCATTCGCGCAGGGACAGTTCCTCCAGCTCCTTGCCGAAGAAGCCCTTGGCTGCGACCTTGATGCCGTAATAGCTTTCCCCCAGGTAGATGGTATTCAGGTAGGTTTCCAGGATTTCATCCTTGGAATACTTGGTCTCCAGCTGCAGGGCCAGGTACGCTTCCTGGATCTTGCGCTTGTAGCTCTGCTCGGATGAAAGCAGCGTGTTCTTGATCAGCTGCTGGGTAATCGTGGAGCCGCCCTGGGTGCCGGATGTGGTCAGGTTGGCGATAAACGCGCCGGCAATCCGCTTGACATCCACGCCGTTGTGGGAATAAAACCGCGCGTCCTCCACCGCGATAAACGCGTTGCGCAGGCGCTTCGGCACAGCGTTCAGCGGAACCACCTCGCGGTTTTCAGCCCCGCGGTACGTTGTCAGGAAATTCTTGTTCCGGTCATAGAACGTAGAGTTCTGGTCCTGGCTGTTCAGTGTCACCAGGTCCAGCTCCGGTGCCGTGTCCACATATCCCTTGGCAATTCCCACCAGCGCGCCGATGCCGGCAAAGCCCGCAAGCAGCACAATAATCAGCATCACCCGGACCGTATGGACCAGGACGCTGACGATAAAATTCGGTTTCCGCGTTTCAGGACGGAAAATGCTGCGGGGATATTCGCGCGGGGGTTCGATGTCCGCCTCTCCGCCTTCCGCATCCTCGTATTCCGCGTATTCCGTATATTCAGTTTCCGGAAAATCCGGATATTCCTCCGGATATTCTTCCCCGGAACCGTCGCTGAACGTGTCGTCCGCTGTTTCGTATTCCGCGAATTCCCCGTTCTCCTCCGGCAGGTCAAACCCGTCATCCGGCTGGTTCCGTCTCCGTCTTGCTGACATATCTGTCCTCCCGCTTTCGCGATGTCCGGCATCCCCCGTGAAGGCTGTATACCGGGACATTGTATTATACCATCATTCCGCAGGCTGTGGCAAGGACGCCGCATCCCATACCGATTCAACGGAACCGGCCGCATTTTTCTTCCTTTTTGGCTTGACAAATCCCCGGAATGGTGTAAAATGATATTGAAGGTCAAAGATAGTCAATATGACCTTCCAGGGGGGAACCGCTTATGATGAATATGAATCAGTTTACGCAGAAAACCCTGGCCGCGCTGCAGCGGTCCCAGGCACTCGCGGTGGAATACGGCCATCCGGAGGTCCAGCCGGAGCATATGATGCTGGCGCTGACAGAGGACGGGAATGACCTCATTCCCCAGCTGCTCGGCAAGTGCGGCGCATCTGTGGACGCGCTGCGCCGTTCACTGGAGGAAACCCTCAGCCGGATGCCGCACGCGTCCGGCGCGGGGTCCGGGAATGTTTACCTGGCCAAGGATACGGAAAAGGCGCTCCTGGAGGCGGAGCGCACCGCGGAGCAGATGAAGGATGAATACCTGTCCGTGGAGCATGTCTGGCTTGGCCTGTGCGCCAAACCGACTGCGGGGATCAGCCGCGCCCTGCAGGCCTCCGGTTACCATGGCGACGCATTCCTCAAAGCGCTCAGCCAGGTCCGCGGCGCTGCCCGGGTCACTTCGGACAGTCCGGAGGA
The DNA here is from genome assembly GCA_017427165.1 of Clostridia bacterium. Taxonomy (GTDB): domain Bacteria; phylum Bacillota; class Clostridia; order Christensenellales; family Aristaeellaceae; genus Aristaeella. The sequence continues at coordinate 17,451 of JAFRTK010000153.1, forward strand.
AACCTATGACGCGCTGAAAAAATACGGTTCGGATCTCGTCGAGCTGGCCCGGAAACAGAAGCTGGACCCGGTCATCGGCCGTGACAGTGAAATCCGGAACGTCATCCGGATCCTTTCCCGGAAAACCAAAAACAACCCGGTGCTGATCGGTGAGCCCGGTGTCGGCAAAACCGCCATCGCGGAAGGCCTGGCCCTTCGGATTGTCCGCGGGGACGTACCGGACAGCCTGAAGGACAAAACCATTTTTTCCCTGGATATGGGCAGCCTGATCGCCGGTGCCAAATTCCGCGGTGAATTTGAGGAGCGGCTGAAAGCCGTCCTGGCAGAAATCAAAAAGAGCGACGGCCGGATTATCCTTTTCATTGATGAACTGCACACCATCGTCGGTGCCGGGAAGGCGGACGGCGCAATGGACGCCGGCAACCTGCTCAAGCCGATGCTGGCCCGCGGCGAGCTGCACTGCATCGGCGCAACCACGCTGAATGAATACCGGAAATATATTGAAAAGGATGCCGCGCTGGAGCGACGTTTCCAGCCGGTGATGGTCGGGGAACCGAGTGTGGAGGATACCATCGCCATCCTGCGGGGGCTGAAGGAGCGCTACGAGGTTTTCCACGGCGTCAAGATCCAGGACGCCGCCCTGATCGCGGCCGCCACCCTTTCCAACCGGTATATCACCGACCGTTTCCTGCCCGACAAGGCGATCGACCTGGTGGACGAGGCCTGCGCCATGATCCGCACGGAAATCGATTCGCTGCCGTCGGAGCTGGATGATATCCGCCGCCATATTATGCAGCTGGAAATCGAGGAAGCTGCCCTGAAGAAGGAAGAGGATGCCCTTTCAAAGGCGCATCTTTCGGAAGTGCAGAAGGAGCTGGCGGAGCAGCGGGATCAGTTCAACTCCATGAAGGCCCGCTGGGAAGCTGAGAAGGACGCCATCGCGAAGGTAACCGGCCTGCGCGAGGAAATCGAGCGCGTCAATGCCCAGATTGAGCAGGCGGAGCGTTCCTACGACCTGAACCGGGCCGCCGAACTGAAATACGGGGAACTGCCGAAACTGAAGCAGGAGCTGGAAAAGGAGGAGGCGGTTGCCGAGGAAAGCCGCGGCGAAAACAGCCTGCTCCGGGACAAGGTGACCGAGGAGGAAATCGCCCGGATTATCTGCCGCTGGACCGGTATCCCCGTTGCCCGCCTGATGGAAGGAGAACGGGAAAAGCTGCTCCACCTGGAGGATACGCTTCATCAGCGCGTGATCGGGCAGGATGAAGCGGTCCGGAAGGTGTCCGAAGCCATCCTGCGCAGCCGCGCCGGCATCCAGGACCCGAACCGTCCCCTGGGCTCCTTCCTGTTTCTGGGCCCCACCGGCGTCGGCAAGACCGAGCTGGCCAAAGCGCTGGCGCAGGCGCTTTTCGATGATGAAAAGAACATGGTCCGGATCGATATGTCCGAATACATGGAGAAATTCAGCGTTTCCCGGCTGATCGGCGCGCCTCCCGGATACGTGGGCTATGATGAGGGCGGCCAGCTGACCGAAGCGGTCCGCCGCCACCCCTACTGTGTCATCCTGTTTGATGAAGTGGAAAAAGCGCATCCGGATGTCTTCAACATCCTCCTGCAGGTTCTCGATGACGGACGGATTACCGACAGCCAGGGACGGACCGTGGATTTCAAAAACGCCATCCTGATTATGACCAGCAACCTGGGAAGCGAATACATCCTGGACGGCATCGCGGACGGGGAGATCAAACCCGAAGCCCGTGACGCGGTGGACCGGCTGCTGAAAACACGCTTCCGTCCCGAATTCCTGAACCGGATTGATGAGATTGTTTATTACAAACCGCTTACACGGAATGAGATAAGCGCCATCGTCCGCCTGATGACCGACAGCCTGAACCGGCGCCTGGAAAGCCGCCAGCTGAAGGTCCGCCTGACGCCCGCGGCGGAAAATGCCGTCATCGACCGGGGCTTTGATCCGGTATACGGCGCACGGCCGCTGAAGCGGTACCTGCAGTCGAAGGTGGAAACCCTGATCGCCCGGAGGGTGATCGCCGCGGACATCGCGCCCGGATCCGAGCTGACCGTGGACGTGGATGAAAACGGGGAGATCGTGATCCGGTAATCCCCTTTCCCCCGATAAAAAAGGCCCTGTCCGTTTGATATGCTCCCTTCGTGAGAGACAGTAAAAAAGAAAACTGTCGCATGAAGGGAGCATTCATTATGCAAAGGAAGAAGTACAACGCTGAACAAATCATCAAGATAGTTCAGGAGAACATACTTCAGGGAATAAGTGCCAA
>JAFRTK010000154.1 GCA_017427165.1 Clostridia bacterium
CGGCGGAATCAAAATCAACGCGAAGCCCATGAAGGGAATTGAGTCGAACGGCATGCTCTGCTCCGGGGAGGAGCTGGGCCTGAACGACGACCTGTATCCCGGCGCGGACGTCTACGGACTGATGGACCTGCCGAAGGATACGGTTCCCGGAATGGATATCCGGACCGTGGTCGGCCTGGACGACTATATCCTGGATGTGTCCATCACGGCGAACCGGCCGGACTGCCAGAGCATCCTGGGAATCGCCCGGGAAGTGGCTGCCGCGCTGGGCAAGGAACTGAAGATGCCGGCGACGGACTACAAAACGACGAATTACGTGTTCCCGGACCTGGATGTGAAGGTGGAAGCTCCTGACCTGTGCCCCCGTTACCTGGGACACGGTGTGCGGAACATCACTGTGGGAGAGAGCCCGCGGTGGATGCGCCGCAACCTGGCCCTGTGCGGCCTGCGGAGCATTTCCAACGTCGTGGATATTACCAACTATGTGCTGCTGGAGATCGGCCAGCCGATGCATGCCTTTGACATGGACCAGCTGCAGGAGCGGAAGATCATTGTCCGCCGCGCGAAGCCCGGTGAGAAGATCCAGACGCTGGATGAGAAGGAATTCAGCCTGACTCCTGAAAACCTGGTGATCTGCGACGGCAACCGCCCTGTGGCGCTGGCCGGCATCATGGGCGGACTGAACAGCGAAATTACCGAAAACACCACACAGCTGCTGTTTGAAGCGGCCAAGTTCGCCCGGGACAACGTGCGGAAGACCTCCCGCGCCCTGGGACAGAGCAGCGATTCTTCCGCCCGGTTTGAAAAGGGCATCAGCGAATACACCACCGAGTTGGGCATGGCCCGGGCCCTGCACCTGATTGAGGAGCTGGGGTGCGGCGAGATCACTTCCAGCGCATTCGACTGCAGTGCCGGTGCGCCCCGGGAAGGGAAACGCTTCACGGCCAGCCTCAACCGGATCAACGCGATCCTCGGCATTGAGGTGCCGGCGGAGGAAGTGCTCCGGATCCTGAAGAACCTGAGCTTTGACGTGACCCGGGACGGCGATACGCTGAATGTGCAGGCGCCCCGCTACCGCGATGACATCGAGGTGGGCGAGCCGGATCTGGCGGAGGAAGTAATCCGCGAATACGGCTACGGACATGTGGTGCCCACCTTCCTGAAGGCCGCCATGGTCACCAGCGGCGGAAAGAATCCGGCCCAGCTGCGCCAGGATAAGCTGAAACGCATCATGTGCGCGGAGGGTTACAGCGAGATCATGACGCTGTCCTTCTACGCGGACGCTGACCTGGACGCACTGAAGATTCCTGCGGATGCTCCGGAACGCAATGTACTGCGGATCAAAAACCCGATTTCCGCGAACCTGTCCATCATGCGGCCGCTGCTGGCGCCCAGCATGCTGAATATCGTGACGGAAAACCTGAAGAAGGGCAACAGCGAAGGCCGGATCTTTGAACTGAGCAACGTTTACACGCCCGGCGAGGACGGCGCACGGCCGGCGGAGCGGCTCCATATCGGCTTTGCCGCCTTCGGCGACAGCGAAGATTTCTTTACGGTCAAAGGCAGCCTGGAAGCGCTTGGAAACGCTTTCGGCCTCAGCTTCACCGTGGAACGGGCGCAGGACGTTTCCTGGCTGCATCCCGGAATCGCTGCATACCTGCTGTGCGAAGGGGAGCGGATCGGCGTGTTCGGCCGGCTGGCCAATGAAGTGACGGCGGAGCTGAAGCTGCACAAGGACAACCGCGCCAGCCACAAGATCTTCCTGGGCGAAATTGATTATGAAAAGATGATGGCCCATGCAGCCGCATCCTTCCGGTACCGCCCGATTTCCGCGTTCCCGCCGGTGATCCGGGACCTGGCCCTGACCGTTTCCGAGGAAACGGCGTGCGGAGACCTGATGAACGAGATCGCCCGGGCATGCCCGCGTGTGAGCGACGTGGAGCTGTTCGACATCTACCGCGGCGAACAGATTGGAGAGGGCAAAAAGAGCATGGCCTTCAAGATCCGGTTTGAGCCGGATGACAAGGCACTCACTCCCGAGGACATCGAACGCTTTGTGAAAAAAATCCTGGGCAACCTGAAGTTCAAGCTCGGCGCGGAAATCCGCTGATCAGGCAAACGTTTGCATCCATTCCTGAAAAACAGAAGAAAACCAGACGGGCCCGGCACTTTGCCGGGCCTTTCCTGTTAAGTTAATGTGACGGAAAAGTGATCATTCCGTGATGTTTTTCAATTGACAATACACCCCCCTGTCATTATAATATTTGTGCATACAACCCATGTTGTTTTTGGTTGGTTTCCAGAAAAGAATATCCGTTCTGAACGCCTGATCCGGGTGTCGGATCATGCGTTTTGTGCGGGAACAGTGGGAGATGGACTCATGACAAGGAAATGGCGGAACGTGATCATCGGAGTTCTGGTAGTCGCGCTTCTGGGCGTGGTGCTCTGGCTGCTCAGCCAGGGGACCGACAACTACCGGGCCAAGTATGAGGGTACGGATCTTTCCACGGATGTTTCAGGCGTTGGACGCAGCAATACGTACAGCGCTTATCTGGCGTCCCACGCCGGTGAAGCAGCCGTGAAGGAAGAGATTCCGGTTGACGTTTTCTCCTTTGAGGGAGAGGGCGAAGCCCGGGCAGAGGGTGTATTCACACCGGAAGAAACAGAAGCTTCCTGGAAGGTAAACGTTCCCCAGGCCGGACTGTACAACGTCCGCCTCGATTACCTGACGACCCAGAGCCGCGGCGTCGACATCGAGCGCGAACTCCTGATCAACGGGGAAGTGCCGTTTGCCGGTGCCTCCGCACTGACCTTCAGCCGCCTGTGGACAGATGCGGGTGAGGTCCGGCAGGACAACCAGGGCAATGACATCCGCCCCAGCCAGAAGGAGATTTTCGAACGGCAAACCGCATACTGCAAGGATGATATGGGGTACCAGACGGAGCCCTATGCTTTCCATTTCGATGAAGGCGAAAATACCATTACCCTGCGGGCAGTGAATGAACCGGTTGTGATCTGCGGAATGACGCTGGTGCCGATCAAGAAGGCACCGGAGTATGCGGATTACGCCGCCGCCCAGCCGGAAGCCGCCATGACCGATGAGGGAAAGAACTATTCACAGACTGTCCAGGGCGAGAGCGCTACGCTGCGCAGCGCCCCCAGCCTGTATGCCCGGTATGACCGGAGTTCCTCCCAGACCGTTCCGTATTCCGTGAATACCACGGTACTGAACTATATCGGCGGCGACCCGTGGACCTATCCGGGAGACTGGATCGAATGGCCGTTTGAAGTGCCGGAGGACGGCTACTACTATATTTCCATCAAGGCCCGCCAGATGTACCAGCGCGGCGCACTGTCCGCGCGGACTGTTTACATTGACGGAGAGGTTCCGTTCCGGGATCTGGAAGCCGTAACCTTCGGCTACAACACCGCATGGGAAATGCGGACGCTGGGCGACAAGGACGGAAACCCCTTCCGCTTCTTCCTGAAAAAGGGCGCCCATACGATCCGTATGGAAGTAACACTGGGCGAAATGGGCCCCGTGCTGCAGGACGTGGAAGACAGCGTTTTCCGCCTGAACCAGATTTACCGGAAGCTGCTGGTGCTGACCGGCGCGACACCGGACCGGTTCCGGGATTACAAGCTGAATGAGGTTTATCCTGAAGCGATCGAGGCAATGGAGCTGGAAAGCAAGCGCCTGTACAAGATCGTGGACGACGTGGTGGCAACCACCGGCGAGAAGAGCGACCGGATCGCCGCCGCGCAGACCCTGGCAGTCCAGCTGGAGCAGTTTGTGGAAACCAACGAACGGATTACGGAATCCTTCGGCAACTTCAAGGACAACATCACGTCGCTGGGCTCCGCCATGCAGAACATGTCCGAAAGCAAACTGGACGTGGACCTGATCATGATTACCGGTGAAAACGCGAAGATCCCGCCGGTGCGCGAGAGCTTCCTGACCAGCGCCCTGCACGAGATCCGCAGCTGCGCGAGCTCCTTCTTTGTGGATTACAACACGCTGGGCGACAAGTATGACGCAAACGACGACAACGTGCTGGATATCTGGATTACCACCGGACGTGACCAGAGCACGGTGCTGAAGAGCATCGTGGATGACACATTCACCGTTCAGTCCGGTATCAAGGTCAACATCAAGCTGGTACAGGCAGATGCCATCCTGACCGCGGTGGTTGCCGGCAACGGGCCGGACTTGGTGCTGAGCGTGAGCGGCTGGTTCGCCGTGAACTACGCGATGCGGAACGCGGTGGAGGACCTGACACAGTTTGCTGATTTTGATGAGGCTGTGAAGGCGTTCCATCCGAGCATCCTGGATCCGCTGAAGTACAACAACGGGGAACATACCGGCATCTACGGACTGCCGGAGACCCAGGAGACCCTCCTGCTGTTCTACCGCAAAGACATCATGGAAGAACTTGGACTGCCGATTCCGCAGACATGGGACGAGCTGATTGCGGAGCTTCCGACCCTGCAGGGCGACAGCCTGAGCGTCGGCGTTCCGTTCCCGGACGTCAACAACGTGGATACCGGCGTGTTCAACAGCCTGATCTACCAGAACGGCGGGGAGATTTACGACAAGGACGCCAAGCGGACGCTGATCGACAGCGAAGCCGGTGTTGCCGCGTTCGAACTGTATACGAGCCTTTACAACGATTACGGACTTCCGTCCATTTACGAATTCCCCAGCCGTTTCCGCAGCGGGGAAATGCCGATGGGCATCGCGATGAGTTCCACCTATAATACGTTGTCGATTTCCGCACCGGAAATCCGCGGACTGTGGGACTTCACCCTGATTCCCGGTACCAAGCAGGCGGACGGAACGATCAACCGTACCGCGCATACGGGCGGGCTGTGCTGCCTGATGATCAAGACGGATGACGAAAAGGTTCGCAACAATGCCTGGGAATTCATGAAGTGGTGGGTCAGCGCGGACGCGCAGGTCCGCTTCGGCCGTGAGATGGAAAGCGTGCTGGGCACCAGCGGCCGGTATATGACGGCCAACCGGGAGGCACTGCCCCAGCTGGGCTGGAACGCAAAGCAGCTGCGGGTCCTGGAAGCCCAGATGTCCCAGACACACGGCTTCCCGGAAATTGCCGGCGGCTATTCCACCACGCGTCATATGACGAATGCCATCCGCCGCGTGATCACCGCCAAGGAAGACAAGCGGGAGACGCTGATGAACTACGCGCGGACCATTAATGAAGAAATCCGGATCAAACGGCGGGAATTCAACCTGCCGCTGGATTAAGAAACAGGAAGGGAGGAATCAAGCATGCAGCAGACACAGTCTTTCGCATCCCGTTACTTCAAGATGAAGCGGGAACAGTTCCAGCATGGACTGGTGCAGGCAAAGCATAACAAGGTATGCTACCTGTTCCTGGCTCCGTACGCCATCCTGTTCTTTACTTTCTTCATCCTGCCGATCTGTACGTCGATCTTTTACGGATTCACGTATTACAACATCCTGGAGCCGGCCCGGTTTATCGGCCTCCAGAACTACATCAACCTGATCCTCCAGGATGAGGTATTCCTGATTGCAATCAAGAACACGTTCGTGATCGCGGTGATTACCGGACCGGTCGGATATATCCTTTCCTTCCTGTTCGCATGGTTTATCAATGAACTGCCGAAATGGATCCGCTCTGTGGCGGTGGTGATCTTCTACGCCCCGTCCATCGCAGCCTCCGCGTTTACGATCTTCTCCGTCCTGTTCCGCGGTGATGCCTACGGCTGGTTCAACGCAATCCTGATGGAGTTCGGCATTATCGAAGCGCCGAAGCTCTGGCTGATTACCCCGGACACCATGATGCCGATCCTGATCGTCGTTATCCTGTGGATGAGCATGGGCACCGGCTTCCTGAGCTTTGTTGCCGGCTTCCAGGGAATTGACCGGAGCATGTATGAAGCCGGATATGTGGACGGCGTCCGCAACCGCTGGCAGGAACTGTACCATATCACCCTGCCGAGCATGAAGCCCATGCTGCTGTTCGGCGCGGTGATGAGCATCACCAACGCGTTCAACGTCAGCGACGTTCCGCGGATGCTGTGCGGATTCCCCTCCACGGACTACGCGGCCCGCACGGTGGTTACCCACCTGTTCGACTATGGTTTCAGCCGGTTCGAGATGGGCTATGCCAGCGCCATCGCGACCATCCTGTTCCTGGTCATGATTCTGTGCAAGAAAGCAATCACCGGATTGCTGGGAAGGGTGGGAACCTGATATGAGTGAGATCAATACAGTCAAATCAAACGGCACCCTGAAACTGATTGACGGCAAGAAATACCGCGGATACCTCCAGGCGGACGAAACCGGCGTGGCCTTCTACCCGAAGGGAAAGACCGAGCCTATCGTACAGTGGACCTATCCGCGGATGCACCGGATGGACCGGATCCGCCGGGGCGGCACTTCCGGCGAGATTACCGTAATCCTGAAGGATGACAGCCGGTATATCTTCGACCTGGACTATGGCCTGAAGCTATACGACCATATGGACAAACACTGGGCTGACAAGCCGGTGATGCCCAGGACCCGCGGCGATGAGCTCCACCGCCTGGCGGAGCTGCGCGGTGAGAAGATCGAGGTGCCCAAGAAGCACCTGATTACGCGGCGGCATCCCAACCGGTCCATCGGCGGCGATATCGGGGTTTACCTGATCCTGCTGATCTTTGCCATCCTGATGGTGTTCCCGCTGGTATTCCTGATCGGCAACAGCCTGAAGCCGCTGAATGAATTCTTCCGGTTCCCGCCGCCCGTGTGGCCTTCCCAGCCCACAACCGACAACTTCTCCGACCTGTTTGTCCTGATGGGGCAGAGCTGGGTTCCCTTCAGCCGGTACCTGATCAACACCGTCCTGATCACCTTCGTCGGTACATTCGGGCACCTGGTGATCGCAAGCATGGCGGCGTTCGTACTGGCCAAATACCAGTTCCCGGGCGGAAGGACATTCTTCGCCGTGGTTACCACGTGCCTGATGTTCTCAGGCTATGTGACCGGCGTTCCGAACTACCTGATCATGAGCCGCCTGGGCATGATTGACACCTACTGGGCTCTGATTCTTCCGGCCTTCGCGGCACCGATCGGCATGTTCCTGATGAAGCAGTTCATGGAGGGCCTGCCGACCGCCCTGATTGAGGCGGCCACCATTGACGGTGCGAGCACATTCGGAATCTTCTGGAACATCGTGATGCCGAACGTGAAGCCGGCGTGGCTGACCATGATCATCTTCAGCGTCCAGGGCCTGTGGAACTCCACGGCGACCACCGTGATTTATTCCGAAGCCAAGAAACCCCTGGTATACGCCCTGAACCAGCTGCTGGCCGGCGGTGTTGCCCGTACCGGCGCAAGCGCCGCGGCGCAGGTCGTGATTATCTCCGTCCCCATCCTCATCTTCATCCTGAGCCAGAGCCGGATTCTGGAGACAATGGCCTCCTCCGGTATCAAGGATTAAGGTGATCCGGATGATGAACGACCGAATAAACAACAGGAGGGGATATCCCGTGAAAGGAATGATCAGGGCCATTGCAATCCTGTGCCTGCTTGCCCTGCTGCCGGTCACCGTGCTTGCGGACGACAGCTACAGCATGAAGCAGGACGGATTCAGCACTTCCTATTCCTATATTTATGACTACTGGGGCGACGTGCAGGAAGCGCCGAACCCGTACCGGGTTTCCACGGTGATCGACAGCATGACGATCGGCCTGGACAAACTGGACGGAAAACGGATGAGCCGGCCGCAGAGCTTGTTTGTCCATGAAAAGGACCTGTATGTTGCGGACACATTCAACAACCGGATCCTGCAGCTGCGTTACGACGGCGTGGAATTCGAACTGATCCGGGTGATCAGCGAGGTCAAGGGAGCAGAGCCGGCCACCTTCAACAACCCGTACGACATTGCGGTGGACGCGGATGAGAACATCTACGTGGCCGACTACTTCAACTACCGGGTTGTGATGATGGACAAGGACCTGAACTTCATCAAGGCGTTTACAAAGCCCACGGATTCCACCTATGACCAGGGCCTGGATTTCCTTCCAAAGAAGATCGCGGTGGACGTTGCCGGCCGGGTATATGTGCTCGGCGCGAACATCAACAAGGGTTTCATCAAATATGAAGCGGATACGACGTTCACCGGCTATATCGGCGCCAACCAGGTATCTGTCAATATGGCCCAGTATATCTGGAAACGGTATTTCCAGACGAAGGAGCAGCGGGCAGCTTCCCAAAGCTTCGCGCCGACGGAATATGAAAACCTGTATATTGATGATGAAGGCTTCATCTACGCGACGAACACCATCTTCAGCGAATATGACCTGAAGTGGGACAAGGCAAAACCAATCCGCCGGCTGAACAGCCTGGGCGGCGACATCCTGATCAAGAATGACCGGTATCCCCCGATCGGTGATATCTGGTGGATCGAGGAGGGAACCCAGTACCTGGGACCGACCCGGTTTACCGACATCACGGTGCTGAAAAACGATCTTTACGTGGCGCTGGACAGGACGCGCGGACGCCTCTTCGGCTATGATAACCAGGGCGTGCTGCTGTGGGCGTTCGGCACCCGCGGCAACGTGGAAGGCGCTTTCACCAGTGCGATCAGTGTTGAGCATATGGGATACGACCTGTTCGTGCTGGACCAGGTGGAAAACAGCATCACGGTTTTCACCCCGACCGAATACGGCCAGATGATCTACGATGCCAACGAGACCTACCTGAACGGTGAATATGACCGGAGCGCCGATATCTGGCGGGACGTCATGCGGATGAATGCCAACTATCCGCTGGCGTTCCGGGGAATCGGACGGGCTATCCTGCGGCAGGATGATTTTGAAGGCGCGATGCGGTACTTTGAAATGGCCCATGACCAGGAAAGCTACGGACGGGCGTTCAAGCTGTACCGGAAACAATGGATCGAGAAGAACATCCTGTGGATTGTCCTGATTCTGGCAGTGATCCTGATTGTTCCGCTGGTGATCGGGCGAGTGAAGAGAGCAAAGTGGGAGGTGATCATGCATGAGCAGAGCAAAGTCCGCCAGTGATTCCGTGAAGGCACTCAGGGCTGAAAAGCGGAAAGAGTCATGGTCCCGGTACCTTGATTCGCTGCGGTACTCCCTGCATGTGATCACCCATCCTTTTGACGGATTCTGGGATCTGATCCATGAGAAGAAGGGGACCCTGGCAGCGGCCCATACCTTCCTGATCCTGTTCCTGGTGGTGCGGGTGATGAAGCTGATCCTGACCAGCTTCCAGTTCATCAACGCTCCGATCCAGCATATCAATATTTTCGAGGAAGCGGGATCCCTGGCGCTGCCGTTCCTGGTGCTGTGCGTTGCCAACTGGGCGATGACCACCCTGTTTGAAGGCAAGGGCCGGTTCCGGGACATCTACATGGCAATGTGCTATGCCCTGGTACCGTATATCCTGATTCAGCTCCCGATGGTCATCATCAGCAACGGGCTGACCTTTGAAGAGGGAAGCATCTTCAGCATCATGCTGTCTGTCAGCGTGATCTGGTGCTGCTTCCTGGTGTTCATCGGCCTGATGCAGGTGCATGACTACGGCCCCGGAAAGACTTTGATCTTCCTGGTCGTAACCGTGGTCGGCGCCATGGTCATCATCTTCCTGGTGCTGACATTCTTCAGCCTGCTGAGCGACGCGATTGCCTATTTCGTGAGCCTGTACCGCGAAATTGTGTATCGCCTGTATTAAGGAGGGAGAGAGATTATGAAAAAGAAGAGATCCCTCATCCTGCGGCTTCTTCCGTGGCTGATTATCCTGGCGGCGATTGCGGCACTGATCATCTTCGTATTCGTTCCGATTTATTCCCAGCAGGAAACAAGCTTCGGGGCTGATCCGGTCGTTTACGAATACGAAGGAAAGAACGACCCGCTGAAAATGGAAACCGACCGCCTCCTGTTTGAAATGGATCCGGCGACCACCCAGTTCACCCTGACCGACAAGCAGACGGGGAAGGTATGGAACTCCAACCCGGCGGAAAGGGATAAGGATCCGGTAGCCCGGGGCGTCAACAAGGAAGCCCTGTCCTCCACACTGAACGTGACCTATACCACCAGCGGCGGTGAGGTCGAGCTGAACAACTTCAGCTATTCCATCCAGAACCAGAACTTTGAGATCGTTCCCGGCGAGGACGGTTCCATCCGGGTGAATTACGCCATCGGCAAAATCGAGAAGAAATTCATCCTGCCGATCGCGATGACCGAGGAAAGATACGAGCAGTTCACCGGGAATATGAGCAAGAAGAACAAGAAACAGGTTTCGAGCAACTATTCCCTGTATGAGCCCTCCAAGCTGGACAAGAAGGAGAATAAGGAAGAGATCATCGCCCGGTATCCCTCCGTGGTTGACCAGGCGCTCTATATCCTGAAATCCGATACATCCTCCACCAACAAGGGAAAACTGGAAGCCCTGTTCCGGGATGCCGGATACAACGAGGAAGAGTTTGCGGTTGATATGGAGCTGGTGGCTGAAGCGAAGAGCAACAACGGCCCGGTTTTCAACGCGTCCGTGGTTTACCGCCTGGACGGTGAGGAGCTGGTCGTGGAAGTGCCCTATGACAGCCTCCGGTGCGAGGGTGACTATCCGATGTCGTTCGTCAGCGTGCTGCCGTATTTCGGTGCTGCCGGCACTGACCAGGAAGGATATATGCTGCTTCCGGAAGGCGGCGGCGCCTTGATCAGATACAACAACGGAAAGCTTTCCCAGAGCGCGTATTACGCCAACCTGTACGGATGGGACTACGCCACGGAAAGAAAGGAAGTCATCAGCGAAACGCGGAACGCATTCCCGGTATTCGGTATGGGGCAGCAGGACGGATCGTTCCTGTGCGTGATTGAAGGCGCCAGCTCCTATGCCGGAATCAACGCGGATATCGCCGGACGGTTCAACAATTACAACTTTATCTATCCCAAGTACAACGTCATCCATTATGACAAATTCAACGTTTCCAACCGGACCGCATCCCTTCTGTATATGTACGAGCAGGCCATCCCGAACGACACGGTGGTCCAGCGGTACTTCTTTACGGACAACGACAGCTATGTGGAGCTGGCCAATATCTACAGCCAGTATCTCCGCCGCGATCCGGAGCTGCGGAACGAAACGGCCAGTGCGGATATTCCGGTGAATGTGGAACTGGTCGGCGCGATTGACAAGAAAGTGCCGAAGCTGGGCATGCCGGTCAAATCGGTTGTGGCGCTGACTACATTTGACCAGGCGGGAAGCATCATCGACGAGCTGAAGGACAGCGGCATCAGGGACCTGAACGTCCGGATGACCGGATGGGCCAACGGCGGCGTCTGGCAGAAGGTACTGACCGGGGTGCATACCCTGAATGAGCTGGGCGGCGACGGCGGCATGAAGAAACTGATCGCCCATGCCTCCGATAAGGGCGTGAACCTGTTCTTCGACGGTATTTCCTGCTTTGCCTATGACAGCGGCCTGCTCGACGGTTTCCTTCCGTTCTCAAATGCAGCCCGGTTTACCACCCGTGAACAGGCGATCATTTACAACTATGATATCGTTACATATCAACAGGCTGACTGGTCGGGGATGGATCCATACTACCTGGTACGGCCGGAATACGCCCAGAAATGCGCGGATAACCTGATCAACGCGCTGAAGGACCGCAACGCGGCCGGCGTCGCATTCCGCGATATCGGCAACCTGCTGAGCGCGGACTATTACGCCCAGAATACCGTGACCCGGGAACAGGTGAAGGAAATGAACATCAACACCCTCCGGGACGCGGTGGCCAAGGGACTGAAGATCAGCATCAAGGAAGGCAACAATTACGCCATTCCGTATGCGGACATGATCACGGATATGAACCTGACCGGCAATACCTATGCGATTATCGATCAGCGGATTCCTTTCTACCAGATCGCAATCCACGGAATGAAAGATTACACCGGAGAATCGATCAACCTGGCGGGCGACTACCAGACGGCCCTGCTGGAATGCGCGGAATACGGCGCCGGGCTGAACTTCACCTTCATGAAGGAAGATACGCCGGTGCTGCAGGACTCCAAGTATTCCTGCTACCGTTCCGCATCCTATGACCGGTGGAATGAGATCCTGACGCCGCTGATCCTGCGCTACCAGGCGGAGATGGCCGGACTGAACCGGCAGAATATCACGGGCCATGAACAACTGTCCAAGGAAGTTTCCGTGACGGAATACGCGGACGGCACCAAGGTTTATGTCAACTACAGCAACCGGGATTACAAGGACGGCGGAACCGTGATTCCTGCCAGAGACTATAAGGTGGAAAGGGGGAACGGGCAGTGAGCAAGAAAACGCGGAAACGCCGGGAACACTGGTACAGCGGTATTACGGAAGCTATTCAGATGTATATTCCCGGAAACAAGCTGTACCATACCATGCCGGCCAGGCGCGCCCGGACCGGGACCCTGTTTATCCTTCCGTTCATCATCGGGTTTATCTTCTTTATGGTCCGCCCGCTGGTGATGTCGCTGCAGATGAGCCTGAATGAGGTGAACCTGATCCGCGGCGGCGGTTTCACCATGACATGGAATGATTTCTACAACTATCATTACGCGCTGCAGACGGATCCGAACTATAACCAGTACCTGGTGGATGAGATCAGCCGGATGGTGATCAACACGATCGCCACCCTGGTGCTGAGTTTCGTGATCGCTGTAATCCTGAACCAGAAGTTCAAGGGACGGATCCTGTGCCGGATTATCTTCTTCCTGCCGGTTATCCTGTCCTCCGGCGTTCTGCCCGGCATCGAAAGCTCCAATGAGTTCTACAACATGATGACGGATATCGGCAACTCGGTGCAGAACTCATCCGGCGTGGACATTGCGGCATCGCTGCAGGATCTGCTGCAGGTTTCCGGTGTGGCCGGCGAGGTGTTCGACGTTGTCTTCCAGATGATCAACGCGATTTACGACATTGTCATGGCCAGCGGCATCCAGATCATCGTATTCCTGAGCGGCCTGCAGTCCATCTCCCCGTCACTGTATGAAGCGGCAGATGTGGAAGGCTGCTCCGCATGGGAATCTTTCTGGAAGATCACTTTCCCGATGGTCAGCCCGCTGCTGCTGGTGAACTGCATCTATACGATTATCGACTTCTTCATGAAGAACGACAACCGGGTCATTGAGAAGATCAATGACGTTATGTACGGCGTCCGGATGGACTTCGGCGTGGCCTCCGCCATGAGCTGGATCTACTTCGGCGTTGCCCTGCTGTTCATCGGAATCAGCACATTCATCATCACAAGGGCGGTGAAGTCTTATGAGTAAGGACAACACGGTATTCATCGGGAAAAGCCAGGACTTCTGGACCCGGAACCGCCGCAGTGAAGGATACCTGCTGAAGCGCAGGGTCAAGGAAATTGTGGTTTCCGTTGTCCGCGCACTGCTGATGTTCGGCCTGTGCTTTATGATTATCCAGCCCATGCTGACCCGCTTCTCCATGAGCCTGATGGAGGAGAAGGACCTTTATGACTCCACCATCATCCTGCTGCCGCGCCATGTGACGCTGGACAACTACCGGATTGTGGCGGACCTGACGAGTTTCCCGGAATCCATGATCAACACGCTGTGGATTTCCATCGTGATTTCGATCTGCCAGGTTGTTGCGGCGACCCTGGTGGCTTACGGGTTTGCCCGGTACGAATTCCCGCTGAAGAAATTCTGGTTCGCCTGCGTGGTGCTGCTGATCATCATCCCGCCGCAGACGATCCAGACCTCCCTGTATATCACATTCGCCCAGTTTGACCTGTTCGGAATCATCAAGGCGCTTACGGGCGATACGGTGAACCTGCGGTCCTCGATGGCGCCCTATGTCATCATGAGCCTGACCTGCATGGGCCTGAAGAACGGACTGTTCATCTACATGATGCGGCAGTACTTCAAGAACGTTCCGATGAGCCTGGAAGAGGCCGCTTATGTGGACGGCTGCGGCACGATGCATACGTTTGTGAAAATCATGCTGCCGGACGCCGTTCCGACAATTGCCAGCTGTTTCCTGTTCAGCTTTGTATGGCAGTGGACGGACCTGTTCTACTCCCGGAACTTCCTGACCAGCTACCGGACGTTCGCCGTGCAGATGAGCACGATGGTCAGCCGGATGGGCCGCTATTTCTCCAGCGACGCCACCCAGTCGGTCATCGTACCGAACGGACGCCAGCTGCAGCTGATTTCCATCGCGGTGCTGTTCTGCTGCATTCCGCTGATCATCCTGTACTGCTTCACGCAGCGGACATTCGTGGAAAGCCTGGCCATGACGGGTTCCAAGGAGTAACCGGAAAAGTACAGACAACTGACACGAAAATGGCGAAAAAAACCGCAACAATACTTGAATCTTTGTCGGATGTGGTATATAATCTGCCTGCGAGGAAAAAGATCGCATAATAACGCACCTATACGGGCTTTGTGAAAGGTCCGTAAGGAAATAAAAAAGGAGGTTTTCTCGTATGAAGAAAATCCTGGCTCTGGTTCTGGCCGCTATGATGCTGCTGGGTATGTGCAGCGCGATGGCCGAAGCTCCCGAAGGTTATCCCGAAGTGATCGAAGGCCTTGACTTTGGCGGCCGCACGGTCTACATCTATGACTGGTGGGGAAATGACGATGCTGAACACAGCACCCGTCAGGCTGAACCCGATGCTGAAACCCAGGCTCTGTATGACTACCGTGACTGGCTCGAAGCGACCTACAACGTCAAGATCGTTGAGACCGCTCTGAGCGACTGGTCCGGCAACCCCGCTGAACTGACCAACATCAACATGAATGGCGGTCTGAACGGCAAGGGCGACGAAGGCGACTGGTGCATCATCGCGATCGCGGCTGACTTTGCTCCCGCGACCCTGAAGAATGACCTGTATATGCCCTGGACGATCGACCTGTCCGCTGAAAAGTGGAATCCGGTTACCACCAACTTCATGACCAAGGACGGCAAGGTCCTGGGCGTGCACGTTGGCAAGACCGAGCCCCGCAGCTGCCTGTTCTTCAACAAGCGCGTGCTGGAAGAAGCCGGTATCGACTGGAACACCATCTATGATATGCAGGCGGACGGCACCTGGACCTGGGAAGCCTGGGAAAACATCATGGACCAGGTACAGCGTGACACCGACAACGACGGTATCACCGACATCTACGGCCTGACCGGTTCCGGTGATGACATGGCGGTTGCCCTGGTGTTCGCCAATGGCGCTTCCTTCTTCGACAAGGACGAAAACGGCAAGATCACCTTGGCCGTTGACAGCCAGGCTGCCCTGGACGCTCTGGATGAGCGCGTCAAGGTTTGGGACAAGTACGCCTGCCCGACGCCCGAAGGCGCCAACTGGGACTGGTTCAAGACCTATTGGGAAGAAGGCACCTCCGCGTTCTACGCCGGCCAGACCTGGCAGGGCTTCAACGACGGTGCTGAAATGGACGACATGCAGGACGAGTGGGGCGCTGTGATGGTTCCGAAGGGACCCAATGCTGAGACCTACAAGGCCATGGCGTGCGACAACATCTACGGCATCCCGAATGTCTACAGCCCCGAAGTTTCCGAGAAGATCCAGATGATCTATGACCTGTACACCGACGATGTGCCTGGCACCGATTCCGAAGACAACTGGATCGGCAACAAGTACAACAAGACCGACGAGCGTGCTGTTGACGAGACCTACGCCATGATGCGTGAGCCCGAGCATACCGCTCCGAACTACACCTTCAACCTGGGCTCCACCAACGACGTGCTGGGCAGCGCGCTGCTGTGGGGACCGATCAACAGCAAGGGACCGGCCCAGGCTGTTGAAGAATCCAAGGGATTCTGGCAGGATCTGATGGACGTGTTCAATGGCGTCAAGACTCAGGAAGAAGTTGACGCTGAGAACGCTGCTGAAGAAGCTGCTGCCGCTGCCGCTGCAGAAGCTGCTGAAGAGGCTCCCGCTGCTGAATAATTCAGCTGAATTCAGATTCATTGTCTGAGTTTCCGGGCCGCCGCACAAGATGTGCGGCGGCCTTTTTTCATGCCCTGCGGGGACAATGAAAAAAGAACCCCAAAGGGCCTGCAGATAATCAAATAATTCTCCTTGTATATTTCCGGAAACAGTGATACAATGCCGTCCGGCAGAAGCGAAAACGCTATTTCTGCCGGCGATTTTTGGAGAATGAAAGGGAAGCGTTAAGGAGAAAATGCAGGAACTTTTATTAATCTCAATGGCACTGTTTGCCGGGCTCCTGATGACCCGGCTGTTTGTGAAATTAAAGCTGCCGGACGTGACGGCATACCTGGTAGCCGGCGTGCTGATCGGACCGTGTGTGCTGGGCCGGACCGGGATCGGATTCACTACGTCTGCGCAGGTAGACTCACTGGCTGTGATCAGCGATGTGGCACTGGGCTTTATCGCGTTTGCGATCGGTCATGAATTCCGCCTGTCCGAACTGAAGCATACCGGGAAGCAGGCAACGATCATCGGTATCCTGCAGGCGGTGATCACCACGATCGTTGTGGACGCAGTGCTGATCGGACTCCATTTTATCAATCCCGAAATAATCAGCCTGCCGGTGGCGATCACCCTGGGCGCGATCGCTGCCGCTACCGCACCGGCAGCCACCCTGATGGTCGTGCGCCAGTACAAGGCCAAAGGTCCGGTAACTGACGTCCTGCTGCCGGTCGTCGCGCTGGATGACGCGGTTGGCCTGATCGTGTTTGCCGTTTCTTTCGGTATTGCACAGTCGATGGAAAACGGGACCGCCAATGTTGCCGCCCTGATTATTGAACCGCTGATGGAGGTGGTACTGTCCCTGGGCTTCGGCGGAATCGTCGGATTCCTGCTGACATTCCTGGAGCGGTACTTCCATTCCCACCGGAACCGTAACGCGCTGATTGTCGGCAGCGTAATGCTGACCGTGGCGGTGAGCCAGCTGAAGATCCCGGTCGGAAGCTTCACTTTCGGTTTTTCCTCGCTGCTGGTGTGCATGATGCTGGGTACGGTGTTCTGCAATTACTGCCCGCTGAGCGAGGAACTGATGCTGCAGGCGGACCGCTGGTCCGGCCCGGCGCTGACCCTGTTCTTTGTGCTGAGCGGATCGGCCCTGCAGTTTGACGTGTTTTCCGACATTACCGTGGTCCTGATCGGACTGATTTATATCGTAGCCCGGTCCATCGGCAAATACCTGGGTGCGCGGCTGTCTTCCGACCTGGCGCACAGCCCGGAAACCGTACGGAAATACCTGGGAATCACGCTGCTGCCGCAGGCCGGTGTCGCACTGGGAATGTGCACAACCGCATACCGAGTGCTGGGCGGCGGCCCCGGGACACTGATCCGGAATATTATCCTGTTCTCTGTGCTGGTCTACGAGCTGATCGGCCCGAGCCTGACGAAGATGGCTCTGACCAAGGCCGGCGATATCCAGGCGATTCCGCAGGAAGTGAAAGCGCGCCGTAAGAAACAGCTGGAAGCGGTCACCAAGCCGGTTCCCCCCCAGTTTGACAAGTAAATTGAAAAAAGACCGGAAATCCGGTCTTTTTTCATGTGCGGAAACGGTTAACGAAGTGACTGCCTTTCCGTTCCGGAACGGCGGATGAAGGTGGCGGCAATTGCGATGGCCGCACCGACCGCGCATATTGCAACTGCGGTGAGCATGGTTGGACGGACACCGACGGTATCGAACATCCGGCCGCCGATCAGGCTGGACAATACCGAACCGATATTGGTCATGCTGAAGGCCAGACTCTGGGCCTTGGCAGAATCTTTCCGGTCCACGACCTGATCCGCATAGCTGACGATCAGGACCGTGTAGAGCGCATAGCTGGGGGCCTGCAGCGTCCGGGCAGCAAAGAGCAGCGGGACGTTCGGCGCCAGTGCGTAGGCCAGCAGTTTGATCACGAAGAAGATGAAGGATGCCCGGATATACTGAACCGTGGTCCAGCGCTTCGGAAGGCGGGACGCGAACATCATAACCGGGACTTCCACAATGGCGGTATATGCGGCAAGATAACCCATGATGGCTTCTCCTCCGCCGACATTCCGGACCACATTGATCAGGAAATTGCCATCGATATTATGCGCGATATAAATGAATATTGTGCCGAACAGCATGAGCCCGAAAGCCTTGTTCTCCCGGAAAAAGCCAATCAGCGAAGTGGACCTGGCGGAAACCGCTGTGCTGTCCGCAGGCAGGAGGGCTTCCGCCTGCCGGAGATCCCGGTCTACCAGCCGGTTGCCAAAAAGCTGCAGGACTGTGACCGCCAGGCCGGCAAAGGGCAGCATCCGGTAGCCGAGCCTTTCGGTCAGGAATCCCAGGACGGTAGAAAGAATAACAAAGGAGAAGCTGCCCATGGAACGGGCAAAGCCGAAGTTGAAATCGGTTTTCGCATGCTCCAGGCGGACGCACAGGTCCAGGTTGACTGCGTTGACCGGAAGGGCAATCGCGATATAAAGCGTGAAGCAGACGGAACAGACAATCCCTTTGACCGGACTGATCCGGAGCAGGATGAGCAGGGCTGCCTGAAGCGCCAGCAGCACATTGATAACATGGGCATGGCGGATATTCCGGTTGCGGTCAATCCAGGCACCGAGGGCCGGGCCCAGGACCGCTCCGACAACATTGCCGACCGCCATGATGAGCCCCAGCTCCATATTGGTGTAGCCGGCTCCCTGGAGGAATACGGCGGCATACTGGACAAAGACGCAGAAGGAACTCCAGAAGCCGGCTGTGATGATCATATAGTGGAAGGTGACCGGTGAAATCCGCTTTTTCATAAAAACGACCTTTCGTATACGGGATGGGGGATTGTTCAGAATCAGATGTTGACGCAGTTTCGGGGCGTTCCGATTTCAAATGCCCGGATGTTCAGGATTATCTCCTGCAGGCAGCGCTGCCGTGCTTCCAGGGCACCCCAGGCCATGTGCGGGGTCAGGCACACCCGGTCATCCGACCGGATGGCATAGAACGGATGATCTTCCGGGAACGGTTCCTGTGTGTAGACATCAATTCCCAGACCGCCGATACGGTTTTCCAGGACTGCGTCCGCCAGAGCCTGCTCATCGGTGACTGCACCGCGTGCCACATTGATAAACAGCGCATCCGGTTTCATCAGGGAGATCATCTCGCGGGAGAAAAGGCCGCGTGTTTCGCTGTTGAGCGGAAGATGTACGCTGATGATGTCGGATTCCCGGCAGAGAGACGGAAGATCCACGCATTCCACATCCGGCGCGGGGGTCCGCTTATAGGCGATGACCCTGCAGCCCAGCGCGCGGGCGATTGCCGCAACCTTCCGGCCGATATTGCCGTAACCGGCGATTCCCCAGGTTTTTCCGGCAAGCTCATGGAAGGCGGGTGACAGCTTGTTGGCGATTCCGCTTCGGGTATAATCGCCTGTACGGACAGTGCGGGTATACTCCGGAAGACGGTTGGTGAGGTACAGCGCCATGGCTGCCGTGAGCTGGGCGACGCTGTCCGTGGAATACCCGACCACATTGGAGACCGTGATTCCGTGTGCACGGCACCAGGCAGTATCAATATTGTCATACCCGGTGGCGGCCACACAGATCAGCCGGACCCGGCTGCCGGACAGATTGGATTCGTTCAGGCGGATTTTATTGATGATGACGGTATCGGCTTCCCGGACACGCGCAGCCACTTCATCCGGCGCGGTGGTCTGCCAGACTGTGACATCCCCGACTTCATCCAGGGGAGCAAGGGAAAGATCACTGCCGAGCGTGGCAGCATCGAGCACAGCAATACGCATTGGACAAGCCTCCGGAAATGATTTCTGATAAGCCATCATACCATAGATCGGAAGGAAAGAGAAGATATCGGGCAATATGAACCGGTTGCACGCGGAAAGAAGTACATGTATAATAACAATAATCCAAAAAACAGAAAACAGGAGAGGGACCGGCGATGAACATCACAAAGGATATCCGCTATATCGGCGTCAATGACCATCAGATCGACCTGTTTGAGGGACAGTATATTGTTCCTGAAGGCATGGCATATAATTCCTATGTAATCCTGGACCGGCAGATTGCCGTGATGGACAGCGTGGACCGGCATTTCGGAACGGAATGGCTGAACAATCTCGCGGAAGCGCTGGAAGGCCGGCAGCCGGATTACCTGGTTGTCCAGCACATGGAACCGGACCATTCCGCCAATATCCTCGCTTTTGCGGAAAAATACCCGCAGGCGAAGATTGTCGCTTCTGCCAAGGCGTTTACGATGATGAAGAACTTCTACGGGGATGATTTCGCCGAAAAGCGGATTGTGGCCGGTGAGGGCGATACACTGGAACTGGGCACCCATACCCTGAAGTTCATCACGGCCCCGATGGTTCACTGGCCGGAAGTCATTATGACCTATGACTGCACGGACAAGGTGCTGTTTTCCGCGGACGCATTCGGCAAGTTCGGCGCGCTGGATGCGGAGGATCCGGAAGGCTGGGCCTGCGAAGCCCGGCGGTATTATTTCGGCATCGTCGGGAAGTACGGCGCCCAGGTACAGGCCCTGCTGAAAAAGGCAGCCGCACTGGAAATCAAAACGATCTGTCCGCTGCACGGACCGGTGCTGGCGGAGGATCTCGACACATATCTCAACCTTTACCAGACCTGGTCGTCCTACGGCGTGGAAAGCGAAGGCGTCGTTATCTGCTATACTTCCGTATACGGCAACACGGAGAAGGCTGTGGAGCTGCTGGCGGAAAAGCTGAAGGAGAAGGGATGCCCGAAGGTGGCGGTGAACGACCTGGCGCGGTGCGACATGCCCGAAGCCGTTGAGGACGCGTTCCGCTACGGGAAGCTGGTCCTGGCAACCACCACCTACAACGCGGAGATTTTCCCCTTTATGAAGCAGTTCATAGACCACCTGACGGAGCGCGGTTTCCGGGGCCGGAAGATTGGCCTGATCGAGAACGGCAGCTGGGCGCCGATGGCGGCCAAGGTGATGCACGGCATGCTGGAAGACTGCAAGGACACCACGTTTGCCGAAACCACCGTGCGGATCATGTCCGCAATGAACGAGGAAAACAAGGCCCAGATTGAGAAACTGGCGGAGGAAATGCTGTAAGGCAGCGGAAAAAGACTGAAAAAGCCGATCCGGAGGACGGATGTCCTGCCGGACCGGCTTTTTTGATGGATGTTTTCAGCGGCGCATGCAGTTGATATCCACCAGTTCCGTGTTTTCCAGGGTAAAGCGGGAACCCAGGATATCCATCAGTGCATTGGCGGTATCCAGCGATGTCATGCAGGGGATGCCCAGGACCATGGCCCGGCGGTGGAGCGCAGTATAGTCGCCCACGGTGTCATCCTTGACAGCACCGGTGTATATGATGTAGTTTACAGAGCCGTTTTCCATGAGCCCGAAGATCTCATCGCTGATTTTCGGATCCGCTACGGGAGTGACATGGATGCCGACCGCGGAAATCGCACGGGCAGTATCCTTGGTGGCGTATACGCTGATTCCCTGGTCATAACAGCGTTTGGCGACGGCAATCGCATCCGGGAAGTCCTCGTCTTCCACAGACAGCAGGACACCGGTTCTGTTCTTTTCCCGGGCGGTGGGCAGGTGGAAACCGGCAGCGGACAGTCCTTTGAACAGCGCTTCCGCCTTGGTGATGCCGATGCCGAGGACTTCACCCGTGGATTTCATTTCCGGACCAAGGATGGAGTCTGCATCGTTCAGTTTCTCAAAGGAGAAAACCGGCACCTTGATGGCGCAGTACGGCGGGGCCTTGTACAGCCCTGTGCCGAAGCCCAGGTCCTTCAGCGGCTCATCCAGCATGACGCGGGACGCCAGGTCCACCATCGGGACACCTGTGACCTTGGAAATATACGGTACGGTGCGGGATGCCCTGGGATTTACCTCAATGACATACAGCTCATTGTCAAAGATCAGGTACTGGATATTGACCAGGCCTTTGGTGCCCAGTGCCAGAGCCAGCTTGGTGGAGATATCGCAGATCTTTTCCTGGAACTTCTCCGTAAGGTTGAAGGGCGGATAGACGGCGATGGAGTCGCCGCTGTGGACGCCGGCCCGCTCAATATGCTCCATGATGCCGGGGATCAGGACATCGCGGCCATCGGAGATAACATCGACCTCCAGCTCGATTCCGGGGAGGTACTGGTCCACGAGAACCGGGTTTTCAATCCCGCCGGCGAGAATGCGGCGCATATAATCCTCCGTATGCGCCCGGCTGCGGGAAATGGTCATATTCTGGCCGCCGATGACGTAGGAGGGACGGAGCAGAACCGGATAGCCCAACTCTTCCGCCGCGGCAACCGCTTCCTCCATCGTGCGGACGCCCATGCCGCGGGGACGGCGGATGCCGAACTGCTCCAGCAGCGCATCAAAGCGTTCCCGGTCTTCCGCAATATCGATGGATTCGGCACTGGTGCCCAGGATGCGGATGCCCTGTGAATTCAGGAACTGCGTCAGCTTGATGGCGGTCTGGCCACCGAAGGCAACCACAACGCCCACGGGCTGTTCCACCTCAATGACATTCATGACGTCTTCCGGGGTAAGCGGCTCAAAGTAGAGCCGGTCGGCGGTATCATAGTCGGTGGAGACCGTTTCGGGGTTGTTGTTGATGATGACCACATCGTACCCGATACGGCGCAGCGTCCAGACGCAGTGGACCGAGGAATAGTCAAACTCGATGCCCTGGCCGATCCGGATGGGACCGGAACCCAGGACGATGACGACCGGACGGCCGGAACGCTTCAGGCTCCGGGATTCGCAGGCTTTGTCCGTGCAGGAGTAGAAGTAGGGGGTCTCCGCGGCGAATTCCGCGCCGCAGGTGTCGACCATTTTGTAGCTCATCTTCCAGCCGGGCACAGATTCTGCACCGGTAATGCGTTTGATGGCATTATCCGGATAGCCCATGCGCTTGAAGCACTCATAATCCCCGGGTTGCAGGCCTTTGCCCTGCGTCCGCTGTTCGAGTTCCGCCATGGCACGGAGACGGTACAGGAAGAACCGGTCGATTTTCGTGATCTCAAAGATCTCATCGACAGTCAGCCCCTGCTTCAGGGCTTCAAAGACCGTAAAGAGCCGATGGTCATCCTGGCGGGCAAGGCGGTCGCGGACCGGCTCATCCGTCAGCGGCGGGGCATTCAGCGTATCGAGGGAGATTTCTGCGCCGCGGACTGCCTTCATCAGGGCTTCCTCAAAGCGCTGGCCGATGGCCATGACCTCACCGGTGGCTTTCATCTGGGTTCCCAGGCGGCGTGAAGAACCGTAGAACTTATCAAAGGGCCACTTCGGGAACTTGACGACCACATAGTCCACGGTCGGTTCGAAGCAGGCACAGGTTTTTCCGGTGATATCATTGGTGATTTCATCCAGGGTGTAACCCAGGGCGAGGCGGGTGGTGATCTTCGCGATCGGATAGCCGGTGGCCTTGCTGGCCAGGGCGGAGGAACGGCTGACGCGGGGATTGACTTCAATGACCGCGTACTCAAAGGAATCCGGATTCAGCGCGAACTGGCAGTTGCATCCGCCGACAATTCCGATGGCGCTGATGATATCCAGCGAGGCGGTGCGGAGCATCTGGTATTCCTTGTCCGAAAGGGTCAGCGCCGGGGCAACGACCACGCTGTCGCCGGTATGGATGCCGACGGGGTCCACATTTTCCATGGAACAGACTGCAATGACATTGCCCTGCGCGTCCCGCATGGTTTCGAATTCAATTTCCTTCCAGCCGGAAATGCACTTTTCCACCAGGATCTGGGTGATGGGAGACGCATCCAGGCCGGTTCGGGCGATCTGGCGCATTTCCGCTTCATTCGCAGCAATACCACCGCCGCTGCCGCCCAGCGTATAGGCGGGGCGCACAATGACCGGATAGCCGATGTCCGAGGCTGCCCTGAGGGCGTCTTCCAGCGTTTCCGCAATTTCAGAGGGGACACAGGGCTGGCCGGCGTTCAGCATGGTCTCCCGGAACTTTTCGCGGTCTTCAGCCCGCTCGATGGCCTCAATGGGGGAACCGAGCAGGCGGACACCGAACTCATCCAGCGTTCCGTTACGGCTCAGCTGCATGGCCAGGGTCAGGCCGGTCTGTCCGCCGAGACCGGCAATCAGCCCGTCCGGGCGTTCCTTTTCGATCACACGGCGGACCGTAGCAGCATTCAGCGGTTCCAGGTAGATTTCATCCGCCAGGTGCTGGTCCGTCATGATGGTGGCGGGGTTGGAGTTGACCAGGACCACATTGATGCCTTCCGCTTTCAGTACGCGGCAGGCCTGGGCACCGGCGTAGTCGAATTCAGCGGCCTGTCCGATGACAATCGGACCGGAACCGATCACCAGGACTTTTTTGATGGAACTGTCTTTAGGCATTTTTCATCATCCTTTCCACAAAACGATCGAACAGGACCGCGGTATCCCGGGGACCGGACGCGGCCTCGGGGTGGAACTGGACAGTGAAGCAGTTCAGGTCCGGGTAATCCATTCCTTCACAGCTGCCGTCATTGGCATTCCGGAAGGATTCCGTTCCGGTACCCTTCAGGGAACCCGCCACAACCGCATAGCCGTGATTCTGGGAGGTAATATAGGTCCGGCCGGCTGCCAGGTCGCGGACCGGCTGGTTGCCGCCGCGGTGGCCGTATTTCAGCTTGACGGTATCGCCGCCGAGGGCGAGGGCAGCCAGCTGGTGGCCCAGGCAGATGCCGAAGACCGGCTTTTTCCCGATCAGCTTTTTCAGCTCGGCAATGCAGGCCGTGTTTTCCTTGGGATCCCCGGGACCGTTGGACAGCATGATTCCGTCCGCACCGGAGGCCAGAATGGTTTCCGCAGCGGTGTCCGACGGCCATACCGTGACGGAACAGCCCCGCTTCTGCAGGCTGCGGATGATATTGTGCTTTGCACCGTAATCAATCAGGGCGACCTTGCATTTTTCCTCCCCGTCAGCCGGGAAGTATTCCTTTATGTTGGAGGAAACGGAAGCCACGGCATTCCGGACGGAAAACGCGCGGATTTCACTGAGATCCGAAGGAATTTCATCACAGATCATGGCATTCATGACGCCTTCTTCCCGGGTGATCCGGACGATCTCCCGCGTATCCACACCGCACAGGCCGGGGATTCCTTTGGCCACCAGGTACTCATTCAGCGGATAGGCGGAACGGAAGTTGGAAGGCGTATCGCACAGGTCCCGGACAATATAGCCGAAAAGCGTGCTGTTTCCTTCAAAGTCCTCCTCGATGACACCGTAGTTTCCGATCAGCGGGAAGGTCTGGGTGACAATCTGGCCATAATAACTGGGATCAGTCAGCGTTTCCAGGTATCCTTCCATGCCGGTGGTGAACACCAGTTCACCGATCCGGTCCATATGCGCGCCGATGCGGCGGCCTTCAAAGACAGTGCCATTGGCCAGAACAAGATATGACATACAGCGTCCTCCGGTTTTTTATAAATTCTGCGGACTGCGCAGGGTATACCGGGATACGGGAGCCCAAGGGAACCGGGATTTATCCGCAGACTTCGCAGATCACCGCGGCAGCCTTGCGGAGGAGATCCTCCGGAATGTTCAGGGCGGGGAGAAGCCGGACCTTATTTTTGGCAGTCAGGCAGAGCACGCCGCGCTCCATACAGGCGGCGACCACTTCACCTGCCGGTTTGACGGTTTCCAGGCCGAGCATCAGGCCCAGGCCGGATACGGACTTAATCCCCGGACATGCTTCGAGCAGGCTCCGGAGCAGATCGGCCTTGCTGCGGACTTCCTGAAGGAAATCATCCGTCAGCCGGTTTACCACGGACAGCGCGGCCGCGGCGGCAACCGGGTTTCCGCCGAAGGTGGAACCGTGGTCGCCATAGGAAAGGACATGCTGCACCTTTTCCGAGAGCAGGGCGGCGCCCATCGGCAGGCCGCCGGCCAGGCCCTTGGCCGTGGAAACCACATCCGGATGGAGCCCGTAATGCATATAGGCATACATCTGTCCGGAACGGCCGTTGCCGGTCTGGACTTCATCGACCATAAGGAGGATATCCTGCTCACGGACAAACCGGTCGAGTGCGGAAGCAAACTCCGGATCCAGCGGAATAACGCCGCCTTCGCCCTGCACGCATTCGACCAGCACGGCGGCGATCGTTCCGGTTTCGCACAGGGCGGCAAGGGCGTCCATGTCGCCGGCATCAATATGCGCGAAGCCGGGCGTCAGGGGCTGGAAAAGCTCATGGTAGTGATCCTGCCCGGTGGCGGAAAGCGTGGTCAGGGTGCGGCCGTGGAAGCTGTTTTTCAGCGTTACGATGGTGGAGCAGGACGGTCCCTTATGCTCCGCTGCCCATTTCCGGGCCACCTTGATGGCACATTCATTGGCTTCCGCCCCGGAATTGCAGAAGAATACCTTTTTCATGCCGGTTTTCTCACACAGGGCTTTCGCCAGCAGCGCACATGGTTCGGTGTAATACAGGTTGGACATATGCTGCACCGTGTGGATCTGCTTTTCCACAGCCGCAATCCATTCCGGATCCGCAATCCCAAAGGAGGTGACGGCGATTCCGGAACCCATATCGATATACTCCCGGCCGCCGGCATCCCGGACAACAGATCCGCTGCCGGAGACGATCTCCAGCGGGAACCGCTTATAGGTATTGGCAACATATTCCCGGTCCAGATTCATAACGGACATATCACTCACGCTCTTTTCCTGTCGTATTGGGGAAAAACGCTGTTATTCCCAGCCTTCCTTGCGGTCATCGTATTTCGGCTCGGAACGGGAAAAACGCGTACCTGCGCCTTCATCGGTCAGCAGTTCCATGAGGATGGAGTGGGGAACGCGGCCGTCCATGATGACCACATTCTTCACACCGCGCTTCAGCGCGGTGGCGCAGCATTCCACCTTCGGAATCATACCGCCGGAGATGACTCCGCTCTCATACAGGGCGGGAAGGTCATCCTGGGAAATCTCCTGGATCAGGGTGGAGGGATCGTCCTTATTCTGCAGGACGCCGGCGATATCCGTCATCATGATCAGGTTTTCAGCGTTCAGGGCACCGGCAATATATGCCGCAGCCGTATCGCCGTTGATATTGTAGGCATTGCCGGATTTGTCGCATCCCACGGTGGATACCACCGGAATGTAGCCGTTGTCCAGCAGGTCTGTAACCGGATTGATATGTACCTTCTGGATTTCCCCGACAAAACCGAGACGCTCATCCTTTACGGTGCACTGCAGAAGCCGCCCGTCCATTCCGGACAGGCCGACAGCCTTGCCGCCTTTCATCTCCAGCAGGTTGACCAGCGTTTTGTTGATCTTGCCGGCAAGCACCATCTGGACGATATCCATGGTTTCCTTGTCGGTGACGCGCAGGCCGTTGACGAATTCCGGTTTCTTTCCCAGCCGGTCCATGAGGTCGTTGATTTCAGGACCGCCGCCGTGAACAAGTACAATACGGACACCGATCAGCCAGAGGAGGACAATATCCTCCATTACCTGCTGCTTCAGCGTCTCATTGATCATGGCATTGCCGCCGTACTTGACGACAACCACTTTGCCGGTGTATTTCCGGATATAGGGAAGGGCGGCAGTCAGGACCTCCGCACGTTCCATGTTGGTGAATTCATTCTGCATTGTTCTTCTCCTCAGCTCCGGTAGTCCCCGTTGATTTTCACATAGTCGTAAGTCAGGTCGCAGCCCCAGGCCACCGCAGATTCACTGCCCATATGCATATCCGCCGTGAAGCGGACATCATGCCCGGACAGAATCTCCAGCGCCTTGTCCTCATCAAACTCCTGCACACGGCCGTTCAGGCAGAAGCAGACATTGCCGGAATTTCCGAGCAGGTACAGATCCACCCGGTCCGGATTGAACGCGGGACCGGCATAACCCAGTGCACAGAGGATCCGGCCGCAGTTGGCATCCTTCCCGTAGATCATTGCCTTGACCAGGCTGGAGGAAACCACGGAGCGTGCCAGCGTCCGGGCATTTTCCTTCGTGTCGGCACCGGTAACCGTCATCTCGATGAGATGCGTTGCTCCCTCGCCGTCACCCGCCATGAGGACTGCCAGGTTCCGGCAAACGGTGAAGAGCGCGGCTTTCAGAACGGCATAGCCGGGATCCTCAGCGGAAACAACCGGGCGGTTGCCGGCCAGCCCGCTGGCCAGGACCAGCAGGGTGTCATTGGTGCTTGTATCGCCGTCCACGGAGATCATATTGAAGGTATCCTTCACAACATCCCGCAGCGCCTGCTGCAGCAGGGCCTGGTCCACAGCACAGTCGGTGGTGAGGTAGGCGAGCATGGTGCACATGTTCGGATGGATCATGCCGGAACCCTTGCTCATTCCGCCGAGGGTGACCGTTACGTCTTCCCCGTTCTCACCGGGAAGCGTGAACCGGACAGCGCGTTCCTTGTTGACGGTATCCGTGGTCATGATCGCCCTGCTTGCGGCGGTTCCCGCTTCCGCAGTATCCGCCAGGGCAGGAATCATCATGTCCACACCGGCGGAAATCCGGTCGACCGGGATATTGGGACCGATGACACCGGTGGAGCCGATCAGGACCGAATCAGACGGGATGCCCAGCCTGTTTCCGGTGTATTCCGCGGTTTCCCGGCAGAGAGCCAGGCCGGTTTCACCGGTTGCCGCATTGGCGATTCCGGCATTGACCACCACAGCCTGTGCCTGTTTTTTCCGGAAAACAACATCCATATCCCACAGGACGGGAGCGGCCTTGACCTGGTTGGAGGTAAAGGTTCCGGCAACCGCACATGGAACGCTGCAGGCAATCATGGCCATATCCGTCCTGCCCTGATACTTGATACCGGCCGCGCAGCTGGCGGCGCGGAAGCCTTTGGCAGCGGTTACACCGCCGGTGATTTCAGAAATCATTGTCCTTCTTCTCCTATAAAGCGTGTGATGTTCTGTTCATTGAGCACGAATTCATAATAGTTCACATCCGATTTGCGCGTCCACCCGATCTGTTTCCAGAAGGCGTTTCCGGCATCATTGGAAGCGAACGCGATGAGGGATACCTTGTTGATTCCCATCAGGCGCAGCTGATGCATGCAGTAACCGACCATGTGTGTGCCGATTCCGCGGCGGCGGTACTCCCGCGCAACGCAGACATGGTACAGCGCGCCCTGGCGTCCGTCCGATCCGCAGAGAATGGAACCGACAATCCGGCCGTCCATGCGGGCCACCACGCTGGTGGTGGGATTTCGGCGGATGAAACGCTGCACATCCTCGCGGGAGTCATCCAGCGCACGGATTCCGAAACCGCGGATTGTCATCCAGAGGGCACGGACATCATCATAATCGTCCTCTGTCATGGGCATAATACTGTATTTATCCATCCCTTACCTCACAAGGCCTTCCGCCTCATCCAGGCCGAGCGCCAGGTTCATGTTCTGGATTGCGGCACCGGAGGCTCCCTTGCCCAGATTGTCAAAACGGGAAACCAGCAGGATCCGGTCATCCCGGCCGAACACGGAGATCTCCATGTCATCCCGGCCCGCCATGGAACCGGCGGAAAGGAAACCGGATTCATCCGGCGCATCGCGGAAAGAGACCAGGCCGGTGCGGTAATAATCCCGGTAGATTTCACGGATCTGCTCCATGGAGGCACCGGTCTCCGCCGGGGTCAGCGGAATGGTTACTTCCATACCGGCGTAATAGGGTGCGACAAGCGGGCAGAACACGGGCGGATACTGCAGGCCGCAGACCGCGGCCATTTCCGGCAGGTGCTTATGGGTCTGGGACAGCCCGTACTGGCGGGGGGCATCGAGAAGCGGATCCCGCCCGGCTGCCGTGTAATCGGCGATCATTTTTTTGCCGCCGCCGGAGTATCCGGTGATCGAGAAGCAGGAAAGGCGGACGCCGGATTCCAGAACGCCGGCGGCAACCAGCGGCGCGGCCAGGGCAATAAAACCGCTGGCATGGCAGCCGGGGTTTGCAATGCGCTTTGACACGGCAATTTTATCCCTTTGTCCGGCCAGCTCGGGAAACCCGTAAGTCCACCTGTCCGCCGTCCGATGGGCCGTAGAGGTATCAATCACGACGGTCGAGGGAGAGGTGACCAGGGAGACGGATTCCACAGCAGCGGCATCCGGCAGGCAGAGGAACGCAATATCCGCCGCGTTGAGCGCGTCAGCGCGGGCGGCGGGATCCTTGCGAAGCTCTTCCGGAAGTGTAACCAGCGAAAGATCCGGCCGGACGGAGAGCCGTTCCCGGATCCGCAGGCCGGTGGTGCCGGCGCTGCCGTCAATAAAAACCTTTGTCATGCGCAAATCCTTTCCGGCAAAAAACTGATTCGGAATAAGACCAATCCCGCCGCGAAATACGGGGCGGGATTGGTCCGCAGAGACGATTACTTTTTCGCGTTAGCCGCGTCCACAAGGGCCTGCACCTTGGTGGGAAGGCCAAAGAGGGTGATGAAGCCCGCGGAGTCCTTCTGGTTGTAATCGCTGGCGCCGAAGGTGGCGATGTCCTCGGAGTAGAGGGAATAATCACTCCAGACGCCGGCTTTGATGATGTTGCCTTTATACAGCTTGAGCTTTACCTTGCCGGTGACATGCTCCTGGGTCTTGTCCACGAAAGCGGAAAGCGCTTCCCGGAGCGGGGAGAACCACAGGCCGTTGTAAACCAGTTCGGCAAAGGTGATGGAGAGCTTCTGCTTTTCGTGCATGGTCAGTTTATCCAGGCAGACAGACTCAAGGGCTTCATGCGCCTTGTAGAGAATGGTTCCGCCGGGGGTTTCATAAACGCCGCGGCACTTCATGCCGACCAGCCGGTTTTCCACGATGTCGATCAGGCCGATACCGTTCTTTCCGCCGAGGTCATTGAGCTTCAGGATGATGTCCTTTGCTGACATCTTTTCACTGTCAATCGCGACCGGAACACCCTTTTCGAAATCCAGCGTCACATAGGTCGGAACATCGGGTGCATTGATCGGGGAAACACCCATTTCCAGGAACCCGGGCTTTTCATACAGCGGCTCGTTGCCGGTATATTCGAGATCCAGGCCTTCGTGGCTGAGGTGCCAGAGGTTCTTGTCCTTGGAGTAGTTCGTTTCCCGTGTGATCTTCAGCGGGATGTTGTGGGCTTCAGCATAATCGATTTCCTCATCCCGGGACTGGATATCCCACTCCCGCCAGGGCGCGATAATCGGCATATCCGGCGCAAAGTGCTTGACAGCCAGTTCGAAGCGGACCTGGTCATTGCCCTTGCCGGTGCAACCGTGGCAGATGGCGTCCGCGCCTTCCTTCAGCGCGATTTCCACCAGCCCCTTCGCAATGCAGGGACGCGCATGGCTGGTGCCGAGGAGATAATCCTCATACACAGCGCCGGCTTTCATCGTGGGAATGATATAATCGTCCACGTATTCATCCTTCAGATCCAGCACGTACAGCTTGGACGCGCCGGTTTTCAGGGCCTTTTCCTCCAGGCCGTCCAGCTCGGTGCCCTGTCCCACATCGCCGGAAACAGCAATGATCTCCGGATTGTTGTAATTCTCCTTCAGCCAGGGAATGATGATGGACGTATCCAGACCGCCCGAATAGGCGAGAACAACCTTTTTGATATCCGCCTTATTCATGAAAACCCCTCCTTCGTGCATGTTTATGCACGGAAATATACACCCGGCCGGAGGGATTGTCAATATGTTTTTCAAATAAACAATTAGAAAACAATCGGGAACATGCAATATTCAGAAAGAATGCATATTATGGGAAATATGATGCATATATTGTATATTCCGTGTATGCTTCCGGACGCCGCGGCAGTTGCGGATTTCCATAAAAGAAGGTATGATATCATTGATATTGTATGCAGATACGGAAGGAGGGGAACCGGATGCTGGAGTTCTGTATGCTGGGTACGGGCGGTACGCTTCCGATTCCCGACCGGGCGCTTTCATCTGTCTATCTGCGGGTGAACGGGCGCGGGCTCCTGATTGACTGCGGCGAAGGAACCCAGGTGGGTATCCGCCGGCTGGGCTGGGGTTTCCGGTGCATGGACGGTCTCCTGCTGACCCATTACCACGGGGACCACTGCACCGGGCTGGCCGGCCTGCTGCTGAGCCTGGAAAAGGCCGGACGGGACGAGACGTTCCATATCTGGGGCCCGAAGGGACTGAAACGCGTGGTGGAGGGACTCTGTGTAATTGTTCCCCCGCTGAGTTATCCGGTGATGCTGCATGAAATTCCCGCCACCGGCGGCGAACTGGACGCAATCGGACTGAAGATCCGGGCGTTTCCGGTTGACCATGGCGGTATTCCGTGCTTCGGTTTCCGGATCCACCTTCCGAGAAGCGCCGAGTTTGATCCGGAACGGGCAAAAGCCCTGGGCATTCCCATGCAGGTCTGGAAACGTCTCCAGGAGGGGGAAACCGTGCGCGCAGGCGGCGGGATCTATACCCTGCAGGACGTTGCAGGAAAGGAACGAAAAGGGATCACACTGGTGTTTTCCACTGATACAAGGCCATGTGAAACCCTGAGGAAATATACACGGGATGCGGACCTGCTGATCCTGGAAGGCATGTACGGAACGGAAGACAAGCGCCCGCAGGCGCTTAAAAACCACCATATGCTCTTTTCCGAAGCAGCGGAAATCGCACATGAGGCCGCGCCTTCCGCTCTGCTGCTGACGCATTTCAGCACGAGCATTGAAGATCCGGAAGCATACCTGGAAGAAACCCGGGAGATTTTTGCCCGGACATGGACCGCGCGAGACGGCGAGATCGTTACAATGCGCTATCCCAAAGATGAGGAACCGGCATGGATCAGTTTGTTTTAAAGGCACCCTATTCCGCATCCGGAGACCAGCCGCAGGCTATTGAAGCCCTTGCGGCGGGAATCCGGGCCGGCATGAAAAACCAGATTCTGCTGGGCGTAACCGGCAGCGGAAAAACATTTACCATGGCTTCCGTAATCGAGAAGGTACAGAAGCCCACCCTGGTAATCGCACACAACAAAACCCTGGCCGCACAGCTTTGCAGCGAGCTGCGGGCCTTCTTCCCGGACAGCCGGGTGGAATACTTTGTTTCCTATTATGATTATTACCAGCCGGAGGCCTATATTGCATCATCGGACACCTATATTGAAAAGGACGCGTCCATCAACGATGAAATCGACCGCCTTCGCCACTCCGCAACCGCCGCGCTGCGGGAGCGGAAGGATGTGATTATCGTTGCATCCGTGAGCTGCATCTACTCCATGGGCGATCCGAGCGAATATGAAGGGCAGATGATTTCCCTCCGGCCCGGGATGGAATACAGCCGGCAGAAACTGATCCGGGACCTGGTGGATATCCAGTATGACCGGAATGATACGGAATTTGACCGGGGAACATTCCGCGTCCGCGGGGATGTCATCGAGATTATTCCGGCCGGTGAACACGAAAAGGCAATCCGCGTGGAACTGTTCGGGGATGAAATTGAACGTATTTCCCAGATTGAGGCGGTGAGCGGCCACGTGCTCGCCACGCTGGAGCATGCCGCACTGTTTCCGGCGACGCACTATGCTACTGATCCGGCCCATATGGAAGAGCATATCGGCGATATCGAGAAGGACCTTGCCGAACGGATTGCGGAATTCGAACAGAAGGGAATGCTGCTGGAAGCGCAGCGCATTGCCCAGCGGACCCGTTATGACATCGAAATGATGCGGGAGATCGGATACTGCCAGGGAATTGAGAACTATTCCCGGTATTTTGACGGCCGTAAGCCCGGTGACGCGCCGTATACCCTGCTGGATTACTTTACGGGGGATTTCCTGGTCATGATTGACGAGAGCCATGTGACGGTTCCCCAGATCCGGGCCATGTACAACGGCGACCGCGCACGGAAGGAAACCCTGGTTTCCTACGGATTCCGGCTGCCATCCGCGTTTGACAACCGGCCGCTGCTGTTTTCGGAATTTGAGAGCCGCATCGGCCAGACCATTTTTGTCTCGGCGACACCCGGCCCGTATGAGCGGGAAAGGGCCGACCAGATCGTGGAACAGATTATCCGTCCCACCGGCCTGCTGGATCCCCAGGTAATCCTCCGGAAAGCGACCGGACAGGTGGATGACCTGGTGGGTGAAATCCGGAAGGTCACCCAGAACGGGGAACGGGTGCTGGTGACCACCCTGACAAAACGGATGGCGGAAAGCCTGACGGACTACCTGAAGGAACTGGATATCAAGGTACGCTATCTCCACAGCGATATCCAGACCATGGAGCGGATGGAGCTGATCCGGGACCTCCGCCTGGGCGAATTCGATGTCCTGGTTGGCATCAACCTGCTGCGTGAAGGCCTGGATCTTCCCGAAGTCGCATTGGTGGCGATCCTGGATGCTGACAAGGAAGGATTCCTCCGCAGTGAGACGTCACTTGTACAGACGATCGGGCGGGCGGCCCGGAATGTGGACGGAAGGGTGATCCTGTACGGCGATTCCCTGACGGAAAGCATGGCGAAGGCGATGTCCGAAACCAACCGCCGCAGGGCACTGCAGCAGGCATACAACGAAGCGCA
The DNA here is from genome assembly GCA_017427165.1 of Clostridia bacterium. Taxonomy (GTDB): domain Bacteria; phylum Bacillota; class Clostridia; order Christensenellales; family Aristaeellaceae; genus Aristaeella. Next base: position 34,443 of record JAFRTK010000154.1, read on the forward strand.
CGGAATCACGCCGGAAACAGTACGGAACGCAATCCGTTCCGTGCTGGAAATCACCCGGAAGGTAGAAGAGACATCTTCTGCGGTGCTGAATGACGATGAGCGTGAAGCCCTGATGCGGCAGATTGAAGAGGAAATGATCAGCGCGGCGAAGGAGCTCGAATTCGAACGGGCAGCCCGGCTACGCGACCGGCTGCTGGCCCTGCGCGGAGACGCGCCGATGAAGGACGACCAGCAGCAGAAACGACACAGGAGAAGGGAGCGGACCCGCAAAAGTGAGCACTGAAACCCGTTCCGGCAAAAGGATGCGGATATTCTGGCTTCCGGTACTGACCGCTGCCCCGATTATCGCGGGCGCACTGTTCCTGGCGCTCCGGTACGGACCGGTCATCCGGAAACTGCTGGGCATCCTGATCAAAATGGTGGTGAAGGCATGAGCACGAAAAAGGAAAACCCGTGTATACCCGCGCGGATTGCCGCATGGGTGTGTGCTGTGCTGCTGACCGTGGCTCTGGCGTGCACACTGCTGAGTATAACCGCAGTACGGATGCTGACATCCGAGGAAAGCCATATCCGGATTTCCACAGACCGGAAAGTGATTGCCGGGCAGATGGAAAAAATCGCCGGTGCTGTCCGGGACCTGGCGGAGGAAGACGGTTTTTCCGCAGAACCGGTCATCCGTGCCATTCCGCAGGATGATATTTCCGAACTGAATATCCAGATGGCCAGATGGTGGACCCGGATCGCAACGGAAGGGATCATGGAAAGTGTACCGTCCTGGTCCGCAGAATCCCTGATTCCGGCAATCATGGAAACCATGGACCCGGGAAAGGTCTCCGGTGATCCGTTTGATAAGGCTGCGGAAGCGGCCGGAGAGATCGAGAAAACGGTGCAGGAAGCAGCGATGCCGGTCCGGACTTCTCTGATTGCCTTCGGCGTGCGGTACCTGAACCGCCGGGTTGACCTGCCCGGCGCGGTCCGTACGGCATCCCGGTTTCCCGCGCTCGGAGGGGCTGCCTGCCTGCTGCTGGCCGGAATGATCGCCTTGCTGACCGCCCGGAAGGCCCGTACTTCACTTAAGTATTACGGCGCCGCGTTCGGCGGCGCCGGGATTGCGGCTGCTTTCTGCATGATCCTGGCCGGGACGGCGGGGATCCAGGAAATGATCAGCCGGGTATCTGAGGGTATGAGCCGCCAGACCGGCCTGGCAATCCGGGGACTGGTGCTGGAAGGCGGCCTGTATATCCTGATCCTCCTGGCTGCCGGAGCAGCATGCCTGATTATATATACCCGTCCGGAAAAGAACGGAAACCACCGGGGAGGAAAGTATGCAGAGGAAGCGGACAGTACACCGGATCCGGTCGCCGAAAATACCTGAGAAGCTGCGCCTGGCCGCAGCGCCGGATATTCACAGCGCCCCGTTTGATGATATGCTGGAAGATTTTTCCGCCTGTGATGCGGTGCTGATTCCCGGGGACCTGGTGGACCGGCACCGCCGGGACAACCGGAACGCGTACCGTTTCCTGGAGGTGGTTCCGGGAATTGTACCGGTGTTTTACTCCATCGGAAACCATGAACGAAAGTTCCGGGATGCGGAGCAGTACCTGGCAGCGGCCAGGAAAAGCAAGGCGGAACTGCTGGAAGACCGGTATACGGAATTCCGGGGAATCCTGATCGGAGGTGTCAGCAGCACCCTGTCCGGTATCCCGGACCAGGCGTTCCTGGATCGTTTCGCGTCAGAAGATCCGTTTAAACTGCTGATGTGCCATCATCCGGAAATGTACCGGGATTATGTACGGGGAAAGGATATTGACTTTACTGTCTGCGGGCATGCCCACGGCGGGCAGGTCCAGCTGTTCGGCCGGGGCCTGTACGCACCGGGGCAGGGACTGTTTCCGCGCCTGACCCACGGGATCCATGACGGCGGTAAAATGCTGGTTTCCCGGGGTATGACGAATGCCGCAAAACCCCGGATCCCGCGGATCAACAATCCCTGCGAACTGATCATCCTGGAACTGGAACCCGGAACCGAAACAAATGAAGAGGAGGAACGAACATGAATCCGGAAGACCTGAAGCTCCTGATGGACTGGTTTGAGGAAAACAAGGACCACAAGCTGAACTTCATCGAAAAGGAAGGCATCAAAATGGCTGTCCGGAAGGCTGATACGGTCGGAGACCTGCTGAAGACCGCGCTGGACCTTCTGAAACGGTAAAAACCAACGGGTTGATTGACAACAATACATAAAACGGGTATAATCCGTTTGCCCTTAGAAGATACGGAAACACTCTATCGCCCCGTTGACGGCGCCGGGGTGTTTCTTATATGTGTGAAAGGAGCCCTGAGGAGCATGGCAGACGAAAAAGGAACGATTCTGACAGAAAGCGGCCTGAAAAAGCTGGAGGAACAGCTGGATTACCTGGTTTCCGTTCGCCGGAACGAGATCAGCGAACAGATTGCCGTTGCCCGTGGATTCGGCGACCTGAGTGAAAATGCCGAATATGACGAAGCCAAGAAGGAACAGGCCAAGGTGGAAGCTGAGATCACCCGCCTGCAGGCCACGATCCGTACCGCAACCGTTGTGGCGGATGATGAGATCACGACAGAACGGGTATCCATCGGCACGATCGTCAAGGTCAAGGACCTGGACGAAGGCGACACCTATGAATACGCGATTGTCGGCGCGAATGAAGCCGATCCTGCAGCGGACAAGATCTCCAATGAGAGCCCTGTCGGTGCCGGCCTCCTGGGCGCCAAGCGGAACCAGACCGTGACCATTACCATTCCGGCGGGCACGCTCCGGTATAAGGTCCTGTCGATCAAGAAGATGTAAGTAAAGGTTGGAAGATTATATGGCAGATTATCCCGTAACCCCCCTGACCCCGCCGCTGACCGAACAGGAGATTATCCGCCGCCAGAAGCTGCAGAAGCTGATTGACGCGGGAGAAAACCCCTATGAGATCACACGGTTTGATGTGACACACCGCAGCGCGGCAATCCTTGCCGGGTTCGAAGAACTGGAAGGCCGGGAAGTATCCATCGCCGGACGCATGACCAGCCGCCGCGTAATGGGCAAGGCTTCCTTTGCACACCTGCTGGACGGAGAAGGGGATATCCAGATTTATGTCCGGCGTGATGATGTGGGAGAAGAATCCTACGCGGCATTCAAGCAGGATGATATCGGGGATATCCTGGGTGTGAAGGGAACTGTGTTCCGCACCCAGACCGGGGAGATTTCCGTGCATGCCACTTCCGTGACACTGCTGTGCAAGAGCCTGAAGGTGCTGCCGGAGAAATACCACGGGCTGACGGATACGGACCTGCGTTACCGCCAGCGGTATGTGGACATGATCGTGAATCCGGAAGTGCGTGATACCTTCCGGAAACGGAGCCGGATTATTGCCGCGGTGCGGGAATTCCTCGACAGCCATGGGTATATCGAAGTGGATACCCCCGTGCTGCACACACTGGAAATCGGCGCCAGCGCACGGCCTTTCCGGACCCATCACAACGCCCTGAACCTGGACATGTTCCTGCGGATCGAGACGGAACTGTACCTGAAGCGGCTGATTGTCGGCGGATTTGAACGCGTTTATGAAGTCGGCCGGATTTTCCGGAATGAGGGAATGGACGCAACCCATAATCCTGAATTTACCTCCGTGGAGACCTACCAGGCCTATGCGGATTACAAGGATATCATGGAGATGGTGGAGCAGCTCTATGAGTTTGTCGCCATCAAAGCCCTCGGCACAACGGATGTAAATTACCAGGGACAGGTGATCCACCTGAAAGCACCCTGGAAGCGGATTACCATGGCGGACGCGGTCCGCGAAGCCTGTGGGGAAGACTATTCCGCGTGGCAGAGCGACGAAGAAGCACGCGCAATCTGCGACAAGCGGGGAGTCCATGTGGAAAAGGATGCCCGGAAGGGCGACTGCCTGGCCGCGCTGTTTGACGAATATGTCGAGGCTTCCCTGGTTCAGCCGACGTTTATCATGGACTATCCCGTGGAGATTTCCCCGCTGGCCAAGCGGAAGCCGGATAATCCTGAACTGACCGAACGGTTTGAATTCTTCATCACCGGACATGAGATGGGGAACGCGTTCAGCGAGCTGAACGATCCTGTGGATCAGCGCCGCCGCTTTGAGGAGCAGGTTGCGCTGCGGGCTTCCCAGGGAATCCACGCGGAAGTGGATGAAGACTTCGTGAATGCCCTGGAATACGGCATGCCCCCGACCGGCGGTCTGGGCTTCGGCCTGGACCGGCTGATTATGCTGCTGACTGATTCCGCCACGATCCGCGACGTGCTGCTGTTCCCGACGATGAAGCCGCTTGACGCAGGCAGCGGGGATACGGTGCAGAATGCCGAAGGCTGAAAAAGAAGGACAGATCCGCAGGGAACCGCCGCGCCGGTCTGTCCTGGAAGAAGTGGGAAACGCGGTTACCCACGGGATCGGCGCACTGGCCGGCATTGCCGGACTTGTCCTGCTGCTTGTGAAATCCGATACGGGAATTAAGGCTGTTTCCTCCGTGATTTACGGGACATGCCTGATCCTGATGTTCCTGATGAGCTGCCTGTACCACGCATTCCGGTGGGGATCCGGCGTGAAACGGCTGTGGCGGCGGTTTGACTACATCGGGATTTACCTGCTGATCGGCGGAACATTCACTCCGCTGTGGCTCCTGTACTGGGGAGGCGGATGGGGAACCGCCCTTTGTGCCGTCCAGTGGGCGGTGGTTGTAACGGGAATTACGATGATCGGTGTGTTCGGGCCGGAGAAAGCCCATTCCGCCCACGTCGCGCTGTATATTGTGATGGGCTGGTGCGGACTGGCTTTCCTGCCGCGGATGTTCCACGACAATATCCCGCTCCTGATCTTTACCCTGGGCGGCGGAGTCCTGTATACGCTCGGAATCATCCCGTTTGCACTGAAACGCAGGGGTGCCCACTTTATCTGGCATTTCTTTGTGCTGTTCGGCGCAGCTGCCCACTGGCTGGGTATTTATCTCTGCCTGTACTGAAGACTATGAAAGTTCCTCCGATGCGGAGGAACTTTTTTTCGCATGAACGGCAAAGCGCGACACAACATGTACGGCCCGGCTGAACGTTGACATACAACAGATATGACGATATAATATTTTGAACACGACTAACCGGAGGTGCCTTATGGGGAACACGCCGTCTAAAAACCTGGAGGAACAGCGTCGGGAGCTGAACGGAGTTACCTATTTCGACCGGGGGACTGTTACCGGAAAAAACGGGCGGAAGTATGACCGGTTCGCGATCCAGACCCACTTTGTGGAAGTCGGCGAGGACCAGGCAGAACTGGTAAAGAAATACGTCCTGCCGATTGCACAGGAAGGGGATGTCCTTTCCTTCGGGGCCAAGGTGATGGCCATGTGCACCCGGAACGTGTTTACCAAGGAACAGGTCCAGCCCGGATTCTGGGCGAAGCTGCTGTCGCCGCATGCCAGTGAAACCGTTGCCGGTATCGGAATGCATGATCCCTATAAGCTGCAGCTGGCGATCAATATGGTCGGCGCGCCGCGGGTGGTATTCGCATCTGTGGTATCGGCGATTACCAAGCCGTTCGGCGTTAAAGGCCTGTTTTACAAAATTGTGGGGAAGGGCGTTGCCGGCATTGACGGTTTCTACTACCGCTCCTCCTTTGAACGGTACAAGGACCTTGCGCTGGTCAACAATGAAAACGCACAGGAACTGTGTGATGAACTGGAGCAGAAGACCGGAATTCCGGTGGTCCTGATGGATGCCAACGATATTGACCAGAACCAGCTTGGCAAATGCACGGATTTTCCGCTGACTGACGAGGAAATCCAGGATGCCATGGCTGACAATCCGTCCGGGCAGGGCGGCGAACTGACGCCCCTGATCCTGATCCGGCCCCTCAGCTGAAGCCATGCGGCACATTCCTGCAAGCGACACATTCCATGCCGGCGTACTCTCCTTTGAGGAGGCGCTGCTTCCCGGCGCTTCCGACTATGACCGGGAGCGCTGGATTTATGTACCGGACCATTACAGCGAATACCGGTATATTCTCGGTACCCGCGGAAGCCATCCGCTGGTATGTATCGGGATCAACCCGTCGACAGCTGTGCCGGACCGGCTGGACAACACACTGAAAAGCGCACAGAGAATCGCACTGTTCAACGGATATGATTCCTTTATCATGTTCAACGTTTACGCCCAGAGGGCGACGGATCCGGATGACATGGAAAAGACCATGAACCCGTACCTGCATGCGGAGAACATGAAGGCGTTTACGTGGATTATGGATTATATTTCCCGGTCCGGGAAGCCGGATCTTTGGGCAGCTTGGGGCGCGGTGATTGAAAAACGGGATTACCTGAGCCGCTGCGTGCTGGATATGGCGGAAATCGGCAACCGGTACGGCGCCTCATGGTTCACGGCCGGCCCGCGGAGCAAGGCGGGACATCCCCACCATCCGCTGTACCTGAAGAGTGACAGCCGGCTGGATCCGTTCCCGGACCTTACAGAATACCTGCAGGCGATCGGACAGGAAAAACAAAGAAACCACAGGAGCAAACGCATATGATGAAGACTTATGAGGAACAGATCCGGATCCTGACCCGGGACTGTGATGTAAACGGCCAATGGCGGATCAGCGCCATCCTGGAATCCATGCAGGAAGCTGCGGGAGCGCACAGCTACCTGCTGGGCTGCGGAAGGGATGAACTGCTGAAGAAAAATATGGTATGGGTCCTGTCCCGGATCGAGCTCCGGATGAACCGGTATCCGCGGATCGGGGAAACGGTGACGCTTTCCACCTTTCCCATGCCGACCCGGATCTGTTTCTTTCCCCGGTATTACATTTTCCTGGACAAGGACGGGGAAATGATCGGCAAGGCCGGCACACTCTGGCTTCTGATGGACACCGAAACACGGCATATGCTGCCCCCGGGCGATATCGCGCACCTGATTCCGGACAACCGGGACCTGACGGTTCCGATGAACCTTCCTGCCACTGTCGGCCAGCTGCAGGGCGATGAGTTTGTTTCCGTTCATTCCCCGGTCTATACGGACCTGGATGTGAACGGGCACGTCAATAACACGCGGTATGCGGACTGGCTGTGCAACATCCTGGGTACGGAAACCATGACGCGTTCCGAACCGGAAGCGGTGATCCTGAACTACAATCATGAAATCCTGCCGGACCAGCAGGTGACACTGCGCCGGGTGCTGAAGGATGAACAGTTCCGCCTGACTGGATATGTGAATGACGCGATCGCATTTGATATCGGCGGAAGCCTGCGGGCCAGACAAGCATAAAAGGGAGAAATGCTTCGTATGAATGAAACCAACCAGGCGGTCCGGGACGCGGTGATCCTGATTCCGTCGCTTGAACCGGACGAACGGCTGCCCGCTTATATCCGCGAACTGGAACAGAGCGGATTCGGGCTGATCGTTGTGGTGGATGACGGCAGCGGGGAAGATTACCAGCCGGTATTCCGGGAAGTTGCGGAAATTCCTCGCACCACGGTCCTGCGGCATGAGGTGAACCGCGGGAAAGGTGTTGCGCTGAAAACCGGTTACCGCTATATCATGGAGCTTGCCGGAACATACCGGACGGTAATTACCGCCGATTCGGACGGGCAGCATACGGTCCGCGACTGTATCCGCCTGGCGGAGAAGGTAGCGGACGGACAGAAAGTCCTGTACCTGGGAAGCCGTGATTTCAACCTGCCGGATATTCCGCCCAAGTCCCGGACAGGAAACCGGATTACATCCACAGTGTTCAGGCTGCTGTACGGACAGTGGCTGCCGGATACGCAGACCGGACTGCGCGCATTCCGCCGGGAAGAACTGCCGTTTATGGCAGAGGTTGAAGGCGAACGGTACGAGTATGAAATGAAGGTGCTGATTGCCTGCGCCCGGGCGGGAATTCCCATGATTCCCGTAACGATCGAAACGATCTACGAGAACGGAAATGAAGGAACCCACTTCCATCCGATACGGGATTCATGGCGGATTTACAAGGTGATCCTGGGCAGCTTTTTCCGCTTTATGGGCTCATCCCTGTTCTGCGTGCTGATCGACCAGGCGGCCGCGTTTATCCTGAGGGAATGGCTGCTGCCCGGCTGGGGAATTCCGACCGGCTCCCTCTGGAATGTGAACATCAGCGGATGGGGAGCACGGCTGATCAGTTCCGTTGTCAATTATAAGCTGAACAAAAACCTTGTTTTCAGGCAGAAGGGAAGCGGCCGGAATACCGCCCTGAAATATGCCCTGGTATGTGTTGCGGTGATCTGTATTTCCAACCTCGGTGTGTGGCTGCTGGGAAAGATCGGGGTAGCGGGATGGCTGGCCAAGCTGGTCATGGATACCGCACTGTATTTCCTCAGTTACCGGCTGCAGCAGGCCTGGGTATTCCGGGAGGCGGCATGATATGAGGACGATTGCACTTGCGGGACTCGGCGCGACCCTGTTTATGATCCTGCTGTTTTCCCTGCTGTGGATACTGGACATCCGTAAAAGGAGCACCGGCAGGCTGACAGCCGGGCACTGGGCGAATGCCTTCGGATTTGGCCTGCTGCCCGGAATTGCCGCATGGAAAGCATTTGACGCCTTTGCGGGAAGCACCGGGAACGGAAAACCGCTGTTCCAGCCGATCCGGGGCATTCCGTGGCTTACATCGGAAGGATTGTTTGTTCCCGGCCGAGCAGAGTTCTGCGCTGCGGTTCTTCTGCTGGCCGGAGTGGTCATCTGGCTGATTGTCCGGAAAAAAGACCTGCCCGGGAACGGAGATGTGCTGATCACCGTTCTTTGTTTGTGGGGAGCGGTACGAAGTGTTACGGAAGGACTGCGGGCCGAGCCGCCCCGGACGGGTCCTTTCAGCCTGGTGATCCTGCTGGCCATGGCAGCCGAACTGATCTGCCTGGGCATCTGGACAGTGCGGCGGGGGCAAAAACAAAAAAGCGCGGTCATGACCGCGCTGGAATGGATTGCTGTGACAGGCTGCGGAACGCTGATCCTGCTCCAGGAAGCCGGAATCCTGTCCATGGGAAGCGAAATCGCGAACTTCGCCGCATCCGCAGGATGCGCCCTGCTGACGGCAGCCCTGATCCTGAGTGCCGGAAGGGACAGCCGGGAAACCTGATTTACTTCCGGCCGGGACAGTTGGTTTTCGGACAGCCTTTACAGGTGTCCAGGTCGATTTGGTCCCCGGGAAGCATCATTTCGGTTCCCTCCGGTGAGGCTGAGCAGGCACGGAATCCCAGCCGGGAGAAGAATCCTTCGGAACCGGTGGGACAAAGGAGATGAACTTCCGGGGCCGCATGGGACTGCGCCTTGTACAGGAGCAGGCGGAGCGTCAGATCCCCGAGCTTCCTGCCGCGCCGGTTTTCGAGCACTCCGATATCCCCAAGCCAGTATGCGCCGTCCCGATACCAGATCCGGCCGGCAGCGCAGGGAATGCCATCCTCATAGATCAGGGCATTCCAGCTGAGCGGATCCAGATCATCCGCGCCGCGGGAAAAAACAGATTCCCGGACAGAAATGAGCGGGGAAATATCGTCCCCGGGGGCAAACCATTTTCCCTGAATCATAATAACATGCGTCTCCTTAAACTACCGCACCAGAAAGGGTACAGAAATGGATCCGAAAAAGATCGAACGTATCAATGAGCTTGCCCGGAAGAAGAAAGAGACCGGGCTGACCGAAGCCGAGCTGGCGGAACAGGCGGAACTGCGCCGGGAATACCTGGACGGATACAGGCAGAACCTGAAGGCCATGCTCGACAGCATTATCGTGGAAGAAAAGGACGGAACGAGGCATCCGCTGCAGAAAAAAAGTGTTCCGCCGACTCAATAATACGTGGTCCGGACCGGAAAGTCAACTTGCCAAAGATTCCGGATAACGGTATAATTTCGGCGTAAACGATATGAAAGGAGTGTCGGACAATGAATGAAAATGAAATGAACGGAATGGAAGGTATGGAAGAGGACGTGATCGTCTTTGAGGATGAGGACGGCCAGGAATATGAATTCAGTGTTGTGGATTATTTCTTCTATAACGGGGAGGAATATGCCCTGCTGACCGAAAACGGAACGGAAGGCACTGAACAGGAAGGCGAATGCATTGTCTGCAAAGTGGTCCCTGTCACCGGGGAAGACGGAGCGGAGGATGAGGAATTCGAGCTGGTGGAAGATGAAGAACTCGCCCAGAAGCTGATTGACATTGCCAATACGCATATGGCCGAAGACGAAGAAGAGGAAGAGTAAGACATGAAACTGCCAATCCGGATCCTGATATCGCTGCTGTGCGCGGCGATTATAATATCCATGCCGTTTGTGCTTTCGTCTCCTCAGATCCTGGACAATGAAAAGGCCAGGCTGATGCAGGACGACGCGGAAGAGGAAGAGGCGGAGGACGAGGGAAGCGAGGAGATCGACTTCGGCCGCCTGCTTTTCCCGTCGGCTTACGCGGAAGAAGACGAGGACAGCCAGGAAACAGACGGGGACGTGATCGTGGAGACGTTTGTTGAAGGCGAGCTGCATATCAATCCGGAGTGGAAGCTTCCCCTGGATTTTACCGTTCCGCCGCTGCCGAACCCGGACAAGTATACCGAGAACGGGTACGAGGACCAGAGCATCCGTGTTTCAGTGGAGACACGGGTTATCAACGGAATTACCGTCCATATCACATTTGTCCGGATTGCGGATGCCAGCCAGTTCCGCACGGCGGTGGCCGGTACCGCACAGAACAACAAGACCGTCCTGTTCAAGGCACTGGCACGGGATACGCATGCCATTGCTGCCATCAACGGCGACCGGTATACGAGCGACGCGAAGAAGACCACATTTGAGTACCGGATGACAGAAAAGATCCGGAGCAAGACCAACAACCTGAAGGATATCCTGATCATTGACGACCTGGGAGATTTCCACCTGTTCATCAAATCCCAGGGCCTCCATAAGGATGACAAGCCATACTTTGTGAATGTCATGAAAGAGGAAGGACGCCAGGTGGTGAACGCGTTTACGTTCGGGCCGGCGCTGGTCAAGGACGGGGAACTGCTGACGATTGATGAGCATTACGGGTACAATCCCCACGGCCGGGAGCCGCGGTCGGCAATCGGCCAGACAGGCCCCCTGAGCTATGTGATGGTGCTTGTGGAAGGCCGCACCAGCGGAAATGACAAAGCCGGCATCAGCCAGCAGGGACTTGCCCAGATTATGTATGACCTTGGCTGTGTACAGGCCTATAACCTGGACGGCGGGAACACTTCCGAAATGATTCTCTGCGGTCCGGCAGATGAATACGGGAAGCTGACGACCCTGCTCTACTTTGAAGGCGACCAGGTCGCCGGTGACCGGCAGCAGAAGGATATTATCTACTTCGCCACCGCTGTTCCGGAATCTGAATGGTAAAGGACTGGAAAGACCGATGATGTTAAGGGAAGATGCCGTACGCATCAGTCTCCTGGGTATGGAGATGTACCCGTTCGGCCTATGCTGTGCCATCGGCGCCGCCTGTGCGCTGGCGGCAGCCGGGGTGGTCTGCCGTGTGCGGAAAACACGGCCGGGAACTGCCCCGCTTGCCGGCCTGCTCTGCCTGGTCCTGGGAATTGTGTGCAGCCGGCTGGCATTCTGCCTGATGGACCAGGAATTCGGCAGTATGATTCCCTTCAGCGCCTGGTTCCTTGCGGACCGGGGCGGCTGGAGCCTGTTCGGCGCAATCGGCGGTATCATGCTCGGAGCATGGATGAGCGCCCGGATTATGGGAGAAAAGCCAGCACGGATACTGGATGCAGCATCTGTCGGCGCGTGCCTGTTTATTATTGCGGAACGGCTTGCGGAGGAACGGATTGACGGATTCAATATCAGCCGTTCCCTTCCGGAAGGAACCCGTGCCGAAGGCTTTTTCATTGCAAAGGATGCCTATGACCTGAGCTATCTTGCCACTTACCGGATTGCCGCTGTTTTTGCGGCAGTCCTGTTCCTTGTCCTTGCTGTCAGCATGCTGCGCGGCAGGCGGCGGGACGGGGATACCTGGATTCAGTTCCTGATCCTCTGCGGCGCCGGCGGGATTTTGCTTGAAAGCCTGCGGTATGACGGCTTCCTGGAATTCAGCTTTGTCCGTTTCCAGCAGGTGCTTGCCGCTGTGATGCTGGTATGGGGCCTGGTGCTGGCTGCCCGCAGGAGCGGCAGAAGCGGAAAAGGCTTTGTTTTCGCTGTGACGGCTGTACTGGTGCTGGCAGTCGGCATCTGTATC
>JAFRTK010000155.1 GCA_017427165.1 Clostridia bacterium
CATCACGCCCGTCCGGGACAGTTCCTCCAGGTAGTTCGAGCCTTTCACCAGGATGCCGGCTTTGCCGGCGCCGCCGATTCCGGCGAAAAAGCTCAGCGGAATGCTGATCACCAGCGCGCACGGGCAGCTGATCACCAGGAATGTCAGCGCCCGGTAAATCCAGTCGCCCCATTCCGGGTCCAGTCCCATAAACAGGCCGCGGACTGCCGGCGGCAGGACCGCCAGTGCCAGCGCGCCGAAGACCACAGCCGGCGTATAGTACTTCGCGAATCGGGAGATAAAGTTTTCCGAGCGGGATTTCCGGGAGCTGGCGTTCTCCACCAGGTCCAGGATCTTCGATACCGTGCTCTCGCCGAATTCCCGGGTCGTGCGGATCTTCAGCACGCCGCTCATATTCACGCAGCCGCTGACGACCTCGTCGCCCGGCTGCACATCCCGCGGCAGGCTTTCGCCGGTCAGTGCGCTGGTGTTCAGGGTTGCAGTGCCTTCTTCCACGATGCCGTCAATCGGGATCTTCTCCCCGGGCTGCACCACGATCTGCGTGCCGGTCTCCACCTCGTCCGGATCCACGCGGGTCAGCTGTCCGTCAACCATTACGTTCGCATAGTCCGGTCGGATGTTCATCATCTCGCTGATGTTCCGGCGGCTCTTGCCCACGGCGTAGCTCTGGAACAGCTCGCCGATCTGGTAGAACAGCATCACCGCCACGGCTTCCACATAGTCCCCGGTCTTCGCCAGCCCGATTGCCAGCGCGCCGATGGTCGCCACCGCCATCAGGAAATTCTCGTCAAACACCTGGCGGTTCAGGATCCCCTTTCCCGCCTTCTTCAGGATATCGTATCCCACTGTCAGGTAAGGGATCAGATACATCAGGAACAGCGGAATTCCCTGCAGCGGCCCGTCCTCCGGCACAAAATGCAGCGCGATCAGCATCGCGGCCGCCGCCAGGATCCGGATCAGCATCTTCTTCTGCTTCTTCGTCATGGGACCTCCCCTTCTTTCTGTTCCTGTTTCCGGTTCTTACAGGTAAATCTCGCAGTCGTCCTCCACCTTTTTGCAGCGGGCCAGCACGTCCTGCATGACCGCTTCAGGTTCCGCACCCTCCTCAAAGACAACGATCATCTTCTGGGTCATGAAATTGACCGTAACCTCCCGGATTCCGGGTGCCTTCTTTGCGGCTTCCTCCATCTTATTGGCGCAGTTCGCGCAGTCGACTTCGATTTTGTAGGTCTTCTTCATGTCCGGGACGCTCCTTTGCTTCGTCAATTAAACGATTATTTAATCGTTTAATCAGATATTACACCCTTCCCCTGCTCCTGTCAATGCCTGATATTGAACAAAAATCAGCCGGGAGTTTTTCTCCCGGCTGCCATCGTGCCGTTACAGGATCAGTGCCAGGTTCTCCGGCCCCGCTTTCCGCGTGCCGTCCTGGATTTCGTGGATGATCCGGACAATCCTGTCGTTCACCGGGGTTTTCACTCCGGTCTTCTTTCCCCACTCGCAGACCACTCCGTTGATCGCGTCGATCTCGCAGGGCTTGCCTTTCTTCAGGTCCTGCAGCATGGAAGGTTCAATTCCCGCGTGCTTCTTCATGGCAATGGGCATGATCAGTTTTGCGGCTGCCTTTTTCAGCGCGTTTTTCCAGTAGAACAGGGAAACAATGTTCTTTCCCTGAACCGGGGCAAATGAAACCCCCGCCGCGTGCCCGACGTCGATCACTTCCTTCATGCAGCGGGCCGCCGCATCCCGCGCGGCCGCATTTCCGGTCACATCGCCGAAGGTTCCGCCGATCACCGTGCCCAGTCCCGAAAATGTCGCGTTGATCAGCAGCTTGGACCAGCGGGCCCCGGGCAGGTTTTCCTCGGTCTCCACCGGGCACATCTTTTCCAGCAGCTCTTTCACCTGCCGCAGCCGTTCCGCCGGAATTCCCGGCATTCCGCCCATATGGAAGGAGAGGCTGTCCGGAGCGGACGTCAGCTCGCACTGTCCCGGCGCGAACATCGTCGCACCCCATTCCACAACGCACCCCACGGTCCGGTTCTCCCCGATGATCTCCGCGATTCCCTCCTCCGGAATCCCGTTCTGCATGGTCACCATCAGGCCGTCATCCGCCAGGAAATCCTTCAGGAAGGTGACGGTCTCCCGGTTGTTCTGCTGTTTGGTCATCAGGAAGATAATATCGTATGTCCCGTTCATCTCTTCCGGATAGACCGCCCTTACCGGCACCGTCATCTCCACGGTTCCGCTGATCCTTGCGCCGTATTTCCGCAGGGCTTCCACATGGGCCCGGTTCCGGTTGACCAGGTCAATCTCCACTCCGTTTTTGCTCAGGTAAGCTCCCAGAACCGTGCCCAGGGAGCCCGCCCCGTAAATTGCTGTTCTCATTTTCTCCGGTTCTCCTTGCTGTATTTGGGGCCTGCCTGAAAAAACAGCGCCGGCATCAACACCGGCGCTGTTCCGGACCCCTTCGGGTCTGATTGTAATGATTTCTTTTTCATTTTGCAAGCATATATGCCTACAATTTTTGCTTTTGCGTTTTTCGGTATTCCGGCCTGCCTTGCCGAAATGACCGCTTGCCTTTATAATTCACTCAACGGGCCTGTTTCCTGCCGGAAGCAGTTCCCGCAGGCGGCTGATCACGGTTTCGTCCGCCGGCAGCCAACGGACATCGTCCAGCCGGTCCCGGTCCAGCCACGCGGCATCCTCATGCTCCTTCAGCACCAGGCTCCCCCGGATCACCCGGCAGGTAAAGCACTGCATGGAGAGATGGAATTCCGGATAGTCATATTCCACCCGGGCAAAAGGTGCCTCCACGGCGATCTCCGTATCCAGTTCCTCCCGGATTTCCCGTTCCAGTGCTTCTTCCGCGGTTTCCCCGGGCTCAATCTTTCCGCCCGGGAATTCCCAGTAGTCCTTGTAGGCGCCGTATCCCCGCTGGGTGGCAAATACTTTCCCGTCCCGGAGGATCACCGCCGCCGCCACACTGAC
>JAFRTK010000156.1 GCA_017427165.1 Clostridia bacterium
CCGGGGCAGTCAACGTGAGCATAGTGACGCTTCTTGGTCTCGTACTCAACGTGTGCGGTGTTGATGGTGATTCCACGTGCTTTTTCTTCGGGCGCCTTGTCGATTTCGTCGTAACGCATCGCCTGCGCTTCGCCCTTCAGGCTCAGCGTCATGGTGATCGCAGCGGTCAGGGTCGTCTTGCCGTGGTCAACGTGTCCGATCGTCCCGATGTTTACATGGGGCTTAGTCCGTTCATAATGTCCTTTCGCCATTGGGGATTCCCTCCTTAATTATGTCTCGCTCAAAAGCGAATGTGGTAATTGCTTCCGAGTCATTGATGCGGTATGGAGCAGGTGATGGGAATCGAACCCACGTGACCAGCTTGGGAAGCTGGAGCTCTGCCATTGAGCTACACCTGCATGCTCCGCATCAAGCCCTTGAAGACTTGCGAACAAAGTGTATTTTATCCGTTTTTTCAATGCATGTCAAGCCTTTTGCGGAAAGGGTTTTCGGCTGATTCCGGATTCAGTCGATAAACATCGCGTCGCCGAAGGAGAAAAAGCGGTATTTTTCGGAAACGGCTTCTTTATACACACGGAGGGCTTCCTCCCGCCCCATGAAGGCGCTCACGAGCATCAGCAGGGTACTCTGGGGCAGGTGGAAATTGGTGATCAGGGCGTCCACCGCCTTGATTTTCACACCGGGATAGATGAAGATCGAGGTGTCCCCGTCGCCGGGATGGATGATCCCGTCCGGCGTGGACATGGTCTCCAGCGTACGCACGGACGTGGTGCCGACGCAGATGATGCGCCCGCCTTCCCGGCGGATGCGGTTCAGCGTTTCGGCGGCCTCTGCGGAAACGGCACAGTACTCGCTGTGCATCACATGCTTCTCCGCGTCCTCCACTTTCACGGGGCGGAAAGTGCCCAGCCCGACGTGCAGCAGCACGGGGACCACGGTCACGCCCTTGGCGCGGATGCGGTCCAGCAGTTCCGGCGTGAAGTGCAGCCCCGCGGTCGGGGCGGCGGCGGAGCCTTCCAGACGCGCGTACACGGTCTGGTACCGGCTGCCGTCCTCCAGCTTTTCATGGATGTACGGCGGAAGCGGCATCTCGCCCAGGCGGTCGAGCACCTCCTCGAACACGCCGTCGCAGGAGAAGCGGACCATGCGCCCGCCGATCTCCTCCACATTGCCGAGGATCTCACAGCGGAGCAGCCCGTCCCCGAAGGAACAGGTGGTGCCGGGCTTCAGCCGGCGGCCGGGGCGCACCAGTGCCTCCCAGTCCGTGGCGGTCTTCCGGCGCAGCAGCAGGACCTCCACCGGGACGCCAGTGTCGTCCTTCACGCCGAGCAGGCGCGCGGGAATCACCCGGGTCTCGTTGATGACCAGGGCGTCCCCGGGATTCAGTTCATCGATGATGTCGTAGAAATGCTTGTGTTCAATGGCGCCGGTCTTCCGGCGGTAAATGAGCAGCCGGCTGTGGTCCCGGGGTTCCACCGGGGTCTGGGCAATCAGCTCCTCCGGAAGCTCGTAATCAAAATCGGAAGTTTTCATCGTACGGTCAGATCTCCATCCTGATCTGCTCCTCGGCAGAGGCAGGCATCTTTTTCTTCATATGGGCCCATGCGGCAGGCGTGCACATCCGGCCCCGCGGGGTCCGCATCAGGAAGCCGAGCTGCATCAGGTAGGGCTCGTACACGTCCTCGATGGTTACAGCGTCCTCGCCGGTGGTCGCAGCCAGGGTATCCAGGCCGACGGGACCGCCGGAGAACTTGTCCATCATGGTGTTCAGCATGTTCCGGTCCACCTTGTCCAGGCCCAGCTCATCCACATCGAGCATGGCCAGCGCCTCCCGCGCGACGTCGCGGCTGATGTGCCCGCCGGCGCGGACTTCGGCGTAGTCCCGCACGCGCTTGAGCATGCGGTTGGCAATCCGGGGGGTCCCGCGGCTGCGCCGCGCGATCTCCAGCAGGCCTTCCTTGTCCGCGTCCACGCCGAGGATCCCGGCGCTGCGTTCCACGATCTGGCTGAGCTCCTCGGGGGAGTACATCTCCAGGCGGAACAGCATGCCGAACCGGTCGCGCAGGGGGGCGGACAGCTGCCCGGCGCGGGTGGTCGCGCCGACCAGGGTGAACTTCGGCAGGTCGACCCGGATGCTCCGGGCGGTGGGACCCTTGCCGATCATAATATCAATCGCGTAGTCCTCCATGGCGGGGTACAGCACTTCCTCCACCTGGCGGGAAAGGCGGTGGATCTCATCGATGAACAGCACGTCCCCGGCGTTCAGGTTGCTGAGGATGGAGGCCAGGTCGCCGGGCCGCTCGATGGCGGGACCGCTGGTGACCCGGATGTTCTGCCCCATTTCGGCCGCAACGATGCAGGCCAGGGTGGTTTTCCCCAGGCCGGGCGGGCCGTAGAGCAGCATATGGTCCAGCGCGTCATGCCGGGAGAGGGCGGCCTCGATATAGATGCCGAGGCTGTCCTTGACCGCTTTCTGCCCCACGTAGTCACGCAGGTTATGCGGCCGGAGCGTCTGCTCCACCGCGCCGTCCTCCGCGAGGAAGGTTCCGTTCATCAGTCTGTCATCCATGAAAGCGTCTCCTCAAATTACATACCGGCCATCGCGCGGAGGGCGAGCCGGATCAGTTCCTCCGGCTTGTCGCTCTGGTCGCGGACCTGGCTGACGGCGTTCCGGGCTTCCGTGGAGGAATAGCCCAGCGCGGTCAGCGCCTCAATCGCCTCGGCCACGCAGTCCGCGGCCATGGAGGCGGCGGGAACGGCGGCGGCTGATCCGGCGGCAGCGGCGGAAACATCCGCCTGGGATACTTTGTCCTTGAGCTCCAGCGCGATGCGCTGGGCGGTCTTCTTGCCGATGCCCGGCGCCCGGGACAGGGCGTTCACATCGCCCAGCAGGATGGCCAGGTTCAGGTCCCGCAGGGGCATGGCGCCCAGCACGCCCAGCGCCGTCTTCGGCCCGATGCCGGAAACGGAGGTCAGCTGGAGGAACATCTCCTTTTCCTCGCGGGTGGCGAAGCCGAACAGCTCCAGCGCGTCCTCCCGCACGGAAAGGAAGGTAAAGCAGCGCATGGTCTCTCCCAGGGCGGGGGCGGCCATCAGGGTGTTGTTGGAACAGCTCAGCTGCCAGCCGACGCCGCCGGCCTGCAGCACCAGGCATCCGTTGGTTTTTTCGCATACGGTGCCCTCGATAAACGCGTACATGGCAAGCCTCCTTCCGGGATTATTTCATCAGGAACTGGGTTTTCGCGACGCCGGCCTGGCAGTGCGTGATCGCGCAGGCGATCGCGTCCGCCGCGTCATCCGGCTTCGGGATTTCGTCCATTTTCAGCAGAAGCTTGACCATCTGCTGGATCTGCTTTTTGTCGGCCTTGCCGTATCCGGTGATGGCCTGCTTGATCTGCATCGGGGTATATTCATAAAGGTTTTCCGTATATTCGGCGGCGGCGATGATCGCCGCGCCGCGGGCGGCGCCGACCATCAGCGCGGTGGTGACGTTCCGGGCGAAGAAAAGCTCTTCAAACGCGACGTCGTCCGGGTGGTAGATATTCAGCAGGTCCCGCACGCCCAGCTGGAGCGTGCGGAGGCGGTTCTGCATCGGTACGCCGGCCTTGGTTTCAATGCAGCCGTAGTTGATCAGCTTCATCCGGCTGCCCTCGGATTCGACGACGCCCCAGCCCATCAGGGCATAGCCCGGATCGATGCCCAGAACGATCAAAAAAACCGCCTCGCTCCTTATATTTTCCGTGTTCCATGGTAAACGTAGCGCCTGAAAAAGTCAAGGCGAACAAAAAAACAAATGATGCTCAATCCGGGCCTGTGAAAGTATTGCGAAACAATGCGGAAGGTGAGATAATATAAAGGATGCGCGGCCTGCCGCGCGACACGAATGAAAGGGGCTTTCACCATGGCGATGCATCTGACGGATGAAGGACTCATCAATAAGAAGGAATGGGAAGAACACGGGGTCCGGCTCCCGGAATACGACCGCGCGGCAATGCGGCAGAAGACGCTGGAGGCGCCGGTATGGGTGCACTTCGGCGCGGGCAATATCTTCCGCGGGTTCATCGCGGGGCTGCAGCAGCGCCTGCTGGACGCGGGCCTGGCGGATCGGGGCATCATCGCGGCGGAAACCTTTGACGACGAGATTATCGACCGGATCTACAAGCCCTTTGACTCCCTCACCCTGATGGTTTCCCTGCGGCCGGACGGCGGCACGGACCGTGAGGTGATTGCCTCCCTGGCGGAAGGTGTGAAGGCGGGCCCGTCGTTCCCGGAGGACTGGGACCGGCTGAAGGCATATTTCGCTTCCCCCTCCCTGCAGATGGCTTCCTATACGATTACGGAAAAGGGCTACTCCCTGCGCGACATGAAGGGCGAGCTGCTGGGCGCCGCGAAGGCGGACATGGAAAACGGCCCGGCGCAGGCGCGCCACGCGATGGCGGTCACCGCGGCCCTGATGCTGCACCGGTATCAGAACGGCGCGGCCCCGATGGCCCTGGTGAGCATGGACAACTGCAGCCACAACGGCGAGAAGCTGCGCGCCTCCGTGCTGGAGATTGCCGAAGCCTGGGTGAAGAACGGCTTTGCCGATGAAGGCTTCCTCGCCTGGATTGGTGACGAGGAAAAGGTCTCCTTCCCCTGGTCCATGATTGACAAGATTACCCCCCGCCCCGCGGAGTCCATCACCCGGACGCTCACGGAGGAGGGATTCGCGGATATGGCTCCCGTCCAGACGGCGAAGCACACTTACATCGCGGCGTTTGTGAACGCGGAGATCCCGCAGTACCTGGTGGTGGAGGACCGTTTCCCGAACGGCCGTCCGGCGCTGGAAAAGGCCGGCGTCTACATGACCGACCGGGACACCGTCAACAAGACGGAGCGCATGAAGGTCACCACCTGCCTGAACCCGCTGCACACGGCCCTGGCGGTATACGGATGCCTGTTGGGCTATACCCTGATTGCCGATGAGATGAAGGATCCGGACCTGAAGCGTCTGGTGGAGCGCATCGGCTACACCGAGGGTCTGCCGGTGGTCACCGATCCCGGCATCATCCGGCCGGAAGCCTTCCTGAAGGAAGTACTCGAACAGCGGCTGCCCAATCCTTTCATGCCCGATACTCCGCAGCGCATCGCCTGCGACACGAGCCAGAAGGTGCCGATCCGCTTCGGCGAAACGGTGAAGAGCCGCATGAAGGATGGCTCGGCGGATATTCTCGAGGGCATCCCGCTAGCGATCGCGGCCTGGCTGCGGTACCTGCTGGCGGTGGATGACAACGGCCAGCCGATCCCGGTATCCCCGGATCCGCTGCAGGCGGACCTGCAGGCGGAGCTTTCCGGCGTCCGGTTCGGAGAGCCGGAAACCGCGGAAGGGGTGCTGAAGCCCATCCTGTCCAATCCCGTGATTTTCGCGGTGAACCTGTATGAGACGCCGCTGGCGGAGAAGATCGAGAGGAACTTCCGCGAAATGCTGGTTCCCGGCGGTGTCCGGGCATCCCTGAAAAAGATCTGAACGAAACGAGGGTACTGTCTATGAAACTGTGGGGCGGACGCTTCGAAAAGGCAACGGACGGCCTGGTGGATGATTTCCATTCCAGCATTTCCTTTGACCAGCGGCTCTTCGAGCAGGATATCACCGGGTCCATCGCCCATGCCACGATGCTGGGCGAGCAGGGCATCATCCCGCAGGCGGACGCGGACAAAATTGTGGCCGGCCTGAAGGATATCCTTGCGGACGCGAAGGCCGGAAAGATCGAGTGGATGGTGGACGCGGAGGATATCCACATGAATGTGGAGACCCTGCTGACCCAGCGGATCGGGGAGGCCGGTAAGCGGCTGCATACCGGCCGCAGCCGGAATGACCAGGTGGCGCTCGACACCCGGATGTACGCCAAAGTGGCCTGCCGGGAAACGGAAGCCATGCTGGAGGACCTGCTGGAGGCGATCCTGGCGATCGCCCAGGATAACCTTCATACTATCATGCCGGGATACACCCACCTGCAGAAGGCACAACCCATCACGCTGGCTCATCATATGATGGCCTACGCGCAGATGTTCCTGCGCGACCGGGACCGCTTCCGCAATGCGTACCGCGCGGCGGACGTCATGGTGCTCGGCTCCGGCGCCCTGGCCGGAACCACCTATCCGCTGAACCGGGAACGGGTGGCGGATCTGCTGGGCTTCTCAAAGATTTCCGAAAACAGCCTGGACGGCGTGGCCGACCGGGACTATATGCTGGATTACCTCGCTGCCGCGTCCATCTGCATGATGCACCTGAGCCGCTTCTGCGAGGAACTGATCCTCTGGAACACCAATGAGTTCCGCTTTGTGGAAATGGACGACGCCTTCGCGACCGGCTCCTCCATCATGCCGCAGAAGAAGAACCCGGATGTGGCGGAGCTGATCCGCGGCAAGACCGGGCGTGTCTACGGCCACCTGATGGGCCTGCTGACCGTGATGAAGGGCCTGCCGCTGGCCTACAACAAGGACATGCAGGAGGACAAGGAAGCCTTCTTTGACACCCGGGATACCCTGGTGAAGGGCCTGACCGTATTCACCGCCATGCTGAAGACCGTGACCTTCCGGAAGGATGTCATGGAGCGCGGCGCTTCCGGCGGATTCACCAATGCCACGGACTGCGCGGACTACCTGGTGAAGAAGGGCGTTGCCTTCCGCGATGCCCACAAGGTCGTCGGTGAGCTGGTGGCCCACTGCCTCAACGAGAACAAGGCCCTGCTGGACCTGACGCTGGATGAGCTGAAGCAGTTCCATCCCGCCTTTGAGCAGGACGTTTTCGATGACCTGAGCATGATCTCCTGCGTGGAGAAGCGGAAGATTCCCGGTGCTCCGGCACCCGAGATGGTGCAGCGCGCGATTGACTCCGCGCGGGCAAAACTGAAGGAATAAACGGTCTGAAAACAGGCCGAAAATTCATGCTGGACAAACATGAGGGGCTTTGATATAATAGCCGTTGCTGATGTGCCGATGTGGCTCAGTTGGTAGAGCAGCCGATTCGTAATCAGCAGGTCAGGGGTTCGAGTCCCCTCATCGGCTCCAGTGACGAGGTGTAGCGCAGTTTGGTACAAGTATCCGCGCATCGTGGAATACGTCGGCGAGCTGCCAAAAACGATCGGCGGCAAGATCAAGCGCAAGGAAATCCGCATGGAGGACGGCGTCCGCGATTAGCGGCTACGTTCGCGCGTGGCAGTTACGTTCGCGCGTTGCGTGGCGCTGTTAGATGCCGGGGCAGGCATCAGGCACTCCGGCGTTTCGCTTAGGCGAGGGCATCCTCGCCGATGATCTCGATGCGTTCCAAATCAGAGAACGGTATGGTTGTCGATACGATCGTCAGTGTCTGTTCGATCGGCTCGATGCGCGTGATTACGCCTTGCATCGTGCGGTAGGCATCGGCATCGTAGTAGCGCACTTTCACCATCATATTCTTCCGGAGGGCGTTAAGAGTCTCGTTCAACGTGCGCAGATCTTCTTCCTGGAGTTCGCGGCGCGGCGCGGCAACACGTTCGCGCTCGTGTACGATCGCGAAGAACC
>JAFRTK010000157.1 GCA_017427165.1 Clostridia bacterium
AAGGGCATTAACCCCGATGAATGCGTTGCCATCGGCGCGGCGATCCAGGGCGGCGTCCTGGGCGGAGAAGTCAAGGACGTGCTGCTGCTGGATGTTACCCCGCTGAGCCTGGGCCTTGAAACAGAAGGCCATATCTTCACCAAGCTGATCGACCGGAATACCACCATCCCGACCAGCAAGAGCCAGGTGTTCTCCACAGCGGCTGACGGGCAGACCACCGTTGAAATCCATGTGCTGCAGGGCGAGCGCCAGATGGCATATGACAACAAGACCCTTGGCCGCTTCCAGCTGACGGGGATCGCTCCCGCTCCGCGCGGTGTGCCGCAGATTGAAGTTACTTTCAGCATCGATAACAACGGTATCGTGAACGTATCTGCAAAGGACAAGGCGACCGGTCATGAACAGCAGATTACGATCACGGCCAGCACGAACCTGAGCGAGGAAGAAATCAACCAGCGCGTCAAGGAAGCCGAGCAGTTTGCGGAACAGGACAAGAAACGCCGTGAAGAAGTGGAAACGCTGAACCGCGCGGACAGCCTGATCTACGAAACGGAAAAGACGCTGCGCGACAACGGCGACAAGCTGTCCGATGAGGACAAGAACAGCGTGCAGGCGGAGATCGATGCGTTCAAGAAGGTTCGCGAGGGTAATAACGCGGAAGAGATCAAGAACGCGATGGAAGGCTTCACCCAGAAGGTGTACGCAGTATTCGGCAAGCTGTACCAGCAGCAGGCCGGTGCGGACGGAAACCCCATGGGCGGGCAGGGAGGACCTGAACCCGGCACAACCAATGACGACGGCAGCGTGAACGCCGACGGCAGTGTTGAATAAGGAAGCACAGGAAGAATGAACGAAACAGGCCCGCCCCGACGGAGGTGGGCCTGATTTCGGGAAACGAGGTGAGATAAGGTGGCTGAAAAACGGGACTATTACGAGGTGCTCGGTGTCGGCAAAAACGCGACAGATGAAGAAATCAAACGGGCATACCGGAAGAAAGCCAAGGAATGCCACCCGGACCTGCACCCGGACGATAAGGAAGCGGTGGAACGCTTCAAGGAACTGAACGAGGCGAATGAAGTGCTGTCTGATCCGGACCGCCGGGCCAGATATGACCAGTTCGGCTTTGAGGATCCGACAGCCGGCATGGGCGGCGGAAATCCGTTCAGCGGTTTTGATTTCGGCGGTGTAGGCGATATATTCGACCAGCTGTTCAACGGCGGAATGGGCGGCCGGGGAACCCGCAGGCAGGGGCCTGTCCAGGGAAATGACCTGCGTTATGAGCTGAGAATTACGTTTGAAGAGGCAGCCAAAGGCTGCCAGAAGAGCTTTGAAATTTACCGGAACGAGCTGTGTGAGTCGTGCCAGGGAACCGGCGCCAAACCGGGAACCAGCCCTGTGACATGCCCCACCTGCCAGGGAACCGGCCAGGTACGCCAGAGCAGCGGATGGATGACCATGATGCGGACATGCTCCGCGTGCGGCGGAACCGGAAAGGTAATCAAGGACAAGTGCCCGAACTGTGCCGGGAGCGGACGCGTAAGGAAAAAGAGAACCGTAACGGTCAAGGTGCCTGCCGGAATTGACAACGGCCAGACGATCATCATGAACGGCCAGGGCGAACCCGGGATGCGCGGCGGCTCGAACGGAGACCTGTATATTGTGGTGGGCGTAAAACCCCACAAGCTGTTCAGGCGGGAAGGCTACAACCTGCTGCTGGATTTCCCCGTCAGCTTTGTTACAGCGGCGCTTGGCGGCGATGTAGAGGTGCCGACGCTCAGCGGACCGATCAAATACAGGATCCCGGAAGGCACACAGCCCGGGGCGGAATTCCGGATCAAGGGAGCCGGGATCCAGCAGCTGCGGAGCGCCGGAAAGGGCGACCTGGTGCTGCGGGTAAAGGTGGAGATCCCGAAACGGCTGAACAACAAGCAGAAAGACCTGCTGCGGCAGTTCGACGCCACCACTTCCGATCGGGAATATGACAACCGGAAAGGATTTATGGACCGGGTCAAGGAACTGTTCCAGTAACTGAATCGTTTTTCACGGCGCGGCGGCGGACGGCTTCCGCGCCTTTGTTCTGCCATCACACGGTCTCTTGACGACTCCGGGCTGAAAACGGTAAAATATAAAGGTTAAAAGGATATGAACAGAAAGGACTGGATGCATGGAGCGGACGGGATGGCAGCGGACATGGGTCAGGGTACTGCTGACGACCCTGACGGCTGCCGTGATGCTGCTGATTTTCTTCTTCTCCAATGAGACGGCAGACCGGTCGGACCGTACCAGCGGAACATTCGCACGGGTTGTAATCGGAATTGCATACCCGGATTTTGACGGGATGCCGGAGAGTGAACAGCAGGATATTTTCAATGTCATTCAGCACCTGGTGCGCAAGACAGCCCACTTTACCGAATATGCCCTGCTCGGACTGCTGATCCGATTCTGCCTGCAGAGCTGGATTGGAAACAAAAGGAAACACCTGCTTCCGGCCAGCTGGATATTCGGCACGCTCTATGCGGTGACGGATGAGCTGCACCAGCTGGTGACGGACGGCCGGGCAGGCCAGTGGACGGATGTTGTGCTTGACAGCTCCGGTGTACTGACAGGCGCCGTCATTGCGTCGGTTGTCGTGGTTCTGGGCAGCAAGGCATATATCGCAGCCAAAGAGAAGGAGGACAGGGAACCGGATGGCATACTTCAAAAGCAATGAGCAGGAAGAAACCCGCAGGAATCCGTCCCTGCCGGAAGAACCGGGGATCAATGCCGGGAACAGCAGCTGGGAGGAGTATCCCGGGGAAGATTACGACGACGGATTTGATGACCCTTATGAGGATGAGGATGAACTGCCGGAGCTGTCGGAAGAGGAGAAGGCGGATATCCAGAAAAAACGGGCCAAAGTCGTTTTTGAAGCCGGGAACATTACCGGCATTATCATCGGAACGGTACTGGTCCTTCTGCTGGTGATGATCCTTTTCAGTATGGTTTATTTTGTCCGTTCGGATATCACCCGGAATTTTACCCTGTTCCGGATTCAGTTCTGATACGCCGGCATCCGGCAGAATGACAGGAGTTCTTGGAATCATGAAGAACAGGATCTATCTGGACTATGCGGCGACATCGCCGGTCCTGCCGGAAGTTCTGGCAGAGATGCTTCCTTATTTCAACGGGAAATTCGGGAATCCGTCGGGCGTCTACGGAACGGCGCGGGAAGCCCGCCAGGCAGTTGAACAGGCCAGGCGGCAGGTGGCGGAAGCCATTGGGGCAGAACCCGGGGAAATCTATTTCACATCCGGCGGCAGCGAGAGCGACAATATGGCGATTCAGGGGATCGCCCGGGCTGCCTCCGGCCGCGGACGGCATATTATTACCAGCAGGATTGAACACCACGCCGTGCTGAATCCGTGCCGGCAGCTGGAAAGGGAAGGATGGCAGGTTACGTACCTCCCGGTGGACCGTTTTGGCCGGGTGTCCCCGGAGGATGTGGAAAAGGCCGTTACACCGGATACGGCACTGATCAGCATCATGTCTGCCAACAATGAAATCGGCACACTGGAACCGGTCGGAGAAATCGGCCGGATAGCCGGAGCCCATGGGATTCCGTTTCACACGGATGCGGTCCAGGCAGTCGGCTGCACGGATGTGGATGTACGCCGTGACAATATTGACCTGCTGAGCCTGAGCGCACATAAAATATACGGTCCCAAAGGGACCGGCGCACTGTATATCCGCCGGGGAACGAGGATCGAGAGCCTGATCCGGGGCGGGGCCCAGGAACGGGGACTTCGGGCAGGCACGGAGAATACGGCCGGTATTGTCGGCCTCGGCGCCGCAATCCGCATTGCAAAAGCGGACATGGCGGTTCGGACAGAAGCGATCCGGCATCTCCGGGACCGGATGATCCGGACCACACTGGAAACAATCCCGGGGTCATGCCTGAACGGGCCGGCGGAGGAGCGGCTGTGCAACAACTGCCACTTCTCGTTTGACGGCGTGGAAAGCGAGACGCTGCTTCTGCGGATGGACCTGGCGGGAGTTGCAGCCTCCGGAGGAAGCGCGTGCACATCCGGGTCCACAGAACCCAGCCATGTACTGGAGGCGATCCGGCCCGGCAGTGAAAAGACCGGGGGAAGTATCCGGCTGACCCTGGGCCGGGAGACAACGGAGGCGGATGTGGATGAAGCTGTCCGGATTATGCGGGAGATCGTTACGGACCTGCGGAATCTGCGGAGTGTGCTGCTGAAATGATTTGGGGCTTTTCATTTCCACGGATTACGAGTATAATTCTGAAGTACCGAAACAAGCAAAAGGAGTAACGGAGCATGAAAATTCTGGTAGTGAACGCAGGATCCTCTTCCCTGAAGTATCAGCTGATTGACATGGACGGTGAGAAGGAACTGGCCAAGGGCCTGGTGGAACGGATCGGCATTGAGGGAAGCAAGCTGAAGCACAGCGCCGGCGGAAAAAAGACGGAGATCTGCGAGGAAATCAAGGACCATGAAGCAGCCGCACAGCTGATGCTGAAGATCCTGCAGGATCCGGAATACGGTGTGATCAAGAGCACGGATGAAATCGGTGCGGTGGGACACCGCGTCCTCCACGGCGGCAGCGCGTTTACCGCTTCCGTTATCGTGAACGATGCGGCAAAACAGGCCATCCGGGACTGCTTCCCGCTGGGACCGCTTCACAATCCCGCCAACCTGATGGGAATCGAAGCCTGCGAGAAAGTGATGAAAGGCACGCCCCAGGTTGCCGTGTTTGACACTGCTTTCCACCAGACCATGCCTCCGAAGGCTTATATGTACGGCGTTCCGAAAATGTATGAGGAAAAACTGCATGTGCGCCGCTACGGCTTCCACGGAACCAGCCACCGCTATGTCAGCCGCCGGGTTTGCGAGTTCCTGGGTATCAGCCCCAAGGGACAGCGGATCATTATTGCCCACCTGGGGAACGGATCCAGCCTGAGCGCCGTGAAGGACGGAAAATGCGTGGATACGTCCATGGGCCTGACGCCTCTGGAAGGCCTGCTGATGGGCACCCGGTGCGGAAGCTGCGACCCGGCTGTCGTGCAGTTTATTGCCAACAATCCCCTGAAGGATGACGGTACGCCCCTGGGCCATCCGATCAGCGTGGACGAAGTGCTGACCATGATGAACAAGAAGAGCGGCCTGCTGGGTATCAGCGGAAAGAGCAGCGACTGCCGCGACATCGATGATCTGGCTGACAAAGGTGACGAGAACGCAATTCTCGCCCAGGAGATGCTGATCTACGGCATCAAGAAGTATATCGGTTCCTACGCGGCCGCAATGGGCGGGGTGGACGTGATCTGCTTCACGGCCGGTATCGGGGAGAACAATGCCTCCCTGCGCGAACGGGTGATCGACGGCCTGGAATTCATGGGCGCGAAGATTGATCCGGAAAAGAACAAAACCCGCAGCGAAGCCGTGATTTCCGCAGCCGACAGCAAGGTGAAGATCTGCGTGATTCCGACCAATGAGGAAATCATGATTGCCCGGGATACCCTGGATCTGGTTACGACCGGAAAGGTCCGGGACAATTGAAATTGTTGTTGACAAACGGTTTTGAAACAACTATAATTATCGACGGTCACTTTTGAGGTGAGGACATGAAGCTTGACGTATCAGATGCTTTAGCCCATCCCGGCCAGGAATACCGATTTTCCGGAACGCAGGCCATTGCGGATCAGGAAATCGCCGGCGACACCGTCCGACTGGACGACTGCGCGGTGGAAGGAACTTTCCTGGCGGATGAAGACGGCAACATCGCGGTAAAAGGCAAGCTGAAGACCGTTGCCCATGCTCCCTGTGCCAACTGCCTGGGGGACGCGGAAGCCGGAGTTGAAAACAGCTTCGACGAAACGTTCCAGCGGGGCGGAGATCAGGAAGATGATGAAATCTTTGCCTACGACGGGCACGAGGTTTTCCTGGACAAGCTGGTGATGTCATACGCCGTCATGGCCCTGCCAATCCGTTTCCTTTGCAGGGAGGATTGCCCGGGCTTTGAATACAGGGACCCGGATGCCGCCCCGAATGAGCCGGGTATTCAATATCCGTTTGCAGGGCTGCAGCAATTGCTTGAAAACAAATTGGAGGTGTGAATCATGGCTGTTCCGAAGGGGAAAGTATCAAAGGCTCGCAAGCACAGCCGCCGCGCCAACTGGAAGCTGACCTTGCCGGGGATCGTTGAATGCCCCCAGTGTCATCAGATGAAGTTGGCTCATCGCGTGTGCAAGAATTGCGGTTATTATAACGGCGTCCAGGTCGTCAATAAGGACGAAGAAAAGAACGCCTGATTGTCGACTGCTTTTTTGGATCGTGATTTTGCAGCTCCGCCCATCAGGGTCGGGGCTGTTTTTCGTTAATCCGCGAATGAAATAATCGGAGGTCAGAGCCATGAGTCAGAAGAAGACCGGCGCAGACATGGAAACCCGGTTCAATCCGCAGGAAATCGAAGCGGAAATCTACAAGGAATGGGAAGAAGCCGGCGCGTTTACCGCGCACCGCGTGGAAGGGAAGAAACCCTTTACGATTGTGATGCCTCCGCCCAACGTTACCGGCCAGCTCCATATGGGCCATGCCATGGACTGCATCATGCAGGACGCGCCGATCCGCTATCACCGGATGAAAGGTGATCCGACCCTGTGGCTGCCCGGAACTGACCATGCCGCAATTGCCACGGAAGTGAGAATCGTGGAAGCGATGCGGAAGGAAGGCCTGACCAAAGAAGGGATCGGGCGGGAAGCCTTCCTGGAACGCGCCTGGAACTGGAAAAGGGAATACGGCGGACGGATTGTTCACCAGCAGCGGAAAATGGGTGTCAGCTGCGACTGGACGCGGGAACGCTTCACCATGGACGAAGGGTGCAGCCGGGCTGTCCGTGAAGTTTTTGTCCGCCTGTACGAGAAAGGCCTGATCTATCGGGGAAACCGGATGATCAACTGGTGCCCCGCCTGCCAGAGCGCCATCAGCGATGCTGAAGTGGTTTACAAGGATGTCGCCAGCCACCTGTGGCATATCCGCTATCCCGGCGCGGACGGAAGCGAGGGCGTAGTGGTGGCCACCACCCGTCCGGAAACCATGCTGGGTGATACCGGCGTGGCGGTGAATCCTTCGGATGAACGGTACACGAACCTGGTAGGCAGAAAAGTGATTCTGCCCATCGTGAATAAGGAAATTCCGGTTGTCGCCGATGACTATGTGGAGATGGAGTTCGGCACAGGCGCTGTGAAGATGACGCCGGCCCATGACCCGAACGACTTTGAGGTGGCCCAGCGGCATAACCTGGAGATCATCACGGTGACCAATGACGACGGCACCATGAATGAAAATGCCGGACGTTTTGCCGGGATGGATCCGCTGGAATGCCGCAAGGCAGTTGTGGAAGAACTGGAAAAGCTGGGCCTGATGGTGAAGATCGAGGACTACAGCCATAACGTGGGCTTCTGCTACCGTCACGGGGATACTCCCGTGGAACCCCGCCTCAGCGAACAGTGGTTCGTGAAAATGAAGACCCTGGCGGAACCGGCGATTGCCGCGGTGAGAGAAGGCCGGACGAAGTTTGTGCCGGAACGCTTCAGCAAGATGTACTACAACTGGATGGAAAACATCCGTGACTGGTGCATCAGCCGCCAGCTCTGGTGGGGCCATCGGATTCCTGTATGGTACTGCGACGACTGCGGCGAGATGACAGTGAGCCGGGAAGACCCGACAGCCTGTCCGAAGTGCGGCGGGAAGCTGCACCAGGATGAAGACGTGCTGGACACCTGGTTTTCATCCGCCCTGTGGCCTTTCTCCACGCTGGGATGGCCGGACAATACTGAGGACCTGAAGTACTTCTATCCCACCAACATGCTGGTAACCGGTTATGATATCATCACTTTCTGGGTATCCCGAATGATGGTTGCCGGCATTGAAAACATGGGTGAGGCTCCGTTTGAGACGGTGCTGATTCACGGACTGGTGCGGGATGAGCTGGGACGTAAAATGTCCAAGTCCCTCGGAAACGGCGTGGATCCGCTGGAAGTGGTGGATGAATACGGCGCCGACGCGCTGCGTTTCAGCCTGGTAATGGGCGTCAGCCCCGGAAATGACACCCGGTACAGCAAGGAGAAGGTGGAATCCGCCCGGAACTTCGCCAATAAGATATGGAATGCCAGCCGGTTTGTGCTGATGAATGTGAATGAACGGAAGGATTTTGCTCCCGCACAGCTGGAAACGGCAGACAAATGGATCCTGACCCGGCTGCAGGAAGCGGTCCGTGACATTTCCGACCATATGGAGGACGGCGATTTCGGCCTGGCCGCCACCAAGATCTATGATTTTGCCTGGAGCGAATTCTGTGACTGGTATATTGAACTGAGCAAGAGCCGCCTGCTGGGCGAAGACGGCGAGAGCAAGGAAACCGTGAAGGCCGTGCTGCTGTATGTCCTGGAGAACCTGCTCAAGCTGCTGCACCCCTTCATGCCGTTCCTGACCGAACAGGTTTACAAATACCTGCCGGACAGCGAAGGCTTCCTGATGCTGCAGAAGTGGCCGGAATACCGCGAAGACTATGTGTTCGAAGCGGATGAAACCCGGATGCAGGGAATCATGGAAATCATCCGGACGATTCGGAACCTCCGCAGCGAGATGAATGTGGCGCCTTCCAAACGGACCCGCCTGATGCTGCTGCCCGGCGAAGGCTGGGGCGAGACACTGGCAAGCGGCGACGGATACTTCCGCCGGCTGGCCGGCGCTTCCGAAACCGAACTGCTGGCGGACCGGAACCAGGTAACTGAAAAGACGGTTTCCGCGGTGACCGCAGCCGGCGAGCTGTTCATTCCGCTCGGGGACCTGGTGGATTTCGACAAGGAGATCGCGCGCCTCACCAAGGAACTGGAGAATATCGGCAAGGAAATGAACCGTTCCCGGGGTATGCTGAACAATGCCGGCTTTATCGCCAAGGCACCGGCACAGCTGGTCCAGCAGGAAAAGGATAAGCTGGAAGCAGCTGCCGCCAAGGCGGAAGCCCTGGAAAAACGGATTGCTGAACTGAAGGAACAGATTTAATACCGGATACCGGGCCGTGGATTTTTTTCCGCGGCCCGTTACCGGTTTCGGGGGAGTTATCAGATGGAATTTCGGCATGAACCGGTGCTGCTTCAGGAAGTCCTGGAATGGATGAACGTCCGGGAGAACGGTGTTTACTGTGACGGCACGCTGGGTGGCGGCGGACACAGTGAAGCGATCCTGAAAGCATCCGGCGGAACGGCCCGGCTGTATGGGATTGACCGGGATGAGAATGCCATCCGGGCGGCGGAAGCCCGCCTGAAGGAATATCCCGGGTTCCGGGCAATCCATGGCAATTTTCATGACGGAAGGGAACTGCTGACAGAGGCAGGAGCTCCCAAAATGGACGGTGTACTGCTGGACCTTGGCGTCTCCAGCCCGCAGCTGGACACACCGGAACGGGGGTTCAGCTATCACGAAGACGCTCCCCTGGACATGCGGATGGACCGAAGCAGGGGAATTACCGCCGCTGAATTCCTGAACAGCGCTCCGGAACGGGAAATCATGGAGGTTATCCGGGACTACGGCGAGGAGAAATGGGCGGCGCGGATCGCGCGGATTATCTGTGAACACCGCGCAGAGAAACCACTGGCAACCACATTTGACCTGGTGGAAGCGGTGGACGCCGCGATTCCGAAGGCGGTGCGGCGCAGGGATGACGGACACCCGGCCCGGAGAACATTCCAGGCGGTCCGGATCCGGATCAATGACGAGCTGGATCCGCTGGAACAGGCGCTGCGTGATTTTGTGGACTGCCTGGCGCCCGGAGGCCGTATCTGTGTGATTACATTCCATTCCCTTGAAGACCGGATCGTGAAACGGACTTTCAAAACCCTCGAAAATCCATGTATCTGTCCGCCGAAAGCCCCGATCTGCACCTGCGGCCGGAAGCCGTCGGTGAAGGTGCTCGGCGGCGGAGCAATTGCTCCATCGGGGGAAGAGACCGCACGGAATCCGCGGGCCCGGAGCGCCAAACTCCGGATTGCGGAAAAGCTGGACAGAAAGGGATAAGCAATGGCAGTTTTGTTTGTAACAGCCACCCCGATCGGCAACCTGAATGATTTTTCCCCGCGCGGGATTGAAACGCTGAAAACGGCTGACCTGATTATTGCCGAAGATACACGTGTGACCATGAAGCTGGGACAGGTATTCGGATTCCAGACGAAGATGATCTCATGCCACCGGCATAATGAGACATCCCAGGCGGAGGCGCTGGCAGACCGGATCCAGGCAGAAAACCTGAAGGCCGCGCTGGTGACAGATGCGGGAACTCCGTGCATTTCGGACCCGGGAAATATGGTGGTGGCTGCATGTACAGCCCGCGGTATCCCGGTGATTCCGGTACCCGGATGCAGCGCGGGAATTGCCGCGGTATCCATTTCCGGCTTTGATGCAAGGGAATTTGCGTTTTACGGTTTCCTGCCCCGGGAGAAGAAAGACCTTCAGAACAAGCTGAAGGAGATCGGGCGGGGAGTCCGGGTAGCGGTGCTGCATGAATCCCCGTACCGGATCATCGCACTGACGGAAGCTGTCCGGGAGACACTTCCGGAAGCCCGGATGACCGTTTGCTGTGACCTGACCAAGCTGCATGAGAAAACACTTTACGGCACCCCGGACGAGGTGCTGCAGGCCCTTGCTGCCAATGAAAAGACCGAGAAGGGCGAATACTGTGTGGTGCTGGACCTGCACGGGGTGCCGGAAAAAGCCCCGGAGCCGGCCGCTGCTTCCGGATCGGTAGCAGCCAGGCTGGCGGATGCAATCGACAGCGGCCTGTCGCTCCGGGAAGCCCAGGAAGCACTGATCCGGAACGGTGAAAAAAAGAACGCCGTCAAGCAGGCGGCGTTACGGTTGAAAAAGGCAGCGTCCGAATAAATGGTCAGACTTTCCAGATTTCCTTTGCGTACTGGCGGATTGTGCGGTCTGAAGAGAACTTTCCGGCGCAGGCGATATTGATCAGGCACTTACGGGCGAAGGCGGCTTCGTCCGTTTTTGCGTCCCGGATTGCCTGAAGCTTGGCTTCATAATAGCCCGGGAAATCCTTCATGACGAAGTAATGATCCGGTTTATGCCAGGAGGCACCCTTCAGGATTGCGTCGTGCAGTTCCTTCAGCCGGCCGTCCTCATCGGGGAAGGTACCGTCTACCAGGGTATCCAGCGCACGGCGCAGGAGCGCATTCTTTTTATAGATCACGTTCGGGTCATAGGAATCCCTGATTCTCTCCAGTTCATCGACTGTGGCGCCGAAAATATAATTGTTCTCCCGGCCGGCTTCCTCCACAATTTCGACATTCGCGCCGTCGAAGGTTCCCAGGGTCACCGCACCGTTCAGCATCAGTTTCATGTTGCCGGTTCCGGATGCTTCTGTTCCGGCAGGTGAGATCTGCTCTGAGATGTCCGCTGCAGGGATGATTTTTTCCGCCCATGAGCAATTATAGTTCTGGACGAAGACAACCTTCAGCCGGTCCCGGGTTTTCGGATCGCTGTTGACTTTATCCGCGATCATATTGATCCAGTGGATTACTGCTTTGGCCCGGTCATAACCGGGGGCTGCCTTTGCGCCGAAAATAAACGCAACGGGCGGGAGATCCTTCAGCTGGCCGCGTTTCAGCTGATCATAGATCGCCAGGATACTCAGGGCATTCATAAACTGGCGTTTGTATTCATGCAGGCGTTTGATCTGTACGTCGAAGACCATGGACGGGTCCAGCTCCACACCTTCACGCCGCAGGATTTCACTGCTGAGCTGTTTCTTTTTCTGCTTTTTGACGGCAATGAACTTTTTGCAGAGGGAGGCATTGATCACCGGCAGAAGCTTTTTCAGTTCATCCAGGTCGGTGATGAAGCCGGGACCGATTTTGCTTTCGATCAGGCTGCAGAGCTCCGGATTGCAGAGCCCGAGCCAGCGGCGCTGGGTAATTCCGTTCGTTTTGTTCTGGAAACGCTCCGGCCAGATCCGGTACCAGTCAGCGAACAGATCGTTCTTCAGGATTTCTGAATGCAGCTCCGCCACGCCGTTAACCGCATGAGTGGCATAAACCGCCAGCTCTGCCATATGAACCTGTCCGTTCAGGATAATGCAGAGGGAAGGCGTGATTTCCTTTTTCAGCCCTTTCATTTCCTTCCGGAAACGGGCATCAATCTTCCGGATCACGGAGACGATCTGCGGACAGACAGACGAAAGCAATGCCAGGTCCCATTTTTCAAGGGCTTCCTGCATGACTGTGTGGTTGGTATAGGCAAATGTGTCGCGGGCAATCAGGAAAGCATCCTCAAAGCTCACGCCGTCTTCACCCAGGAGCCGGATCAGTTCCGGAATTGCCATGGTCGGATGAGTGTCATTCAGCTGGGCCGCCGTTTCACGGGCAAAGAAGGAATAGTCGCTGCCATGGCGTTTCCGGTATCCGCGGAGGATGTCCTGCATGGTTGCGGAAACCAGTACATACTGCTGTTTCACGCGCAGCTGTTTTCCTTCTTTTCGGGTATCATTCGGATACAGGAATTTGGTGATGTCTTCCGCCTGGTTCTTATTGGCGGCAGCTTTTACGTACTCCTGCCGGTTGAACAGGTCGAAATCCATCTCATGGAGGCTTTCGGTCTGCCAGAGCCGCAGCGTTCCGATGTTCTTCATTCCGTATCCGATTACCGGCATGTCATACGGAACCGCCAGGACATCCCCGGTCTTCATCGAAACAACAACCGCGTCATCGGGACGGCGGATGGACCACGGATCCCCGTAGCGGGACCAGTCATCCGGTTCCTCCGCCTGGCGGCCGTCCACAAACTTCTGCTTAAACAGGCCGTATTTAAAACGGAGACCATATCCGGTCAGCGGGACATTGCAGGATGCGGCACTGTCCAGGAAGCATGCAGCCAGACGGCCGAGACCGCCGTTACCGAAGGCATCATCCTCCACATCTTCCATGATAGCAATATCCACGTTCTTTTCCTTCAGCAGGGCGCGGACTTCATCCAGCAGTCCCATACAGTACAGGTTGTTGTACACGAGACGGCCGACCAGGAACTCCATAGAAAGGTAGTATGCCTGGCGGCGGGGAAAGCGGGCGTCCTCCCGCTTCTTCCACAGCGGGGCGATGGCATCCATCGCGGCGCCGGACAGGGCATTGTGCAGTTCTGCTGCGGAAGCCTCGGCCAGCGTTTTATGGGTTTCGGTCATCAGGCGCTGTTCCGCGTCCCGGACCAGTTGTTTTGCGTTCATGATCGGGTATTACCTCCTGTTTGTCTGACGATTCAGTGTATAGTACCGGAGAGAAAGCTCCGAAGAAAGCGCGTCCGGTTTCATGCGCCATTTCCAGTTGCCGCCGGTCGTTCCGGGAAAGTTCATTCTTGCGCTTCCGTCGAGACCGAGGACATCCTGCATCGGGACAATCACAGTGTCGCAGGGAGATTCAAACAGCGCACGGATGAAAGCTTCCGGAGCTTCTTCCGGAGTGGAAAAGCCAAGCTTTTTCCCGGCAAAGGCCAATGCTTCGGGCGCTGCCTTATCCGCCCATCCGCGAACGGTGTCATTATCATGGGTGCCGGTATAGGCAACCGTGTTGGCTGTATAATGGTCGATAAAATGGGGGTTGCTCTCATCGGAATCAAAGCCGAATGTCAGCACTTTCATTCCGGGATAGCCGCACCAGTCGAGCAGTTTCCGGACCCGGTCATTCACACAGCCAAGGTCTTCCGCAACGATCCGGATGCCGGGCAGTTCCCGGTTCAGTACCTGGAACAGCTTTTTACCGGGGCCGACAATCCACTTGCCGCTGCGGGCATTCGGCATGCCGTGCTTTACGGAGTAGTAATTGGCGAAACCGATAAAGTGGTCGATCCGGATGATGTCGAACAGCGAAGCCATTCCCCGCATCCGGTCCACCCACCAGTCATATCCGCGGCGGCGCAGGCGATGCCAGCGGTACAGCGGATTTCCCCATAGTTGGCCGTCCGCAGAGAAGTAATCCGGCGGAACACCGGCCACCTTTTTCGGAATCAGGTTCCGGTCCAGCTGGAAAATCTCGGGATGCGTCCATGTGTCGGCAGAATCTTCGGCCACATAAATCGGCATATCCCCGAAAAGCATAATGGAGCGTTCATTGCAGTACTGCTTCAGGGACATCCACTGCCTGCGGAAGAGATACTGGCAGAAAATGTGGAAGTCAATTTCCGAACGGAGCATCTCCGTGTATTTCCGGATGGCTTCCGGCTTCCGGCGGCGGATATCTTCATCCGGCCAGGCCG
Source organism: Clostridia bacterium (assembly GCA_017427165.1). Lineage (GTDB taxonomy): Bacteria > Bacillota > Clostridia > Christensenellales > Aristaeellaceae > Aristaeella. Next base: position 14,307 of record JAFRTK010000157.1, read on the forward strand.
TGTACATCAGGCCGGAGAAATGCGTTTTCAGCGCGGTGAAAAGGGCGTAATCACTGACCCAGGGATTATCCCGCCGGAATTGCTCCACAGCGTCCGCAAGGCGTTCACGGGACTGGGCAAAACAGCGGCGGAGAAGCATATCCTTGTTGGGGCGGACCGCGTCATAATCCACAACCGCGGGGTTATCCGGCGTAAATTCTTCCGCGTCATCATAATCCAGCAGGCCTTCTTCCCGAAGTGACCGGCAGGAGATCAGCAGGGGATTCCCTGCAAAGACAGAGGTGGACTGATACGGGCTTTCACCGTATCCGACCGGGCCGATCGGAAGGACCTGCCAGATTCTCAGGCCGGATGCATGCAGGAAGTCCGCAAACGCGTATGCCTCCTTCCCGAGTGAACCGATGCCGCCAGGGGAAGGAAGAGAGGAAATATGCAGCAGGATTCCGCTTGTACGCATGGGGATCATACTCCTTATTCGGATAGTCAGGTCCGGGAAGCGGGTGAAGGGGGTGCAACAGATTCACGACGGTGGTAAATACCTTCCACCAGGATATGGCGCGGTTCGGCATTGGAATCAATCATATCCAGCAGCAGATCAACACTGCGCATGGCGATCTCATTGACCGGCTGTTCCAGCGTGGTCAGGCGCGGAACGGTGTAACGGCTGATATCAATTCCGTCAAACCCGATGACACTGATATCCTCCGGAACGGAAAGCCCCAGATCCTTCAGGGCCCGCATTGCACCGACCGCCACAGTATCGCTCATGGAAAAAAGGGCGGTCACATCCGGATGCTCCGAGAAGAAGGTACGGGCTGCCTGGTATCCGGCTTCATAGGAGAAACGGGTTTCGCAATAATCTTCCTGCCGATAGGTGAGACCGTGATCCGCGAACGCGTCACAGAACCCCTGGAAACGCATGGCAAGGGAATCACCCGCAACCGGGTCAGCCCCGAAGACAGCGACTCTCCGGTGCCCCAGGGAAAGCAGTTCAGAAGCAACCTGGTATCCCATTGCCCGGTCGTCAATTGCGACAGAAGATGCCCGGGCCAAGTTGGCGGATTTCGCGTTTACGGTGGTGAAAACCACGGGAATATCCAGACTGCGGATTGCACGGACACGGTCATCGATCAGACTTCCGACAAAGATAATGCCCTTGACGGCATTCTGGAAGGACAGCCGGAGCGCCGTCTGAAATTCATCGTCCTTTTCATCGATATACTCGGTGATAAAGATGTCATCCAGGGAAGAAGCCCGGTTCAGGATTGCTTCAGCCAGATTGCTCAGGAACGGATTGGAACGGCCGCGGACCACGACGGCAATCACCTCATTGTTCTGCTTGAGGCCGCGGGCATTGGTGTTCCCGACAAAATGGTTTTCCTGAATGATCTTTTCAACCCGGATGCGGGTTTCCGGATTGACATCCGGACGATGGTTCAGCACGCGGCTGACCGTCGTAACAGAAACGCCGGCCAAACGGGCAATGTCCCGAATCGTATAGACTTTCATTCTGGTCCTCCGTATTTGGAATTGGTTACGGAAACGATAACGGTAACGTTTTCAGCCATATAATAACACAACATTTTCAAACCGTCAACGGAGAAACAAAAAGGTTCCGGGCAGAATGAGGACCGGGAAATGAAACGGCGGAATGCATCCCTGCGAAGGTTGATTTTTTGAGGATGCTATTCTATAATTATCTGATAGAATGAAAATCTGGCAAAAAGGAGGAACACGCGATGAAAAAAGCATTTGCGGCATTCGCTTTATCGCTGGTTCTTCTTTTTGCTGCCGGAAGGATGGCTTATTCACTGGCAGAAGACGAATATATGGAATTCGACGATGAGCAATACGACGCCTTCTTCGAATTTGATGAGGAAGAACTGTTCGACGGGGAGGAAGAACTGTTTGATGAAGAGACAGAATTCCGCGCCGCCGAGGAACACAGCCGCAGGACGGAAAACATGAACGCTGCCTCCGGATATATGAATCCGGGGCTCTGCTTTGACGGTGAATACGGCTACTATATTTCCGAGGACCAGACATCATGCATTACCGCCCTGTACCGGGGAGAGGAAACGGAGCTGGAGATTCCGTCCCGGCTGGGCGGACTGCCGGTGGCGGAAATCGGGGACCACACGTTCTCCAACAACACCTTTATTGAAACAGTCATCATCCCTGACGGGGTGAAAATGATCGGAAAACAGGCGTTCTTCCTGTGCAGCAGCCTGAAATCCATCCGCCTGCCGGAAGGCGTTACCGGAATCGGAGACCAGTGCTTCGGCGGATGTTCCCGGCTGGATGAAATCATCGTGCCGCAATCCCTGGAAACAGTCGGAAGCATGGCGTTCCTCGGCTGTTTTGCCCTGCGTGAAATCACATTCGGAGATGGGCTGAAGACCATCGGGGACAATGCGTTCCATACATGTTCGGCACTGGGGAAGGTCATTGTTCCCTCAGAGGATGTTACGATTGAACCGACTGCTTTTGAGGAATGCCCGGATGAAATGGAACTGATTTATGCGGACCGGATGTGAACAAACCAACAAAAAAACCGTTCTGTATGAACGGTTTTTTTGTTGTGCGGTGTTACTGGATGATCATCCGGCCGCATGTTTCACATTCCACCAGGGCACCGCCTTTGATCCGGGAAAGGATGGCGGACGGGAGGGAAGTGTTGCAGCCGGAACACTGGCCATGGGTCAGCCGGGCGACAGGCGGAGAAATACGGCGCTTAATCGTGTTGTATTCCTCCAGCAGGCTGGGTTCCACTTTGTCCTCCAGTTCCTTGGCTTTCGCACGCTGTGCGTCCAGCTCCGTTTTCTTGCTTTTGGATTCCTCTTCGTAATCGGCCTTCAGCTGGTCAAACTGCTTCTTGGCGTTGGCGGCTTCCAGACGGACGCTGCGCTGCAGTTTGTCATTTGCCGCGGATTCCTTGACAATCCGATTGATTTCCAGCTCGTACTGGCGGATGGTTTCACGGCATTTTCCGACCTCGGCCATCATGGAACGGACGTTTTCCGCTGTCTGCGGCGGATCTTTTTCGAAGCGTTCCCTGAGCTGGGTGAGCTGCGCCTGGGAATGATCCAGAGCCTGGGTAATGATATCCTTCCGATCCACCATGGCAGCGGTATCGGATTCAATCTGCTTATACTGCTTCTGGCGCTCCAGAATCAGATCGCGGGTTTTTTCGAGCTTCTGGCGGGTCGGGGAACGCTTGATCGCGCTGGCAATCGCATCCGCCTTCATGTCTTCGGCCTGGAAGAGCCAAAGAGCTTCAAACTGTTCCATAAAGGGGCCTCCTTCCGACAGGAAAACACCGCCTGTCACGGCTGCTGGGGAAATGAATAAGCAGGGATTTCAGATATATAAACCCCTACATTACATTTTAACGTATTCATACTGTTTTGTAAAGCTTGCGCCAGGGCACGGATTCCCGGTTCCTCGGTCGCAAAATGACCGCATTCAAAAACAACAAGCCCGGAATCCACGGCGGCCAGGGCAATGTGGTGATGGATTTCCCCGGTCACAAAGGCATCACAACCGGCGGAGGACGCATCGGTCCAGCTGTCACCGCCGCCGCCGGAGCAGAGTCCCACCCGGCTGATCATCTGCCCGGCCGGGCCGTAGATCCGGACAACCGTGGACAGGGTTTCTTCCAGACGGTGCGCATAATCCTGTGCGGAAACAGGTGAATCCAGTGTGCCGATACGGAAAAAGTCGTGCCCGGAGATATCGGAAAGCCCGCACAGCGCCGCCAGCACATCATTGATTCCGTCCTCAGCCCGGTCGAGATTGGTATGGGCGGCGATCAGGGATATCCGGTTCTCCAGCATCCGGCTGATCAGGCGGCCTTCATAGTCCTCGTCCGTAATCCGGCGCACGGGGGAGAACATCAGGGGATGATGGGTGACAATCAGGGATACTCCGAGGCGGACCGCCTCATCAATGACCGGTTCGGTAGCATCCAGCGCGAACAGGATCCCGGAAACCTCCTGACGGGGGGATCCGACCAGCAGGCCGCAGTTATCCCATTCCTCCTGGGTTTCAAAGGGAGCGACGGCATCGATCATAGCGAGAATATCCTGAACGGTCATTTTTCCACCTCCGGACTGCAGCGTGCAATCATTTCATTCAGGTAAGCAATATCGGATGTGAGCTGGAGGATCATTGCAGGGTCCGGATCTGCCGCACGGCGGATACCGGAAAGCCGGACCGAAAGGATCTGGCGCCTTCGTTCCAGAAAACGGGAAAGAACCGGAGAACGGGATTCAAAAAGAGGCCCGCCGAGACGGATTTCCCGGTCGGACAGGGATACAAGCCCCGGACGGGCACGCAACACCAGATAATACCGGCCGGAAGCAAAACAGGGCTCTTCCCGGTCCAGATGGTAACCAATGTCCATGATGGTCTGCCGGATCAGGTGCCAGTCTGTATGGGCTGAAACCACCAGCGAAGCATTCTGCAGGCGGTCCCGTCCCGAAAGCAGGATGGAACGAATGGTCTGGCCGCCCATTCCGGTAATGGAGATGACATCACACGGTTCCGTGATGGGGGACAGTCCATCTCCGAGCCGGAGATCCGCTTTTTCGGAAAGACCGCAGTAAATGATTTCACGCCGCGCGTTTTCCAGCGCGTCAGGACTGATATCCGTGAGGATCATACGGCAACAGCGGCCGCGCTGAAGCAGCGCGGCCGGCAGTCTGGCATGGTCTGTTCCGATGTCCGCAGCCAGGTCACATGGATCAACCAGATCATAAACCAGCGACAGGCGGGCGTCGAGCGAAACGGGATGCAGGATACGCATCAGTCCAGATAATCCCGGAGCTTCTTGCTGCGGGAAGGATGACGCAGTTTACGGAGCGCCTTGGCTTCGATCTGGCGGATACGCTCCCGGGTAACATTGAATTCCTTTCCGACCTCTTCCAGCGTCCGCTGATGACCGTCATCCAAGCCGAAACGCAGGCGGAGTACCTTTTCCTCACGGGGGGTCAGGGTATCGAGCACATCCATCAGCTGCTCCTTCATCAGTGTGAAGGAAGCGGCTTCAGCCGGGGCAGGGGCATCGTCATCGGGAATAAAGTCACCCAGGTGGGAATCCTCTTCTTCACCGATCGGGGTTTCAAGGGATACCGGTTCCTGTGCGATTTTGATGATTTCGCGGACCTTGGCCTCGGAAATTCCCATTTCCTTGGCAATTTCCTCCGGTGTGGGTTCCCGGCCGTATTCCTGAAGCAGCTGACGGGAAACCCGGATCAGCTTGTTGATTGTTTCGACCATGTGAACCGGAATACGGATGGTCCGGGCCTGGTCCGCGATGGCACGGGTGATGGCCTGGCGAATCCACCAGGTGGCATAGGTGGAGAACTTGAATCCCTTCCGGTAGTCAAATTTCTCAACGGCTTTGATCAGACCCAGATTACCTTCCTGAATCAGGTCCAGGAACAGCATGCCGCGCCCGACGTAGCGCTTGGCAATGGAAACAACCAGGCGAAGGTTTGCCTCCGCCAGCTTCTGCTTTGCGCTTTCGTCGCCGTCTTCCAGGCGCTTGGCGATTTCAATTTCCTCTTCGGCTGTCAGAAGCGGCACTTTGCCAATTTCCTTCAGGTACATACGTACCGGATCATCGATACTGATGCCTTCCGGAACGGAAAGATCCAGTGCATCGGAAGCGGCAGAATCATCCAGGGAAGCGGCCTGTGCATCAGCGGACGCATCCGCTGCGTTTCCGGATTCGGGCAGTTCGTTGACCACGGAAACGCCGTATGCTTCCAGCGTTTCGAGTACGTGATCCAGCTGATCCGGATCCATTTCAAGCTCCATCAGGCGGTCCATGATTTCCTTATAGGTCAGGGCGCCTTTGGATTTGCCGTACTCGTAGAGCTCGTTCAGCCTTTCCTGTTTATTTTCGGGTGAAAGAAGCGACAATGGAATCCTCTCCTTCTTAATCATGCGATCCGCGTCATAACTGGGACGGTCAGAGAAGTCTGAGCTTTGCCTGAACATCCTGCGCCTCCTTCAGGAGGGCAGGCACAGATGAATCATCGGGAGGCAAAGCGCCGATCTGACTCATCAGGGTGTCATATCTCTTCTGCAGCGCGGATTTCCGGATTCTGGCCAGACACTGGTTGGCCATGGAGATCAGCTGATCCGTACTGTCCGCAATGGGAGAAAGGAGAATTCTCACATAGCGGGAATGGGTTTCGTCATCCGGAGCGGTATCGACCAGCGCAGCCGGGGATTTCCCCGATATCAGGCCGGCATATATAGATTTCAACTCATCATCGTCAAAATCCTTTTCACTGATCATATCTTTCGGAATTTGACCGGTTGCAAGGAGACTCAGCAGCGTTTCCTGGGCGCTTGTGTCGGGCGGTGCGGGGCTGTCACCGGGCCGCCGGGCTGAAACGCTTTTTTTCGGGATTCCGGATTCCCGGACCGGGTTCTCTTTTCCGGCATTGAGCTCCATCTGTTCGAGCAGGATTTCACGGGAGAAACCGGTTTCCACCGAAAGATCCCGCAGGCAGGTTTCACGTTCCACAGGATCCAGCGAACGGATGATTTCGGCAGCAGCGCGGGAATAACCGATTTTTCCGTCCCGGGTGGACAGGTCATGCTGCTCTTTCAGGCGGCGCAGGCGGTACACAGCCGGGGAAATGGCAGGGAGACGCCTGAAACCTTCCAGCCCGTCCCGGCGAATAAATTCATCCGGATCGAGACCATCCGGGAAATCCAGTACACGAGCCGGGATCCCTTCCTGCTCCATGATTTCAAGTCCGCGCAGAATCGCATGCTGACCGGCAGAGTCACCATCGTATCCCAGATAGACTGCCGGAGCAAAACGCCGCAGCAGGCGGGCCTGTTCCGCGGTCAGCGCGGTTCCCAGTGTGGCGCAGACGCCTTCAACGCCAAACTGATTCAGGCTGACTACATCCATATAGCCTTCGACCAGGATTACATGATCCAGATGCCGCTGCTGGCGCAGCAGATTGGCGGCATAAACGCCCTTGCGCTTGTTGAAAACAGGCGTATCGGATGTGTTCAGGTATTTGGGTTCCTGCTTTCCAAGCGAGCGGCCGCCGAAGGCAATCACGTTTTTGTACATATCGATGATCGGGAAGATCGCCCGGTTCCGGAACATATCAAAATACCGGGTTTCACCGGCGGCGTTTTTATTCTTTCCGGCAACAGCCAGGCCTGCCGTAACCAGTTCCTCCGCTGTAAAACCGTCGGATGTCAGCTTGTCGGTCAGAGCAGACCACTGATCAGGAGCGGCACCCAGACCGAATTTCCGGATGACTCCGTCGGAAAGCCCGCGCCTGCGCAGGTAAGCCAGGGCAGCAGCGCCTTCCGGTTTAAAAAGCGTCTCGTGATAGAACTGTGCGGCACGGCGGTTGGCATCCAGCAGACGGAGACGGCGGGAACGGCGGAGCTCATATTCCGGATCTTCCTGCATTTCAGGCATCGGGATATGCGCACGTTCTGCCAGCAGTTCAACGGCTTCCTGAAAACTGCACCGTTCGATTTCCATGATGAAATTAATGACATTGCCGCCCGCTTTGCAGCCAAAACAATAATAGAGCTGGTGCTCCGCATCCACAGAGAAGGAAGCGGTTTTTTCCCCATGGAACGGGCACAGACCCCAGTATTTCCGGCCGGATTTCTTCAGACCCACATATCCGGATACCACCTGGACGATATCTGAGCGGGAACGAAGCTCATCCAGCCATGCGGCGGGATAGCGGGATGCCATGAATCAATATCACCTCGTCAATGAAGTCAGAAGGCAGGAAAGGACGAAGGCGCGAACAGCGCTGTAAATTTCCGGGTGGCATAACGGTCTGTCATGCAGGAAAGATAATCGCAGACACTGCGCTCAATTCCGTCCTGGTAGCCGATCATGACAAATTCCTCCGGCATTTCACCGGGATGAGCACAGTAATATTCAAACAGGTGGCGCAGAACATAATCACAGCGGATTTCTTCCGGATCACGCCACGGATTCCGGTAGACCCGCTGGAACATGAATTCGCGAAGGCCGTCCATGGCTTCCTGGATAACCGGGGACATGGACAGATGGGGCTGCCCTTCACTGACACTGACAATATCGGTGATCATGGTGTTGATCCGCTCCCGGTGCGTCTGCCCAAGTACTTTGAGGCAATCGGGAGGGACGTCGGAAAGCCGGATCAGGCCGCTGCGGAGCGCATCGTCCAGATCATGATTCAGATAGGCAATCCGGTCTGCGCGGCGGACGCATTCCCCCTCCGGGGTTTCAGGATGCTGGCTGCCGGAATGGGTCAGGATCCCGTTCCGGACCTCCCAGGTCAGGTTCAGACCGTTGCCGTCATTTTCGAGACGCTCCACCACACGCAGGCTCTGTTCATTGTGGCGGAACCCCTCAGGCAGCAACGAATCCAGAGTCCGCTCGCCAATGTGACCATACGGGGTATGCCCCAGATCATGCCCCAGGGCAATTGCTTCAGCCAGGTCTTCATTCAGGCGGAGTGACCGTGCGATGGTCCGGGCTACCTGCGCCACTTCCAGTGTATGGGTCAGGCGTGTTCTGTAATGATCTCCCTCCGGAGAGAGAAAAACCTGAGTCTTGAATTTCAGCCGCCTGAAGGATTTGCAGTGAATGATCCGGTCGCGGTCCCGCTGGAAAACCGTCCGAAGGTCACACGGATCATCCGGAACGGAACGGCCCCTGGATTCCGCCGCATGGGAAGCCCATGGCGCCAGAAGCAGGTATTCCTGCTGCTCCAACCGTTCCCGAACGTTCATACGCCGCGCACTCCTTTTCATCCGGTCATACTTGCTTGTACGAAAATATAATACAACATCAAGCTCTGAAATCCTGCTTGACGGCCGGAGAAATCAGCCGGTTCCGGAAGGGAAAATAAAAAAACAGGAGGCGCTGCCTCCTGCAAAAACGGGCGGGGATTATTTGATGACGAACAGCAGGTCAAACCCGGGGAACTGTTCCGCTGCGTCATCTGCCTGAACAACATAGGAACCCACATATTCACCGTACATCAGATAACGGGAACCGATTTCAAGGCCCGGATCCTCATTCGTGGTGAAGTAGACGGTATTCCTGTAACGGTCACCGTTCCGGACCATGGCCGCCTGGATAATCCATTCTTCGCCGCTCTGCTGGATATCGGTTACGTACAGGTTATATCCCATCGTCTGATGAAGGTATTTTTCACTCTTGTTCATCAGGTTGCTGTAACTCGGCCGGACAGCGGATTTCTGAATGGCTGTGCGGCGGTCTTCTTCAGACAGGCTGCGGGAAGCGTCAAAGGTGATCCGATTGGTATCAAAGCCTTTCTTGCTGAACACCAGTGTGAAATGGTAATCCGCTTCGTCTGCTGTCGGCACCTTGAAACTGAACCGGCCGGTTCCGTTGGTTTTGATCTGCTTGGTGAAATTGGTTTTTCCCCCGTCAGAGACAATACACTGGATGGTAACGCCCTTGTCCGTTGTGCCGGAGATCACGGTTTCATTCGCAGTCAGGGTCTCCGGGACAGGGGAATCGAATGTCAGGGGAAGCAGTGTCTGGCTGTACTTTACAGGATCGAACGCATGGAAGAGCCGCTGAACATCGCCCTCAACCACTGTAAGCGTCAGCAGCCAGGTTTTTTCATAGGGAAGGGTAACCTTCAGCCTGAAGCTTCCGTTTTTTTCATTCGCAGTGGAGAAGAACTGGGTGGGATCGGGGCTTTCCTCGTTCATCAGGACGCCGATCACTTCGGCACCGGGAATTGTCTGGCCTTCAACCGTAAAGGTGTTCACATTGGTCTCGGCCGGAGGATTCACGGTGATATTCAGATATTCAGATCCTGAAATGCTTCCGGAGGCGGTTCCGCCGCCCTCGGAGAAACTGATCGTGTTGACAATCCGGTTCAGCTGGGTCTGGTCACCGGCGCGGAGACCGCGGTTGTATACCTGGTAGTCAAAGACAAGCGTGTATCCGCGCGCGATCGTTTTGGCAACATATCCCCAGTATACTTTTTCATCGGTTGTGCGTTTGTACTGGAACCGCAGAAAATAGTTTTTGTTTGCCTGCTGCTTCTTGGCGACTTCACGGAGGGAGTAGCCGTCTTCCGCATAGGCGGAACCATCTTTATGGGAACTGATGAAAGTTTTCCAGTTCTGATCTGTGGAATGGTTGACCAGGTCGTAATACAGCTTGGAGGCCGCATCCTCCCGGACAGAGATTTCCAGACAGGAGTCAGGTGTTTTGCTCTGGAACCAGGCCTGCAGGATGACACCGCGTTCTTCCCAGTCCGCAGTCAGCTGTTCAGCTGTTTTTCCGATCCTGGAAAGCAGATCAGGATGGCTGGTGAGATTGTCCGGTGTGAGGACGATAAACTTGGCATCCGGGATTTCGACGGTGCCCGGGCAGGGAGCCAGGGAATACGATGTATCCGCAGCAGCGCAGGCGCAGCACAGCAGCGCCAGCAGCAGGACCGTTACCCAGAGAATTTTACGCACAAATCCACGACCTTTCAGAAAGGTTTTATACCCGGAGACAGGCCGGACCGACAGGACACAACCGTTCCCGCATAAAGAATCAGCAAAAAGCATTATACCATAATTTGATGGAATGGCAAGAATCAGTCCGCGGCGTCCGCCGGAGCTTCCCGGCGGGAAACAACGGCTTTACGGCGCTTCAGAAACGTTTCACGGTCCATGAGGACCACATGGCCGCATCGGAGGCATCGGATTTTGATGTCCGCACCGGTCCGGATAACTTCCCATGTATCATTCCCGCAGGGATGGGGCTTCCGTGTCCGGATCACATCGCCCGCCAGGATATCATTCTGCATGGGGCACCTCCCAGAATCAAACACTTTATCTTTCATATAATAATACGAATCCCGGGAATAATCAAACCGGACGCGATGGGTTCCGGTTTACATCAGGGAAAAGTTTTGATAAAATACTAAAGATTTCGGACAACTGATAACCAAATGATTCGGGAGGACAACAGCGTGGACCGGAGACTGGATCCTGTGGGCGTTTTCGACAGCGGTGTCGGAGGAATCAGCGCATTGCGGGAAATGATCCGCGTTCTTCCTGCCGAGACGTTTATCTATTACGGAGATATCCGGAATGCTCCCTATGGCACCAAGAGCACCGATGAGGTGATCAGCTGCGCGCGCGCGGTTGTCCGGAAGCTGCTGGATCAGAAAATCAAAGCCCTGGTGATTGCGTGCAATACTGCGACAGGAGCCGCTGCCGCAACGCTGCGCAGGGAACTGTCCATTCCGGTGATCGGCATGGAGCCGGCACTGAAACCCGCATCCGAGATCCGGAAGAACGGCAGGATCCTTGTGCTGGCCACCCCCCTGACGCTGCACCAGGAAAAGTTCAACCGCCTGATGGAAAAATACGGGGAAGGCGCTGAACGCGTTCCATGCAACGGATTGATGGAGCTGGTTGAAAAAGAGGATTTCAGCGGGGCTGAACAATATCTCCGGAAATTGTTTTCCGGTTTTGACATGGCGCAGGTGGATGCAGTTGTGCTGGGCTGCACCCACTATGTGTTCCTGAAGGACATGATCCGGGATATGATTCCTGCGGAAACCGCAATCACGGAGGGAAGCGAAGGCACCGCGCGGCAGCTCCGGCGCATCCTGCAGAAAAATGACCTGCTGAATGAGCAGGGTGAAGGCCGGGTGATCCTGCAGACGAGCGGTACGGAGAAGGATATCCGGCTGATGCGGAAACTCCTGGAAAAGGACAAAATGGGAAGATAATGGTCAGAAAACGCAAATCAAGGCTTTTCAAAGGGAGCCGGATATGGTATAATATAATTTGACTGGCATATGATTCCTGCTGTTCCGCAGGATTATATTTAGGAAAACATAAATATGGAGGTTGGGATAATATGGCTGAATTCATAACCGGAAACATTCGCAATGTTGCACTGATGGGTCACGGCAGCGAGGGAAAAACCACGCTTACCGAAGCGATGCTCTTCGCTGCCGGGATGACAGACCGCCAGGGCAAAGTGGAAGACGGTACCACCGTTTCCGACTTTGACCCGGAAGAAAAGAAACGCGGATTTTCCATCAGCGCCAGCTATGCGCCGATCCCGTGGGCCGGAAAAGTCATCAACGTGATCGATGTGCCCGGATATTTTGATTTTATCGGCGAACTGATGGGCCCCCTGCGCGTGATTGAGACCGCGGTAATCGTGGTCGGCGGCGTCAACGGCCTGAGTGTCGGCGCCGAAAAAGCCTGGGACTATGCAGGCGCGCACAATCTGGGACGTATGTTCGTGGTCAACCAGATGGATCGTGAGCACGCGAATTTTGAAAAGGTTACTGCCCAGCTGCGTGAAAAGTATGGCTCCAGCGTTGTGCCGATCCTGCTGCCTCTCGGCCAGGGCGCCAGCTTCCGGGGCGTCGTGAACGTGCTGGAAAAGAAGGCATATGAAGGTGCCTACAAAAAGAGCGTGGAGGTTCCGATGCCTTCCGAGCTTGAAGCGGAAGTCAACGAGGCGTTTGAGTACCTGACTGAGCAGGCTGCCGCCGCCGATGATGACCTGATGATGAAGTATCTCGAAGGCGAAGAACTGACCTATGATGAAATCATGGCCGGTTTCCGGAAGGGCATGAAGGACGGCAGCATCGTTCCCGTTGTTGCATGCTCCGCTCTGACCGGTGTGGGTATTGCCCGTACCATGGACCTGATGGCCAAGTACCTGCCGTCCCCCGCCCATGAAGGCCTGTGCCAGAAGGGTGTCAACCCGAAGACCGGGGAAGAAGTTGTCCGCCTGTGCAAGGACGAGGAGCCCTTCTCCGCCCTCGTGTTCAAAACCATCGCCGACCCGTTCGTCGGAAAACTGAGCCTGTTCCGGATCTTCTCCGGTATGCTGACTTCCTCCTCCACGCTGTATAACGCGACAAAGGAAAAGAATGAGAAGGCCGGCGGCATGTTTACGCTGAAGGGCAACAAGCAGACGAATGTGGACAAGCTCCACGCGGGCGATATCGGCGCCCTGGCCAAGCTGCAGTTCACCTCAACCGGCGACACGCTGTGCGATCCCAATAATCCCACCCTCTATCCCACGATTGAGTTCCCGGCTCCCTGCATTTCCAAGGCTGTTTTCGCTGCCAAGCAGGGTGAAGAAGACAAGGTATTCAGCGGACTGAACCGCCTTGCGGAGGAAGATCCCTCCATCCGGATTGAAAAGAATCCCGAAACGACTGAGACTGAACTGAGCGGACAGGGTGAAATGCACCTGGATGTGATCCGGAACAAGCTGGCTTCCAAGTTCGGCGCCAATGCGGTGCTGCAGGATCCCAAGATTCCGTACCGTGAAACAATCCGCAAGACCGTGAAGGTCCAGGGCCGTCACAAGAAGCAGACCGGCGGACACGGGCAGTTCGGCGATGTGTGGATTGAGTTCAGCCCCATTACCGACAGCGATGCCGAATTCGAGTTTGAAGATGCCGTGGTCGGCGGTGTGGTTCCGCGGAACTTCATCCCCAGCGTTGAAAAGGGCCTGCGCGAGAATATCGTCAAGGGCGTCCTGGCAGGCTATCCCATGGTTCACCTGCACGCGAAGCTGTATGACGGTTCCTACCATCCTGTTGACTCTTCCGAAATGGCGTTCAAAACCGCGGCGCGTATTGCCTACAAGAAGGGCTGTATGGAAGCAAGCCCGGTGCTGCTGGAGCCGATTATGCATGTGGACGTGCTGGTCCCCAATGAATACATGGGCGACATCATGGGTGACATGAACAAGCGGCGCGGCCGGATCATGGGTATGAACCAGGTGAACGGCATGCAGCAGCTGGAGGCGGAAGCGCCCCTGGCGGAAATGTTCAAATATGCGACGGATCTGCGCAGTATGACACAGGCCAGAGGCTCCTTCAGCATGAAGTTTGAGCGGTATGAAGAAGTGCCCCAGGTGGAAGCGCAGAAGATCATTGCCAACGCGAAGATCGAGGACGACGACGAGGAATAATTCCGGATCGGAATCCGGTTTCCAATCAAAAAACAGGCCCGGGTCCGGATTTCCGGATTCGGGCCTGTTTTTTATATCCGGCTGTGCGTCTGTATCAGCATCCAAGAACGCGGCGTGCGGCGGTAATGCCGTCAATCGCGGCGGAAACAATGCCGCCGGCGAAGCCTGCACCTTCCCCGACCGGATAGAGGCCAGCCAGGTCTTCTGCCTCGCCGGAAGGAGAACGCAGCATGCGGACCGGAGAGGAAGAACGGGTTTCGGGGCCGGTCAGAACAGCATCCGGCATTGCAAATCCGGGAAGCTGAGCGTTCATGGCACGGATACCGGTTTTCAGATTGTTGCAGATCATTTCCGGCAGGACAGCGCGCAGATCAGACGGGACAACCCCGGGACGGTAGGAAGGAATCACTTCCCCGAACTGTGAGGTAGCCCTGCCGGCCAGGAAATCCTCCACACGCTGGGCCGGCGCACGGAAACCGCCCCCGGCTGCCGTGAACGCGGCTTTCTCAATTTTCCGCTGGATCACGAAACCGGACAGCGGATGATCATCCCCGAAGTCTTCCGGCCGGAAACCGACCAGCAGGGCGGAATTGCTGTTTTCCGCATCCCGCGCATGGAGACTCATTCCATTTACAACAACGCCGCCCGGCTGGGAAGCAGCAGCGATCACATATCCGCCCGGACACATGCAGAAGGTGTACACACCCCTGCCGTCCGGTGTGTGGCAGACCAGTTTATACGAAGCGGCTCCGAGCGCCGGATGCCCGGCAAAGGATCCATACTGGCTCCGGTCAATCATGATACGGGGATGTTCGATCCGCACGCCCATCGCAAATGGTTTCCGGCACATCCGGACTCCCTGGCCGAAAAGATTCTGGACTGTGTCCCGGGCGGAATGACCGATGCAAAGCAAAACGGTATCCGTCAGGAATTCCCGGCGCTCACCGTTATGGGACAGCACTGCACCGCAAATGTGGTGTCCCCGGATCAGCAGCTCTTCCAGGCGTGTATCAAACAGGACTGTTCCGCCAAGCCGGCGGATTTCTTCCCGGATGGAGGATACAACACCACGGAGACGATCCGTTCCGATGTGCGGCTTGCTGTCGTACAGGATGGATTCCGGAGCCCCATGGGCGACAAACGTCTCCAGGATATCCTGGAGCCAGGGGGATTTGACCCCGCAGGTGAGTTTGCCATCTGAGAAAGCGCCGGCACCGCCTTCACCGAACTGCACGTTGGATTCCGGATCCAGTTCGCCTGAATCCGACATCCGCCGGACGCTCTGGATCCTTTCCTCCACCGGCTTTCCGCGCTCAATGAGAACGGGATTTGCACCGGCACGTGCCAGGGTCAGGGCAGCGAAAAGACCGGCCGGGCCGGCACCGACAACCAGCGGAGGACACGGAAGGGAAACCCGGGGCAGCTTTACAGCTGCCGCAGCGGGAATATATGTCAGATTCCGGTTCCGTTTCCGGAGACGGGATTCATCCGAAACCGCAATATCAATGGTACAGACGAAATGGACATCGCTTTTGTCCCGGGCATCCACAGAACGGCGGACAATCCGGAAAGAAAGGAGCTCTTCCTGACGCAGGGAAAGCTTTTTCTCCAGCAGTGTACGAAGCGATCCGGACGGCATATCCAGCGGAACACGGAGATTAGTCAGACGAAGCATCGGTTACTCCTCCTCATGCCAGCGAAGCGCATCGGGATCCGTAAAGGCAAGCGCAGGGTAGCGCACTTCTGTGAGCTCAAGGCCGGACGGCGGGGCTGTCATTCCGAGATCGAGACGGCTTCCGGATTCGAATGCACGGCGGAAAGCATCCGGCTGCAGTTTTCCGAGACCGATTTCCACCAGTGTGCCGGCTATGATGCGGACCATATTATAAAGGAATGCATTGCCGCTGACGATGATGGTGATATTTCCGTCCTCCTCATGAAGTTCCGCACGATCCAGGGTACGGACCGTTGATTTTGCGGTTCCGCCGGAAGCTTCAAACGCACGGAAATCATGGGTCCCGACAAGGTCGCTGACCGCTTTTTTCATGGAATGGATATCCAGCGGAACCGGCACATGCCAGCACAGGTTCCGCTGCAGTGCGCCGGCATGACGACGGTTCAGGATCCGGTATGTATAGGTTTTCCCTGAAGAAAGGAAGCGCGCATGAAAACCGGCCGGTACTTCTCTTCCGGCCTGAACCCGGATGTCGGGGGGCAGGATATTGTTGAGTACAAACGGATACTTTTCCGGAGGGATTGTACTGTCTGTATCAAAATGAACCATCTGCATCAGCGCATGGACGCCCGCATCTGTCCGGGAAGAGCCGGTTACAACAACCGGATGGCCGCAGGCAGAGGCGAGCGCCTCCTCAAGCACCTGCTGAACAGCAAGACCGTTGATCTGGCGCTGCCATCCGGAATAGGCAGTTCCGTCATATTCAACTGTCAGAAGGATTCTTTTCAAAACAAAGCCTCCGGATCAGGAAAATGCAGGAATCAGAAGGGAAGGAATAAGCCGGAGCATACAACAAGGGCAATAAAGCCGGCGACGACAAGGCAGGCGATCAGGTCCGCACGGGTAAGCTTCAGGGAACGGAGCCGGGTCCTGCCCTCACCGCCATGGTAGCAGCGGCTTTCCATAGCCATAGCCAGATCGCCGGCACGGCGGAAGGCACTGACAAACAGTGGAACCAGCAGGGGAACCATAGCCCTGGCCCGGGAGATCAGGTTGCCGCTCTCGAAGTCAGCGCCGCGGGCCATCTGGGCTTTCATGATTTTATCTGTTTCTTCCAGCAGCGTTGGGATAAAACGAAGCGCGATGGTCATCATCATCGCCAGCTCATGCGCCGGGAAATGGATTTTTTTCAGCGGACTCAGCAGGATTTCCAGCCCGTCGGCCAGGGCGACGGGGGATGTTGTCAGCGTCAGCAGGGATGTGCCGGCAACCAGGAAGATCAGGCGCAGGGAGTAGAACAGCGCCTGCAGGAATGCTTCCCGGGTAATCCGGATAATCCAGAATTCCACCCATACATTTTCCCCCTGGGTAAAGAAAAGATTGAGGAAAAATGTCAGGATAATAATGATCCGGAGGGGCTTCAGTCCCTTCAGGAGCATCCGGAACGGCACCCGGGAAAGCCGGGATACAAAGAAAATGAACGCAAACAGCAGTACATAGCCGGAGAAGGACTGAGCAAGGAATACAGAGACGATAAAGCCGATGGTCAGGATCAGCTTGATGCGGGGATCCAGGCGGTGTACCGGGCTGTCCACCGGATAATACTGGCCGATTGTAATATTATTCAGCATGCCGGTCCCTCCTTTCTGCGGGACCAGAGCTGAAGGATGGCATCTTTCAGTTCCGCAGTGCGATACAGGTCCGGAGGGATATCCATTCCCCTGTTCCGCAGCTCCCGGCAGAGGTGGACCGCTTCCGGAACATCCAGGCCGATGGATGTCATCATTTCAGACTGTGCGAAGATTTCCCTCGGTGTGCCGGTGGCAACCAGCTTTCCGTCCGCGATAACAAGCAGGCGGGTAGCCAGGCGGGCCATATCATCCATGCTGTGGGAAACCATCAGGATCGTGACGCTTCCGCTGGCATGCAGTTCTTCCAGCATGGACAGGATCCTGTCCCGTCCGCGCGGGTCCAGGCCGGCAGTCGGTTCATCCAGGATCAGTACAGACGGCTGCATGGCAAGCACACCGGCAATAGCCACCCGCCGCATCTGGCCGCCCGACAGTTCAAAAGGACTGCGCTCCGCATATTTGTCATAATCCAGATGCACGCTGGCCATGGCATAACGGACGCGTTCGTCAATCTCTGCGGAAGACAGGCCCATGTTCTTCGGACCGAATGCAATGTCTTTCGCAACGGTTTCCTCAAAGAGCTGATACTCCGGATACTGGAAGACGAGACCGATTTTCTGGCGGAGCAGACGACGGTTGGTATGCTCGCCGTTCAGGTCCTCCCCGTCGATCAGGACTTCTCCGGAGGATGGCTTCAGCAGGCCGTTCAGGTGCTGCACCAGGGTGGATTTACCGGAACCGGTATGGCCGATGATGCCGATAAATTCCCCGTCTTCAATCCGGAAACTGATATCATCAAGCGCAACCGTGCTCAGCGGAGTGCCTGAAGAATAGCAATGTGTCAGGTGGCGGACTTCAATGGGCATAATGCTTTTTCCACCTCCTGTGCAAGATCTTCAACAGTCAGGACGCCGTCCCGGATCGGCATTCCTTCACGGCGCAGTTCATCCGCAAGTGCGGTCATATGGGGAACATCCAGATGCATTTCCCGCATCGCGTCCACATGCCCGAAAACCTCCGCAGGAGTACCGGTAAGACGGACTGAACCGTCTGTAACTACCAGGACGCGGTCTGCCAGGGCGGCTTCCTCCATGAAATGGGTGATCCAGATGACGGTGATCCCTTTGCTCCGGTTCAGCATACGGATGGTATCGAGTACCTCTTTCCGGCCGGAAGGGTCCAGCATGGCGGTTGCTTCATCAGCGATAATCACAGAGGGCTCCATGGCCAGAATACCGGCTATCGCGACACGCTGCTTCTGGCCGCCCGACAGCTGGTGGGGGGCAGAATCGGCAAACCGGTTCATCCGGACTGCAGAAAGCGCACTTTCAATCCGCGGGATCATCTCTTCAGAAGGAATACCCAGGTTTTCGAGGCCAAAGGCCACATCTTCCTTCACAACGGTCGCGACAATCTGGTTATCCGGATTCTGGAAAATCATTCCGGCACGCCGGCGGATTTCCCATACCAGTTTTTCATCCCGCGTATCATATCCGCATACAACAACGTTTCCTTCGGTGGGGATATACAGGGCGTTCAAAAGCTTGGCGAGCGTGGACTTCCCGGAACCGTTATGTCCGAGAATCGCCACAAACTCGCCCGGCCTGATTTCCGTCTGAATATGTGAAAGAGCGGGTGCGGATGAACCGTCATACGTAAAGGATACATCCTTAACGTCAATCTGCGTATCGGTCTGCATCAGTATCAGTAACCTCCAGTAAACAATCGGGATGTCAGTTGGTTGTCAGCTCAAGGCAATGGATCTGGGGATAGCAGAAAAGCCGGCACGGAACAACAGATGTCCCGATTCCGCGGGAGATCAGGAGTGTTCCGCGGTTTTCCTTCAGCAATCCTGAACGGTACCGGTCCGGCACATCCGGGGCAATATCCAGCAGGTCCGAGAAGAAAGCCATCTGCCCGCCATGGGTGTGACCGAAGAGACCAAGATCCATCCAGCCAAGTGCCCCGGATCCGTTGGAAGCCTGCTGCGCCATGGGAATCAGCGAAGGATCGTGGGCAAGGAAAATGACAAAATCCGAAATGGACAGACTGCGTACAATTGATTTGATATCCGGGTTTCCTTTCGAGGGTTTATCGGCCCCGGCGATATAAATCCGTCCTGCACCAATGTTGATGGAGGCTGTTTTGTTGACAAGCGGAATCACATCCGCTGCGTTCATGGCATCCAGCAGCCGGGCCTGCTCATAAGCGGTTTCCCCGTGGTCAGACTCACCCAGGACGCCGTAAATCCCATATCTGGCATGGATCCGGTTCGTCTTTTTCATCTGCTGGAAAAA
The DNA here is from genome assembly GCA_017427165.1 of Clostridia bacterium. GTDB lineage: Bacteria > Bacillota > Clostridia > Christensenellales > Aristaeellaceae > Aristaeella. The sequence continues at coordinate 33,897 of JAFRTK010000157.1, forward strand.
GCGGATGGCGGAGGCATTGTCCGTGGCATAATCACCGCCGAAAAGAACCAGGTCCGGCCGGAGATTATTGATCCGTGAGATGAGCCCGTCCAGGTCAGAATTGGAATACCAGAACCCCCAGTGAATATCCGACAGGAATACCACACGCAGGTGATTGGCGTCAGGAGGAAGGTCATCCATCGGCAGTACCGTGTTGTCTGTCAGCAGAATCCGGGCTTCAAGAAACGGATAGGCGATGATTGCCAGGAGCAGCAAAACCACGAGGAACACCCGGAAGCGTTTCCGCCGGTTTTTCTTCCGGTGGCGGCCTTTTCCGCTCTGAACGGAGGCGGTGGAGGCAACAGGCCATGGCTGAGACGGAGCGTGTTTTCCCCGGTATTCATTCATGGCTTACCCCTCCTTTCCTCCGGAATCACACGAACATCTTATTATACGCCGAACCGCCTGAATCTTCAACCCATCCGGTCGGAACGGAGAATCGAATATAAAGCGACATCGATGAATTCCGATTTGTTCAGAAGCCGGCCGCGGAGGATACCCTCACGGCGCATGCCGCATTTTTCCATGACCCGCCCGCTTGCGGGATTTCGGATATCATGCTGGGCTTCAAGACGGTTCAGTCCGCCGATCCGGTCAAATGCGGAGCGGATTACGGCCGAGAGCGCCTGAGTGGCAAACCCGCGGTTCCAGTATTCCCGGGAAAAGCTGTATCCGACTTCAGCCGCATGATGGACAGGCGAATATCCGACAAAGCCGATGGAACCAATCACATGTCCGGATGCCCTGTGAACAACGGCCCATGAGGAAGGAAGTCCGCGGCGGTACATGGAGCGGACATACCGGATATACGCCCGGGTGTCCGAAATGCTTTTATGCGGTTCCCACATTACGTATCTTGCCACATCCGGATCGGAAGCGTATCTGAAAATATCCTTTGCGTCACTCATACGCACCGGGCGGAGGACCAGATCAGTGGTTTCCAGCACAGGCAGACAGGAAAAATAGGAAACAGGGTCACCGGCTGACGGTTCGGGGAGCCTGAACAGTGTGGAAATACAGGATTTGAACATGGCTTTTGTTCCTCCCGGGAAGAAAACGGACTGCCGGCCCGTTATCATTATCGAATGACGGTTTTTTCGACGGAACAGGCTGTAATTCCTTCCGGACGGGTGCCTCGATTGACACCCCTCCTGAAAGGAAGTACAATGTTTGCATTAGTTCCGTGAACGATTCCGAAAGGAAGGAAATGCATATGAAGAGAACGGGTTTGCTATTGAAAGTGGCTGCTTTGCTGGCGGCAATGCTGATGCTGACGGCAGCCATGGCGTTTGCCCAGGCCGAAGCTCCCGCAGACTGGGATGGAATGATCTTTTCCCTGACCTGGTTTGACGGAAACGGCGAACAGCAGACCGCCCAGGCTGTTCCGGTATATGAACAGCCGGGAAGCTTCTGGATCTGCATTCCGGGCGACGCAAATGCGGCCGGTCTGTTTTTTGACGCTTCCCATCCGTGGCATGAATATACATTTGATCCCATGCCGGGTTCCGCACTGCCGGTTCCTGCCGATGCGGGGGACAGACTGAATGCGGATACCCCCTATATTGTGGTTACGGCAGCTGATTCAGAAAGTTATTATTCTTTCCGGCTGTATATTTCCTTTATGACGGAAACCCCTGCAATTGAGCTGTTCACACCGGAACCCACTGCGGAACCGACGCCGGAACCCACCGCGGAGCCGACACCGGAACCCACCGCGGAGCCGACACCGGAACCCACCGCGGAGCCGACACCGGAACCCACCGCGGAGCCGACACCGGAACCTACCGCGGAGCCCACTGTGGAACCTAC
>JAFRTK010000158.1 GCA_017427165.1 Clostridia bacterium
AACCCATACGTCCTCCAGATGCATGGCTTTTACATGGACAAGGAGGAGAAAACACTCCGGTTTGATATTGTGGTGAGCTTTGACGCGAAGGACCGCCGGCAGGTTCATCAGGACGTTGTCGACCGCGTACAGAAAGAGTATCCGGACTATACACTGCAGATTGCCATGGATATCGATTTCAGCGATATCGGAAAAGCATAACAGGAAGGCTGCCCTTGTAAGTCGAACTGATGAACCGGGGCGGTTTTTCCGGTTTCGGAAAAGACAGGAAGAAAGAAATGAACCGGGAGTTTGACATCCAGGCCTATATGACGCACGGTGTGGAACGCGTTGTGGGCGATATTATCAAAGCGACATTCCGGAATCCCCGGGAGAGCGCCTATATGGCAAAATTCGCGCTGGCCAGCCGGAAAGCATCCGCAAAGCGCCGGAAGGCGGAGGACGCGGGAGAACATATTCCGCCGTTCCTGATCGCCAGCATTACCAGCCAGTGCAACCTGCACTGCGCAGGCTGCTATTCCCGCTGCAACCATGCCACGGTGGACGCGGCGCCGGTGTGCCAGATGACCGCTGAAGAATGGCTGCGTGTTTTCGGAGAGGCGGATGAGCTCGGAATCAGCTTTATCCTGCTGGCCGGCGGGGAACCCATGATCCGGCGGGATATCATCGAAAGCGCCGGAAAGCACCCGAATATCCTGTTTCCCATTTTTACCAACGGGACCTATATGGATGAAGCGTACTTCCGGCTGTTTGACCAATGCCGCAACCTGGTGCCCATTATGAGCATCGAGGGCGGGAAGGAAATGACAGACCGCCGCCGGGGCCCGGGCGTGTATGACCGGCTGATCCGCAACATGGACACGCTCCATGAGAAAGGCCTGATCTTCGGCGCGTCCGTTACGGTGACCACGCAGAACATCCGGGAGGTATCGTCCGAAGCGTTCCTCCGGAGCCTGTCCGACCGGGGATGCAAAGCGGTGATCTTCGTGGAGTTTGTCCCGGTGACCGACGACAGCAAAGAGCTCGCACCGGGGGATACTGAACGGGAATACCTGAGCCGGGAAATTGCCCGCCTGCGGGAAGAACATCCCGAGATGGTGTACATTTCATTCCCGGGAGACGAGAAAAGCAGCGGCGGCTGTGTGGCGGCGGGACGCGGGTTCTTCCACATCAACTCCCACGGCGGCGCGGAACCCTGCCCGTTCTCACCCTTTTCGGATATCAACGTGCGGGATACCTCCCTGAAGGAAGCCCTGCAGTCGCCCCTGTTCCGGGCCCTGCAGGACGGCGGGTTCCTGGACGATGACCACGCGGGCGGATGCGTGCTGTATGAGAAACGGGCCCAGGTGGAGGCCCTCCTGAACAAATAAAAACGGAAAGCGGGGAATGAATCAATGACTGACCTGATGAAGACCATCCAGGGGCGGCGGAGCGTCCGTACGTTCGACGGGATTCCCGTCAGCGAGGAAGACCGGGACCGGCTGGAACGGTATATGCGGCAGATCACAAATCCATTCGGAATCCCGGTGCGGTTTGTCCTGCTGGACGCCAAGGAATACGGCCTGTCCAGCCCTGTGCTATCCGGGGAAAAACTGTATGTGGCCGGCAAGGTGGAGAAGGTTCCATATGCGGACGTGGCGTTCGGCTATTCGTTTGAAAAGCTGGTTCTGTACGCGTGGTCGCTGGGAATCGGCACCACCTGGATCGGCGGCACGATGAAGCGGGAAGTGTTTGAAAAGGCAGCCGGACTGGAAGACGGGGAAATGATGCCATGTATCAGCCCCCTCGGCTATCCCGCAAACCGGCTTTCCATCAAGGAAGCGCTGATGCGCCGGGGAGTCGGCGCAGACAACCGGATGCCCGCGGAAAAGATCTTCTTTGACGGGGCCTGGGACGCGGGACTGCCCGCGGAAAAGCAGGCGCCGATTGCCGACCTGATCGAGATGGTACGCCTGGCGCCTTCCGCGGTGAACAAGCAGCCCTGGCGGATTGTTGTTTCCGGAAATGATTACCATTTCTACGAGAAGCATGACAAAGGCTATGTGAATGAGAAAGTCGGGGACATGCAGAAGATTGACATCGGAATTGCCCTGTGCCACTTTATGTCCGGACTGGAAGCCCAGGGGAAAAAGCCGGAAATCGTGACCGCGGATCCCGGAATTGCCATTCCGGAAGGCGTGGAATACATCGTGACCGTGAAGGACTGCTGACACCCGGAACGAATAAACCACAGTGAATAACACCCCGTCTGCGGCAGGCATCCGTGCCTGCGCCGCATACGGGGTGTTTTTTATTCATTTCCGGAAACAGGGAGGATTACCGGACGGTTTCCACCTTGATGGTGTTGGTGTTGCCGGGGGCGCCGTTGATCTGTCCCCCGGTGAGCACGACGTTGTCGCCGGGCTGCAGGCGGAACAGGTCCTTCGCAAGCTTCAGGTCCTGCCAGAACATGACATCAATGGAGGAAAACGCCTCGGTGAGCACCGGGGTCACGCCCCAGGACAGGTTCAGTTTCCGCCATGCCTTGGGGCTGGTCGTGGTGCCGATGATATTCACCGGGCAGCGGAAACGGCTGACCATCCGGGCGGTGCGGCCGGAAAGCGAATTGACCACGATGGCTTTGGCACCGACATCCACCGCCATGGAACAGGTGGCGTGGGAGATGGCGTCGAGGTTGTTGTGGATCCGGAATTCCATGGTGCGGAAACGTTCCGCGTAATCAATCCCGGCTTCCGTAAACTCTGCGGTCTGCGCCATGGTGGAAACGGCCTGTACGGGATACTTGCCGGCAGCGGTTTCGCCGCTGAGCATGATCGCGGAGGAACCGTCATAAACGGCGTTTGCCACGTCGGAGATTTCAGCCCGGGTCGGCCGAGGATTGTGGATCATGCTCTCCAGCATTTCCGTGGCGGTGATGACGCGCTTTCCGAGCATCCGGCACTTGCTGATCAGGTATTTCTGCAGGGCGGGCACCTCCATGAAGGGGATTTCCACGCCCAGGTCCCCGCGGGCCACCATGATTCCGTCCGCCACCTCGCAGATGTCCTCGATATGGTCCACACCGCTCCGGTTTTCGATCTTGGCGATCAGGTCCACATCCTGCCCGCCGTTTTGGTCGAGCAGGTCCCGGATGGACTGGACATCCTCCCGGGTGCTGACAAAGGAGGCGGCCACGAAGTCAATATCGTTTTCCAGGCCGAAAAGGATATCCTTCCGATCCTGCCCGGACAGGAAATCCTGGCGCAGCACCCTGCCCGGGAAGTTCATGCTTTTCCGGTCGCTCAGCGTTCCGCCCGCGGCGACGCGGCAGCGGATATCATTCCCGGCAACCTGCTCCACGGTCAGGATGACCAGGCCGTTGTTGATCAGTACGGTATCCCCTTCGGAAAGCTCTTCCGTGAGTTTCCGGTAGGAAACGGAAACACGGGTTTCGTCCCCGGTAATGGGTTCCGTGGTGAGGGTGAATTCCGCACCGTCCTGCAGGGTGACCGGGCCGTTCCGGAACGTACCGATCCGGTACTCGGGCCCTTTGGTATCCAGCATGATGGCGATGGGGAGGTCCAGCTTTTCCCGGACGGATTTGATGAGGTTGATCCGGCGCAGATGCTCCTCCTGCGTGCCGTGGGAAAAGTTCAGCCGCGCGACATTCATCCCGGCTTTGCACAGGGCGGTCAGCGTTTCTTCGTTGTCACAGGCGGGGCCGATGGTACAGATGATCTTGGTTTTCCGCATCAGGTATTCCTCCTCCGGTCAGCAGGACGGTCCGATTCTTCCGGTGCCGGTTCGGCGGACACACGGTATGCTGTTTTCAGTCTTTCCCATATTTTATCATTTTGCATCCTGCAGGACAATGGACGGAATGGGATGTCCATGATATGATAGGTGCCAGACTGATCAGGATAAAAATCCGGGGAGAGAACCATATGAACAAGGCCAGGGTTTACGAGGAAACTGTCATCATTCCCACCTACCGTACCGGAAGCATGGAAAAGGACCCGCTGTTTATTGAGAAGCGCGCTTACCAGGGCTCCACGGGAAAGGTGTACCCGGTTCCGATCTGCGAGAAAATCAGCGATGTCAAAGAGGATGCCGCGTACCGGGCAGTGATCCTGGAGAATGATTACCTGTATGTGATGATCCTGCCGGAACTGGGCGGCCGCATCCAGCGGGCGCTGGACAAGACGAACGGATATGACTTTGTATACTACAACCGGGTGATCAAGCCCGCATTGGTGGGACTGGCCGGGCCGTGGATCAGCGGGGGAATCGAGTTCAACTGGCCGCAGCACCACCGGCCTTCCACCTTTATGCCGGTGGACTGCACCTTCTGCGAAAACCCGGATGGGTCCGCCACGGTGACGATCGGGGAGACCGACCGGATCAACGGCACCAAAGGCAATGCCAGCATGACCCTGTATCCGGACAAGGCGTATATCGAGATCCGGGGCAGGCTGTTCAACCCGACCGATTATCCCCAGACCTTCCTGTGGTGGGCGAATCCGGCCGTATCCGTGAATGACAATACCTTCTCTGTGTTCCCGCCGGACGTGAACGCCGTGATGGACCACGGGAAACGTGCGGTTTCCACCTTTCCGATCGCCACGGGCGAGTACTACAAGGCGGACTATTCCGCCGGGGTGGACATCTCCCGGTATAAGAATATCCGGGTGCCGACCTCCTACATGGCGGCACATTCGGACTTTGACTTTGTCGGGAACTTTGACGAGGGGAAGGACGCCGGACTGCTGCATGTGGCGGACCACCACATCAGCCCCGGGAAAAAGCAGTGGACCTGGGGATGCGGCGATTTCGGCAAAACCTGGGACCGGAACCTGACCGATGAGGACGGCCCCTATATCGAGCTGATGACCGGCGTGTTCTGCGATAACCAGCCGGACTTTACCTGGCTGAAACCACAGGAAGAGAAAGACTTCGTGCAGTACTTCATGCCCTACAAAACCGTGGGGCGCGTCCGCAACGCGACCAGGGACATCATCCTGGGCCTTGACTTCCTGGACGGAAACGGGAAACCGATTGAACCGGACCCCTTTGCGTACGGTGTGGAAGCGAACCGGGCGGTACAGGCGAAAGCCGTGTCCGCCTGCCTGAAGGTGTATGCCACCGGGGAGTACCGGAACGCCGAAATCGTCCTGGAAGCCGGCGGGAAGGAAATCTACCGGAAAAAGGCGGATCTCTCGCCGAAGGCGGCCTTTACGGACATGATGGACAGCCCGGGCGATTACCGGATCGCCGTATATGACGAAAACGGAGTGCTGCTCTGCGAATATCGGGAATATATCCGGGAAGACCTGCCGATTCCGGAACCCGCGGAGGCGCTGAAGGCACCCGGGGAAATTGAAACGACGGAGGAACTATACCTGGCGGGACAGCACCTGGAACAGTACCGGCATGCTACCTTCCTGCCGGATGATTACTACCGGGAAGGACTGCGGCGGGACCCGACCGATATCCGGCTGAACAATGCCTACGGGCTTTTCCTGCTGCGCAATGCCCGGGTGGAGGAGAGCGTTCCGTTCTTCCGGGCGGCCATCCGCAAACAGACCTGGCGCAATCCCAACCCGTATTCCGGGGAAGCGTACTTCAACCTGGGGCTCGCGCTGGAAACGCTGGAGAAGCTGCCGGAAGCGTATGACGCATTCTTCAAAGCGACCTGGAGTGCGGAGACGGCAGGCGCGGCCTGGTATCACCTGGCCTGCATCTGCGTAAAGCAGGGAGAACTGGAAAAAGGCCTGCAGTTTGCCGATGAAAGCCTGCTTCGGGGCTGGCATAATATGAAAACCCGGTCCCTGAAGGCATCCATCCTGGCGCACCTGCGCGGGGACAGCCTGGAATACCGGCGCTTTATGGATGAAAGCATGGAAATTGACCCGCTGTACAGCAGCCTGCTGTTCCGGAACGGCCAGGAAGCCTTTGACCGGGCAACCGGGGGACGGGCGGAGGCGTACCTGAATGCGGCATATGAGCTAATAACTTTCGGATTCCCGCAGGACGCGGCAGACCTGCTGGCCGGATGCCTCGCGGAGATGCCGATGAAATACTACGCCAAAGCCTTTGCGGAAGGGAAGCTGGGACAGAAGGATGCCGCAAGAGCGGACGCGGAAAAAGGGGAAGCCCTGCCGACGGATTTCTGCTTCCCGAACCGGGCGGAGGAAAAGGCCATGCTGGAATACGCGGTATCCATCCTGGATACCGCGCCGAAAGCCCATTACTACCTGGGCGAGCTGCTGTATGACAAAAAGCAGTATGACGCCGCGGTATCCCACTGGCAGGCGGCCGTGAAGGAACAGCCCGGCCTGGCACCCGCCCATCGGAACCTGTCCATCGCTTATTACAACCACGGCGACCGGAGCCTGGCGGAAGGGGAAATCGCGGAGGCGGTGCGGCTGGAGCCGGAAAACAGCCGCTACCTGCTGGAGCAGGACCAGCTGCTGAAACGGCTGGACCGCCCGGCCGGGGAACGGCTGGCCATCCTGGAAGCGCACCGGGAAATCGTCCCGGACCGCTGCCCGCTGATGCTGGCGTATATATCACTGCTGAACCAGGACGGACAGTATGAAAAGGCGCTGGACCTGCTGGAACACTACACCTTCCATGTATGGGAAGGCGGGGAAGGCAAGGTCGCGGATGAATACAAGGCGGCGCTGTTTGCCCTTGCGGAAAAGGCGATGACGGACGGAAAGCCGGAGGAAGCTTTTGCATACGCGGAGCGGACCATTACCTATCCGGAGAACCTGGGAGAGGGAAAACTGGACAATGTTCCGGATAACCGGGCATATTATGTGATGGGCTGTGCCCGGCGCGCCACAGGCGATGAGGCTGCGGCCCGGGAACTCTTCGAAAAGGCAGCCGCCGGATCCCGGATTCCCGAACCTGTACGGTATTACAACGACCAGCCTTCCGACTACATCTACTACCAGGGACTGGCTTTCCGCGCGCTGGGAGAAGAAGAGGAAGCCCGGAAGTCCTTCCGCAGCCTGGCGGAGTTCGGGGAGGCGCATATGCACGACAAGGTCGGCTATGACTTCTTCGCTGTTTCCATGCCGGAACTGGAAGTGTACCAGGATGACATCCAGAAGCGCAGCGATGACTATTGCCGCCGTCTGGCGGAGCTGGGCCGCCGGGGGCTTTCGGAAACAGAGAAATAATAAAATCAGCCCGTCCTTCGGGACGGGCTGAAATTGCAGTGACTGTCAAAACTTCAAATTACGGAACGGCCGGCTCCAGCCCGGCCGCTTTCAGTGCGCCCAGGGAATGGATGCGGACGACCCGGTTGCTGTCAGATCCGGACATTTCCCGCAGCCGCGCCGCGTACGGACGGACGAATTCCGGCCGGCGTTTGCCGAGGACGCGGAAGATCTCCGGCGATTCCATACGGACCTTGTCCACCGGGTCGTGCAGGAGCTTCTCAAAGACCGGCATATGGTCCGCATAGAGATCCGGGGTGTTCGTGGCGATGTTTTCAGACGCCCAGATGAAGCTGAGCCGGACATTCGCATCCTCATCACCGGCAAAGCGGAACAGGCTTTCCCAGTACGCTTCGATGACCGGGAAGCTGCCCCGCCCGATGCGGCCGAGGGCATTGACCGCGCGCTCCCGCAGGAGTGCCGCCGGACTTCCGCAGAAGGAAGCAATTGCGGGGACATTTTCCTTTACCGACAGGGGATATACGAGGCCGGCTTCTCCCAGCAGCCAGAGGGCTTTAGCCCGGATCCTGTCTGATTCATGCGACAGGAGGGAGGCAAGATACGGAATCCTTTCTTCCCACTGATCCCGGTTTTTGGTCAGCGTACCCAGTTCCTGATAAAGCTCTTTTTCTGTCACGATCCTGTTTCCTCCGTTTCTGAGCGGGAACAGCCGGTTCCTGTTTTTTAGACGGAGTACCATATTAATCTTTTTGCCCCGTAAAATCAACAGTTTACCGGATCCGGAAAACAGGAATGATCCGGAACACATGGTAATTAATCGAAAAACCAGTTTCCGGAAATAACAAAGAAGTGCACCGCGGAAGCGGTGCACCGGGGAGCTGCCGGCTCAGGCGCCTGCAGCGATCCTGAGCGTGATCATCAGCGCAACAGCCAGCAGAAACGGAATCAGCCGGGCAAAAATCTTTTTCAGCATTTTGGTTTCCTGCTGTTATACAATTGCCTTGCCCAGGGCTTTGCAGGCGGACAGCGCTTCGTCATCAGGGGTGTTGTTGGCCTTTACGCTTTCGGCTGCGAGGGTGATTCCCTTTTCCGCACAGCGGGCTTCCCAGTTACTCAGCCATTCCCCGACGCCCCAGTCATAGCTGCCGAACAGGACGACCTTTTTTCCGGGAAGGGCCGGTTCAATCCCTTCCAGCATCGGCTGGAATTCGCTGTCCTCCAGCTCTTCCGCGCCCATCGCGGGGCATCCGAGCGCAACCGCATCATAGCCGTCCACGCCGTTCACATCCGCACAGGTGAGGAGATCCACATCCGCACCGGCGGCCTTTGCGCCTTCGGCGACAGCGTTTGCCATTGCCTCCGTGTTTCCGGTACCGCTCCAGTAAATAACCGCAACTTTGCTCATTGTAAAAAACCTGCCTTTCGTTTTATGGCCTATTCCACTCCCTTGCGGGAACCAGAACAGCAAATTGATCAGGCCGGAACTGCCAGCCTCTCCAGGGAGTAACCCTGCTGCCAGCAGCGCAGGTATACTTCCGTGCAGCGCCTGCAGCGCGCGAACTGCCGGGCTGCGCCTTCCACATCGTCATACACTTTCCAGATGCCGGAAAGCTTGCACGCATGCTTTCTGTGCATGAATCCGTCCACGTCCGCGGGCGGATACCCCAGGAACAACCAGATTTCATGGGGGAAGTCCCGGCTGCCGCGGAGCCGGGAAATCAGCCGGGCGATGCAGGCGTTCGGATTTCCGCAGGCATATCCGCATTCCGCAAGAAGCTGGGCTGCCAGTTCATTCCGGAGATCCTTTTCCAGCATTTTCGGGCGATAGAGATATACCAACGCGCGTCCGTTTTCCCACCGCAGGGGAAGCACACGAAGCCCCTTGCGGCCCAGGAGCCGGTTCAGCCGGCGCAGTTCTTCCGTCATATGTTCCCGGCTGTCAAACGGGCAGTTGAACATATTTCCGGTTTTCAGGCTGGCCATGGTGGGCGCACAGCAGCGAATCAGCATTTCGTTTGACATCGTTTCCCCTTACGTTATGTATAACTAACCATTATGCAAATAATAAAAGCCATTGAAGATTTCCAAATACAAAATGAACCTGGATTCAAATAATGTTAGTTAAAACTAACAACATATTAATATCATAGGAGAGTGGAGATTGTCAACTGTTTTTGAAAGCGCTTCCGGGAAACGATGGGAAAACCGACAGGCCATTGACTTAGAGCCTGCTCAAGGCAGTACAATCATCAGGACGGGAAGAAAGAACGGGAGGAAGAAAACGATGAAAGAGAAAATCAATATCACAGATTACGCGAACCTGATTACCCGGGCACTGCCGAAGGGCATCCTGCTGAACACCAATGGCGACAAGTTCAACACGATGGTGATCGGATGGGGTCATATCGGAACCCTCTGGAGCAAACCCACTTTTCATGTATACGTCCGGCAGGGACGCTATACCAAGAGCCAGCTGGACAAAACAGGGGAGTTTACGGTCAGCGTTCCGCTGGATAAGCCGGCCCCCGCGATCAACAAAATCTGCGGCTGGCAGTCCGGATACAAAATCGACAAGGTGAAGGAAGCCGGGCTGAAGCTGGAGAACGCGGAAGTGATCCACACCCCGGGAATCAAGCAGTATCCCCTGACGATTGAGTGCCGGATCCTGTATTCCCAGGACCAGGACCTGGAAAAAATCCCGAAGGATATCCTGGAAAGGATGTACCCGCAGGACGTGGAGGGCGATTACCCGATGGCCAACCGGGACTTCCA
>JAFRTK010000026.1 GCA_017427165.1 Clostridia bacterium
TTACAGCAAAACCGACTGGCCATGGTCCATGTTCGACCCGGAAGCCAAGCAGGCGCGGCATGAAACCGTGTTCCCGGAGGAAATGAAAAAGGCATATGAAATGGGAGCGGACCTGGTACGGGAGTAACAGGCCGAAGGAACTGAACCGATGAAAGATCCAAAGGAATTCTGCACCTGTACGGATACGAAGTGCCCGTGCCATCCGGCAAACCATGACCGGGGATGCAGCCTGTGTATCCAGAAGAATCTCCGGGAAAAGGAAATCCCCAGCTGCTTCTTCCATGATATCGGCTGTGAAAAGCCGACACCGGAATGGCACTACCGGGATTTTGCCGCCCTGGTGGAAAAAGCGGAAAGCGAAGGAAAAATATAAGGAGGACGGACAATGCAGTTTGTGATCAAAGCGTATGACGGAGAAGGAATGCTTGAGAAACGGATGGAGGTGCGCCCGCGCCACCTGGAAGGGATGAAAGCCCTCGGGAAGCAGATTATCTGCGCCGGAGGCCTGCTGGACGAAGAAGGCCGGATGAAGGGCTCCGCCCTGGTGGTGGATTTCCCGGACCGGGCGGCCCTGGAACAATACCTGGCAAATGAACCGTATGTGATGGAGAAGGTTTGGCAGAAGATTGAAGTGGAGACCATCAACGTCGTTCTTGTCAACGGGGAGAAAAGGAACTGACGGCATGCATATGACAAAACCGGCTGCGGAAGCAGCCGGTTTTGCTTTGCCTGTGAAGTGCTAATTCAATATCAATCAGGCTTGTTCAGCCGGATATCCGCCGGACGATTCCAGGTCATCCAGGCAGGCGTTCAGGAAACGTCCGGCCAGGATTTCCGGATTGACGTTTTTCCGGGCTTCATCGAAGGAAAACCAGGCCCAGGAATCGATCTCATAGTTGGGGCTGAGCTCGCTGTCATCCTTCACGAAGGCGGTGAAATTGCACATCAGCGTATTGGACGGCTCGAAAAACTGCGTCCGGTTAAACCGGACCCGGACGGCGGTCATTCCGGTTTCCTCCTTCAGCTCCCGGACGACGGCGTGCTCCAGCGGCTCGGTGCGGTTGACATAGCCGGCGACCAGCCGGTAGAAATCCTTTCCGTACTGCTTGACCAGCAGGGTTTTGCGGTTTTCCTCGTTGATGACGATCATACTGACGGCAACATTGTACATGGGAAAACGGAATTCCCCGCACCGGGGGCAGAAGGGGACAATCCCCTCATGCTCCAGTTCCCGGCCTTCCAGCAAGGTTCCGCAAACCTGGCAGTGGCTCATCGGATAGCCTCTTTTCTGTGGGATATGGTTTTCTTCACCTATCAGGACATAAATATATAATCAAAGATGACGGCGGGTGTCAAGACAGACGGGGGACAGTATATATTGTGTTTCCCGATGGTTTCCGAGGCCGGATCAATTGACGGGCGGTTTCGCGGAATATATAATGTTCACGACAAATGAATAGCCGGTGTATCTGCGCAGCGATGCGCGGCGCTTTATGGAGAATGAAGCGTCATAGGAATACGGATGAAAGTTCCGGGCTATCCCAGTAACCGTGAAGCGGACGAAAGCACGTTTGAAGCCACTGTCCTGGAGGACGGGAAGGTGTGCAAGTAGGATGAGGCAAAGCCGGGAGACTTGTTTACACCGTGAATTGATCATTCCCCTGGGGGTGGGATATGCTAGGAAACTTGCGGGAAAAATCCGCAGGTTTTATTGGCGTGCCTCGGGGAGGGACGCTTTTCTTATACGAAAAAGCCCTCCCGCTGATTCATTTGATCATTTTTTGAGGAGGGACATGAATATGTCCAAGAAACTGGTTTCCCTTTTCCTGTGCCTGCTGATGCTCTGCGCCTGCCTGCCTGCTGTGGCGGAAGACGGCATCACGGTAACTGACATGATGGGCCGTGAAGTTACATTGGCCGGTCCGGCGGAACGCATCGTTGTGGTCATGCCGTCCGACTGCGAGATTCTTTACGCCATCGGTGCGGGTCCTGCCGTCGTCGGCCGGGGCACCTACTGCAACTATCCCGAGGAAGCAGCTGCTGTTCCGGAAATCCAGTCCGGCGGTGAATTCAACGTTGAACAGGTGATCGGGATGGAACCCGATGTTGTGATCATGACGAAAATGGCCCATGACCCGGCAGTGGTTGAACAACTGGAGCAGAACAATATCCCTGTCATCGTGACGGATGCGCAGACCCTTGAGGATACCTATGACTGCATTGCACTGCTCGGCACGGTGACCGGCAAAACCGCCGAAGCGGAAGCCGTTGCTGCGGATATGAAAGCCCGTATTGACGCGGTTGCCGCCAAAGTGGAAGCTTCCGGCAAAACAGTCTACTTCGAAACCACGCCCCTGGAATACGGATACGGCCTGTGGTCCGCGGCCAAAGGCAACTTCATGGATGAAATCGGAACCATCTGCGGCCTGACCAATATTTTCAGCGATCTTGAGGAAGCCTGGCCGATGGTGAACGAGGAAGACGTTATCCAGAAGAATCCTGATTATATCATCACCATTGACTCCAGCGGTATGGGCGACCTGGACGCTGCAGCTGTGATCACTGCCCGTGAATCCTGGCAGGGCATCACCGCTGTGAAGGACGGCAATGTTCTGATCGTCGGCAACGATGCCTTTACCCGCCCCGGTCCGCGGCTTGCAGACGCAGTGGAAACGCTGTACGGACTGATCTACGGAGAAGCGGAAGAGGTACCCGCTGCCTGATATGACACCCGCGGAACGGGAGAACCAACTCCCGTTCCGCATTTTCGGAGGAAACATGAAACGAAACCGTACCGAATCGTTCCGCCCCCTTGAGCTGCTTCTGCTTGCGGCGGCGTTTCTTGCCACAATGATACTGTGCGTGTGCGTCGGCAGCGTCGGTATCACCCCGGGCGAAACCTTCCGCGCGATTGCGGATGCTGTTGCGGGAAAAACTGCGGAAAGCGTGAACAGTACGATCATTATCGGCGTCCGCCTGCCGCGGGTGCTTACAGTGGCACTTTGCGGAGCTGCGCTGAGCCTGTGCGGTGCAGGGATGCAGGGCCTTCTGCGCAATCCCCTGGCGGACGGCAGTACCATGGGCGTTTCCTCCGGCGCAGCCCTCGGCGCGCTGATCGCGCTGCTGACCGGCTTTTACCTGCCGGGCCTGCCGCTTGCCGGCCCGACCGTCATGGCGATTCTTTTCGCGCTGGGGTCGCTGCTGTTGATCCTGGGGCTGGTGTTTGCGCTGGACCATTCACTTTCCACCCACAGTATCATCCTGATCGGCGTAATTTTCTCGATGTTCGCGAGCGCCCTGATGAGCCTGCTGATTACCTTCTCCCACGAGAAAATGAAAAGCCTGACCTTCTGGACCATGGGTTCCTTTTCCGGAAGCACTTACCGGCATGCATTGCTGATGCTCGGCGTACTGGCCGTTTTCGGCGGAATCCTGCTGGGCCATGCCCGGGAACTGAATGCCTTTGCGGTTGGTGAACAGAATGCCCGGAATATCGGCGTAAACGTGAAACGGGTCAAGATTACCACCCTTGTCTGCTGTTCCGCACTGATCGGCACATGTGTGTCCATCGGCGGGACGATCGGTTTCGTCGGCCTGGTTGTGCCGCATATCTGCCGGATGCTGTCCGGGCCGAACCACCGCCGGCTGCTGCCTGCCAGCCTGGCCGGCGGAAGCATCTTCCTGATGCTGTGCGACCTTGCTGCACGTACGATATTGTCACCGGTTGAACTGCCGGTGGGCGTACTCACCTCGCTGATCGGCTCGGTTTTCTTTGTTGTCATTTTCTACCGTACGGGAAAGGCGAGGTGAGCATATGCTGGATATCGGACATGTAACCGTGCGGTACGGGAATTTCACAGCGGTGGACGATGTTTCCTTTACGCTGGGGGAAGGCATGTGGCTGATGCTGGTCGGCCCGAACGGTGCCGGAAAAAGTACGCTCATTGAAGCCGTTTCCGGTGGTGTGTCCTATGACGGGGAGATCCTGTACAAAGGAAAGGACCTCCGCAGCCTGAAGCCTGCGCAGCGGGCCCGGGAGATCGGTATCCTTGCCCAGCGCAACCTGCCCGGTTACGCGTTTACGGTGGAGGAAGTCGTACGCCTGGGACGCTATGCCCGTTCGCCCGGCTTTTTTTCCGGAGCTGATCCGGAACAGGAGGAACGGGTGGACAGCGCGCTGGAACTGACCGGAATGACCGCATTCCGGCATGCGGATATGCTGACACTCTCCGGCGGGGAAACACAGAGAACTTTTCTCGCCCAGGTTTTTGCCCAGGATCCCCGCGTGCTGATCCTCGATGAACCGGCCAACCACCTGGACCTGAAGTACCAGCAGCACATCTTTTCCCTGATTCAGCAATGGCTGAAAGAGCCGGGAAGGGCGGTGCTGTCCGTTGTGCATGATCTGAACCTGGCAATGCGGTTCGGAACACACGCAGTCCTGATGGACCACGGAAAAAGCATATCAAAAGGCGCCATCAGCGAAGTGATGACGCCTGAGAACCTTCAGCAGGTATACGGAATGAATGTATATGAATGGATGCGGGAAATGCTTTCCCGCTGGCAGGAATAACCGGACCGGGATAATGCTGCTTCAGGACGGGCAGGAGGCAAAGATTTCCGGCCGGAACCACATCTGTACTTCCACGTACCCGTACGGGGCGATGCTTTGAATCAGCTTTTCCACGGAATCGCCGAAGGCGCGGAGTTTCTCCAAGAGCATCTGCTTTGTGAGCACTTCCAGGGTATCTCCTCTTGAAAGCTTGGCGCAGCTGTCTCCCAGGGTAAAGCTGACCTGGTCTTCCGGGACCCGGTCCAGCGGGATCTGCAGGCTGTCACCCTGGTCAAACCATTTCTTCAGGTAATCGCTTTCCCCCAGGACAAAGCTGTAGGGATGATCCAGCCGGGGACGGCCGCCAAGCCGGATGA
This sequence comes from Clostridia bacterium, assembly GCA_017427165.1. GTDB lineage: Bacteria > Bacillota > Clostridia > Christensenellales > Aristaeellaceae > Aristaeella. The sequence continues at coordinate 4,930 of JAFRTK010000026.1, forward strand.
ACTCCTTCCGCACCCATTCATCCGCGGTTTTCCGCAGCGGGTAATAGTGGATAAAGTCCGCAAAGCGGCCAAAAGATTCCATCCCTTCATGGGCAGCCGCGAGCTCAGCGGCTTTGCTGAATGCTTCCGCCTCCGGCAGGAGCATGATATTCTGCCACGGGTCCGTTCCGTGCACAAAATAATGGGTGATGATCAGCGGGGCCATCCCGTTCGTCCTCCGTTTTTCAGGATCCGGCCCGGAACCGCATCCGGGCCGTTTGCTGTATGATCATGCAGGTTTATTTTCCCTGCTTTTCCTTCCATTCCCGGACTTCCCGACACATGGTAATCGGTTCCCCGGCGGCAATCCGGTCCTCCGCCAGCTGCCGGACTGCTGCGCACCAGGCGTCCATCCTGCGGACATCCCCGCAGTATTCCCGGATGATTTCATCCCCCTCCGCCAGGGCGGATTCATACTGCTCCCGGCTCAGCTCCCCGGATTCATATGCCCGGTCCAGCTCATCCCGGTCGTCGATTTTGAAACTGCCCTCCGGGAACAGGATGACATCCAGGTATTTGTCCATGAAGAACATGATTCCGTCCTCATCATAGCCGAACCCGTCCGTGATATCGATATACCAGACAGACGGCTGGTATTTTTCGCTGGCGGGCACCGGATACTGCTTCCGCTCCAGATCATGGGACCCGTCCGGGTAATACATGACGGTGATGACCCGGCGGGTATTGTCCGGAACCAGGGCAAGCCAGGTCATTCCGCCGCCGGTGACCTGCATTCGTTCCCCGGCAGGCGTTTCCCAGTAATTCCTTTCCCCGTCCTCTCCGTCCGTGTTGCGGATCAGGCAGGCCATGCCATGGAACAGGTCATCATCGATCCGCATCTGGTAATACGGATAATACTGGAATCCCCACTGGTCCCGGTTCAGTCGTTTATGCTTCATATGGATCTCCTTTTGCGGATACAGATGCCTCCAGGGAAGGGTATATGCCTGCTTCACGGGCAGGCACTTATTGCAGTTCCACAGACAAAATGTGCCGGGTTGGCCAGAATTCAAACAAATGCAGGGCAGTCACCTTTCCGTCCATGGCGGAGAAACCATCCAGGACAACGGGAATTGCCCGCTGAATCACATCCGGTTTGTCAATCAGCAGGGTGGTATGCGGTGACCAGCTGAAGGGATCACTGCTGTCCATAAAACGGTCCTTCAGCGCCAGCATCTCCCGGGTGACTGACGGAGCAGCAAACAGGACGTCATTCTGCGGCAGCCTGAACAGGCCGATATGACTGAAGGAAACGGGGAAGGCTTCCTGCGTTTCCGCGATCTCCGTGAGGCGGGCTTTCAGTTCCGCTTCCCGGTCGGTACTGTAGGATCCCAGGGTGAAATGCATGGGAATGTTCTTTGTCTGGATACCGGTGAAACCCATTCCATAGAGTTTTTCCTGCATTCCGGCCAGGAGACTCTCTGTCCGGTCATCAAATCCCGCAAGCACATATAAGGATTTATCCGCCATACAGAACCTCCCTCAGGCCTTGCCGGGCGCCCGGACCATGACCCGGCCTTCCACTTTTTCAAAGCCGTATTTTTCATACAGGCCGTGGGCGTCCCTGGTGAACAGGAAACCGCGGATGCCTGCAAATTCCGGCAGCGAGGCAATATGGGACACCAGGGCTTTTCCCAGCCCCCGGTGCCGGCACTCCGGATCAATCACCACGTCGCACAGGTACCAGGAGGTCGCGTAATCGCTGATGACCCGGGCAAAACCGGCCAGATGCTCCCGGCCTTCCAGGACGATGCCGTAGCAGGATGAGTTTTCCATGGATTTCAGGATTTGTTCCCGGGACCGTTTGTCGGCCCAATAGGTGGTTTTCAGCAGCCGGACAACATCATCCAAGCTGATCTGATCTGTGCCTTCAATGATCCGGTAATTCATCTGTTACACACTCCGCAGAAAGTTATTTTGTCGCAAAAACCGGCTGGCCGTTGACTGCGATATCGCCTTCAATCGGGATCAGCAGATAGCTGCGGCCGTCGATGACCCGGGTTTCCAGCAGGTCCGCCTGCTTGGGATCCACCTTGATGGATACGCTGGGCAGGTCCACCTTGAACTGCTTGGGCGTCACGATATTGACCGCGGGCAGGACCGCCCCGGCGCCGAAGGTGGCATCAAAGCCCTTCTGGAAGGCTTCCGTCTTTTCCTCTGATACGCCGGCATCCGCCAGGACCCGGGCCACATCCTGCTTGGAGAGCATCAGGGGCTCTGCGTCCTTGTCCTTCTGCTGCTCCTCGATGAGCCCGGACACGGTTTCATGCATTTCCTGGACCACATCCAGGGAACATTCGGTTCCCAGTGCCTGGGCCAGCAGGGCCTGGAAGTTATCGGTCTGCTCCGAGGCGGGCATCTCCGCTTCCACATTGAAAGCCGCTTTCAGGAATGCCTCATGGGCATTGCTGCTGTTCCGGCTGAAGAAAAGCATGGTATTGACATCGGCGGCACCGCCTTCATAAAGCGGGAAGAGGAAGCCCAGCTCCGGATTGCCGGCCAGCCACTCCGGGATGCGCTCGTGGAAAACGCCGTCCGCGGGAACATACCGCAGCGCCGGCTTTTCCTGTTTGACCGGGCAGACGGCGCAGAGAACATAGCTGAATGCGCGGTCGGAGTTTTCATAATCGATTTCTTCGTTCACATCGCGCTTCCGGACATCAACATCATCATGCAGCATGAGGATCAGCCAGTTCTCCGCATTCTGCGCATCCTCCACGGACTGCATGTCCGGATGCTCCGCACGGATGCCGGAGATCAGCCGGGTAAAGATATCCTGCAGTACGGCTTCATCCGCCAGCGCGGTATCCCTTGCGCGGAGCAGGATATCGTCCGCTTCCGACGGGAACGCGATGGGCATGAGCGACTGGCCGATCTGTCCGGAAAGGACTTTCCTGAAGATCGTCATATACCGCTCGTTTTCCTGTTCATTGAGGGTGGCAACAGCCAGCTGGAAGCTTGTGATGAGATTGCCAATATGGTCCACATAGCAGCCGCAGATTACGGAAGGGTTGCGCTTGGCAGGGTTCAGCCGCCGCCTGAGTTCAGATAGGTCTCTGAGGTTCATGATCCGGTCCGTCCTTTCATCGGGTAGAAACGGTGTCATTTTACCCGCTTGCCGGGAAAAAAGCAACGTAGGGACAGGCTTCGAAGTGCGGTTTTTTCCCGGAAATGCGTTTTGCGAAGCCGGTCGGGTCCGGAAAGATGCGTGGGGAAAAAAGCGGAATCCGGTTGACAAATGAAACCATGATGAGTAATATAACGAATGTTACATAACGAATGTTATGAAAAAAGGAGGCGCACGCACATGCCGCCAAAGACGAGAATCACAAAGGACATGATCATCGATGCCGCAGTTGAAATTGTCCGGAAAAGCGGCTTTGAAAGCGTCAATGTCCGGACGGTGGCCGGACAGCTGAACTGCTCCACCCAGCCGGTGATGTATCATTTTGAAACAGTCGAGAA
>JAFRTK010000159.1 GCA_017427165.1 Clostridia bacterium
GGGGCTCATGTAGCCCATGCGGCAGTAGTACATGTTCTCGCCGAAGTAGTTGCCGAGGTTGTTTTCGTTCAGGTGGAGCTCGGCGCAGTTCATAAAGTCGATTCCCGTGGCGAGGATTTTCTGTTTTTTCTTTGCGAATTGTTCTTTGAATTCGCGGGTCATTGGGGTCTCGATGCCGACCTGCGGGATGTGCTTCTTCGCTTCCGCCATGGCGTCGATAACCTTGTCATTGCAGTTGGAAGCGCCGAGGTTGAAGCGCAGCTCGTCCAGGCCGGCTTCGCCCAGGGCCTTCAGGTTTTCTGCGTTGGCGTTGAGACCGTTGGTGTACATATGCTGGTGGATGCCGGCTTCATGGAAGCGGCGGATCACGCCGTAGTATTTCTCAATTTCCATGAAAGGCTCCAGGTAGACGTACGCGACGCCGGTGGGCTTCTTCTGCAGGGAGAAGAGCAGCGGGAGGTCCTCCTCCCGGTAGCGGCCCCCGCCGATTTCCCACAGGCCTTCCCCGATGGGCGGGATGGCGTCCAGGCAGCCGTAGTCATAGCAGAAGGGACAGGCCGCGTTGCAGCGGTTGGTTTTGCGGACGGCGGAAAGCCCGGTGCCCAGCAGGCAGCTGCGGCAGCCGGCCGGGAAACGGCCTGCGTCACCCACATACAGGGTGCACGCCGGCAGGGAAGGATCCCACGGAACGCCTTCCGGATGGCCGGGAAGAACGGCCTTCAGGCCGGGGATGGACTTCAGGGTTTCCAGCCGCCGGGTATCCACTGCTGTTTCGATCTGGCTGAACACCGCCAGGGCGATTTCCGTCTGGCGGCAGCCGAGGGGCTCCTCCGGCGGAAGTTCGGCGAAAAAGCGGAACCAGTTCAGGGCGTCCTGCTTGGAGATTTTCATGGGCATCCTCCTATATATTGCGGAATTGTTACAATTTCATTGACAAGACGGACGATATATGGCACAATGAGCGTGGAATGTCCGGGTGGATTTCCGGGGTATGTTTCCGGAAGCACTGCCGGAGGACGGGCATTGGAGAAGGAGAGCGAAGCATGAAGCGTACCGGGATCCTGGTATTCGTACTGGCACTTTGCCTGGGCGTCAGCGCCCTGGCCAGCGGCGGCGTGGAATACGATGCTGACGGCGGTGTGTGGGACTACAACAAGGGGACCTATACCACCAAGGAAGGGCAGACGGTATCCATCATCGATGAGGATGCTGCGACCAAGACGGTCCGGAATCCGGACGGCAGCATGACGATCATCACCAATGAGAAGGATATCATCCAGAATCCGGACGGCAGCATCATCCTGGAGTCCGGCCAGGTCATGACGGTGAAAACGGAAGCGGACCGCGCGGCCGAGCATGAAAAGGGCTGGTTTGCCGGCATGGCCAAGGCGGCAGCTGTCAACGGCGCCTACACGCCCACGTTCTTTACCGATGCCGAGGGCAACGAGATTGAGGTTCCCGTTTCCTACATCGGCCTGGGCCGCAGCATGATCACGCTGAACGAGCAGAAGGTCCTCGTGGACACCAGCTCCCTGCGGTGGGAAACCGAGGCGCCGGAAAACAAGGTGATCGCGGTCGTCAAGCAGAACGGTACTGTGAAGCTGCACTCCAAGAAGGACAGCAAGAGCCTGGTGATGGACAAGGTCCCGTCGGGCCAGATCATGCGGGTCATCAACACCGGCAAGCGCTGGACCTTTGTGGATTACAAGGGCATCCGGGGCTATATCGCCACCAACTACCTCTCCTTCTACGCCAATGAGAAGCAGGAGTACCAGTCCGGTGTGATCGCCACCCGGGCCGGCAAGACCAAGGGAACGATCACGGTGCACGTGCGGAACAAGCCCAATGGCAAGCAGCAGGAGGAATACAGGATCGGAACGCCGGTCACGGTCCTCGCGGTTGAGGGGGACTGGGCGCATGTGGAGGTGGAAGGCCACAGCTGCTACCTGAAAAAGGAATTCATTGTTTTTGAATAACGGTTATTTGGTTTCTTCGTCCTTAGGCTCTGCTTCGGCAGGGCTTTTTTTGTTGCGGGACATCAGCGCCCACACCACGCCCTGCAGCGCCAGGCCGATGAAGAAGGTGATATTGCCGATGACGGATATCCAGCGGCCGGTATCGGTCTTGATGTTCAGCCCGATGATGGAGGCGGCGAGACCGATGATCCAGAACAGGGACGCAAGTACCTTCAGTGTCTTTTCCATACAAGCGGAACTCCTTACATTAAGTGGTTCGGAAACAATCTACATTCTGCGCCCGGTTTTGTCAATGTTGTCAAGGGGAACAGAAAAGTGTATAATAATTCAAACGACGAACGTTTCCGGAAAGAGGTGAACAATCCTTGGCCAAAGAGCGGATGCTGGTGACCGGCGGTCACGCGCTGGAGGGACAGGTCCGGGTCAGCGGCGGCAAGAATACTGCCGTGGCGGTGATCCCGGCGACCCTGCTGAGCAATGAGCCGTGCACAATCGAGAATCTGCCGGATATTGAGGATGTTCACGCCCTGGCGGATATCCTGAAGGAGCTCGGGGCGGAAGTGGATTACGAACCCGGCCGCATGATGCGGGTGGATCCCCGCCCGGCGGAAGGGACCAGCATTTCCTACCAGAACGCGCAGCGCCTGCGGGCGAGCTATTACCTGCTCGGCGCGCTGCTGGGCCGCTGCGGCCAGGCGAACGTGCCGACGCCCGGCGGCTGTGAAATCGGCTCCCGGCCGGTGGACCAGCACCTGAAGGGCTTCCAGGCCATCGGGGCGGAAGCCGGCGAAATCGGCGGCATGCTGACGGCGAAGGCGGATGTCCTCTCCGGCGGCGATGTCTTCTTTGATATGGTTACCGTCGGCGCGACGGTGAACGTGATGCTCGCCGCCTGCAAGGCGAAGGGTAATACCACGATCTACAATGCGGCGAAGGAGCCGCACATCGTTGACCTGGCCAACTTCCTCAACAGTATGGGCGCGAAGATCCGCGGCGCCGGTACGGACATCATCCGTATCCGGGGCGTGCAGTACCTGCACGGCAGCACCTACGCGGTCATCCCGGACCAGATCGAGACCGGCACCCTGATGATCGCCGCGGCGGCGACCGGCGGGGACGTGGTCATCAACGGCTGCATCCCAACGCATATGGACGCCCTGAGCGCGAAGCTGCTGGAAATGGGCGTGAAGGTGACGGATTCCGACGACGCGATCCGCGTGCGGGTGGTCGGCCCGCGGCGGGCGATCAATATCAAGACCCAGGTGTATCCCGGTTTCCCGACAGACCTGCAGCAGCCGATGAGCGCGCTGCTGACCACGGCGAAGGGCACCAGCATCGTGCAGGAAACGATTTTCGAGCAGCGGTTCCGCCACCTGGACGAAATCCGCCGCATGGGCGCGCACGTCCGCGTGATGGAGCGCACCGCGATCATCGAGGGAGTGCCGGAGCTGTACGGTGCGCCGATGACGGCGACGGACCTGCGTGCCGGCGCGGCGCTGATCATCGCGAGCCTGATGGCCCGCGGAACATCCGAAATCTACGAGCCCCATTACATCGACCGGGGCTATGAGCACATCGAGGACAAGCTCCGTTCCCTGGGAGCGGAAATCAGCCGGGAGTCCGTGCTGTAACCGGAGGGGGCAGAGATGAACAATCCGTTCGAGGTGCTGGGCCTGAAGGGCTGGGCGGACCAGGACGAGATCCGGGCGGCGTACCGGACGCTGGTCAAGCAGTGCCATCCCGACATGATCCAGGACCCGGTGCTGAAGCAGGAAGCGCAGGACCGCATGGTGGCGCTGAACCTCGCCTATGAGGAAGCGCTCCGCCTGGCGTCGCCGAAGGCGGCGGCCGCGATTGCGTCGCCCATGGCTGAGATTCCGGCCCCGGCCGCTGTGCTGATGGCGGAAAGGGCGCTGGCCCGGGACAACCCGGAGGGCGCCCTGCGCCAGCTGATGAAGAGCGACGTGCGGGACGGCGACTGGTACTACATGCAGGGCCGTGTGCTGATGGCCCTGGAGCAGTATGAAAGCGCGCACCAGTCCTTCCGGGAGGCCGTGCGCCGGTGTCCGGACAACAATATCTACCGCAGCGGCGCGCTGGCCGCGGTGGTCGCCCAGCGGGAAGCCTCCACGCTGCAGGGGAAGTTCAAGCGGGCATTCCGGAAAATTGTAAAGAAATAAACCGCCGCGGGATGCGGCGGTTTCGTTGTTCCAGGCACTGCTTCCCTGTCCGGGAGCAGTTTTTTTGTTTTACATATCGGCCAGGCGGTGGTAGCTGGTGCCGTGGATGTGCTTTCCGTCATTGCCCAGCTCCAGGCAGGGCAGCGCGACGGCGCCGGGGTTCCGGTCCATCCGGATGATGGTGATGCCGGTGAACTCCAGGTGCAGGAGCGCGCACACATACGGGAACGGCAGGTTCAGGATATGGCCCATCGCCGCGGCGGAGGATCCCCCGTGGCTGAACAGCGCCACCGTCCGCTGCCGGTTGTCCGGCAGGGTGCTCCGGTAGTAGAAGCCGTCCCGGACGTATCCGAGGCCTTCCAGCCATTTGTCGATTCCTTCTTCCACCTGGCGGACGTTCTCCGTCACGATGTTGTTTTTGAAATACGGGTGCTCCGGCCAGTCCGTCCGGTTCAGGTTCCAGTTCTGCCGGGCCAGCTCATCCGCGATATCCCACGGGTGGCCGTTTGAGAAGATCGGCTCCCCGTCGGCGCTGCCCCAGTTCAGCTCATGCATGAAATCCAGCGTTTTCACCGGCAGGCCCAGCTCCTCCGACGCGGCGGCCGCGGTCTGCTGCGCGCGGCCCATGGGGGAAGCCCAGATTTCCTCAATTCCTTCCTCCCGGAGGCGGACGGCGGCCTGTTTGGCCTGGATGAGGCCCTTTTCGGTCAGGCAGTCATGGGCGTAATCCGGGTCTCCGTGGCGGACAAATACAATGCGCATATGTTTCCTCCGTGGGTTCTGTGTTTACCCGCCCATTGTATCCGCCGGCAAAGAGGATGTCAACCGCTGCCGGACAGGTGCCGGATATTGCCTCAAAGCCTTGATTTTTCTTGCAATCAGCCGGGCGTTTTGCTATAATGTCCGGGTACGTTTGAAGATCATTCGGGTCTTGATCCGGAAGGAGTTTGAGTATGAAAGGTATTACTTCCAAGGAACTGCGGAACGCCTGGATCCGTTTCTACGAGGAACGGGGCCATATCAATATCGGCGCGGTGTCGCTGATCGGCGACGGGAGCACCGGCGTCATGTTCAACGTGGCCGGCATGCAGCCGCTGATGCCCTACCTGCTGGGCAAGGACCATCCCTCCGGAAAGAAGCGCCTGTGCAACGTGCAGGGCTGCGTCCGCACGGTGGATATCGAGAGTGTCGGCGACCCGAGCCACTTCACCTTCTTTGAGATGATGGGCAACTGGTCCCTGGGCGACTACTTCAAGAAGGAGAAGACCCAGTGGAGCTACGACCTGCTCACGCGGGTCTTCGGCCTGGACGGAAACGAGATCTGCTCCACCGTCTTCGAGGGCAACGACGCCGCTCCCCGGGATGAGGAGACGGCCGGCCTGCTGAAGGAAGTCGGAATCAAGCCGGAGCACATCTTCTACCTGCCCAAGAGCGACAACTGGTGGGAGCTGGAAGGCACGACCGGTACGCCCTGCGGTCCCGACAACGAGTGGTTCTACCCGCGGCACAACAAGGCCTGCGGTCCGAACTGCGGCCCGGCCTGCGGCTGCGGCCGGTATGTCGAGATCGGCAACGACGTGTACATGCAGTATGTGAAGAACGCGGACGGTTATGCCCCGCTGGCCAACAAGAACGTGGACACCGGCTTCGGCCTGGACCGCATGCTGGCCTTCCTCAACGGCCTGACCGACGGCTACAAGACTGACCTGTTCTGGCCCGTGATCCTGCACCTGGAAGAGAAGTCCGGCAAGAAGTATGACGAGGATCCTGAAGCGCAGAAGGCCATGCGCATCGTTGCGGACCACATCCGCACCTCCACGATGCTCATCGGCGACGTGAACGGCATCCTGCCGTCCAACGTTGGCGCCGGCTACATCCTGCGCCGCCTGCTCCGCCGCGCCATCCGGTACACCCGGCAGCTGGGCCTCGAGTCCTCCGTGCTGGCGGAGGTCAGCAAAATCTTCATCGAGCAGATCTACGACGAAGCGTATCCGCTGCTGGTGGAGAAGGAAGCGTATATCCTGGACGAAATCATGAAGGAAGCCGCCCGCTTTGAAGCGACGCTGGTCACCGGCATGAAGGAGTTCAACAAGTGCATCACCGGCATCCGCCGCAAGAATGAGTTCATGGCCCAGAAGGACCCGGCCTACCAGCCGGAAACCGAAATCAGTGGCAAGCAGGCCTTCCGCCTGTATGACACCTATGGCTTCCCGCTGGAACTGACCGAGGAGCTGGCGGCCGAGGAAGGCCTCACCGTGGACGCGAACGGCTTTGCCGAAGCGTTTAAGGAGCACCAGGCCATCAGCAAACAGGAAGGCGCGGCCAAGGGCGGCCTGACCGAGCGGAATGAAGAAACCGCCAAGCTGCATACCGCGACCCACCTGCTCCAGGCGGCCCTGCGCAAGGTCCTGGGCGATGAAGTAGCCCAGAAGGGCTCCAACATCACCACCGAACGCCTGCGCTTCGACTTCAGCTTCGGCCGGAAGATGACTCCCGAAGAAATCACCGAGGTGGAACGCCTGGTAAACGTGGCAATCGACGCGAAGGTGCCGGTTGTCTGCGAGGAAATGACGGTCCAGGAAGCCAAGGACAAGGGCGCCATCGGCCTGTTCGAGAGCAAGTACGGCGAGAAGGTCCGCACCTACAAGATGGGCGAGTATTCCTTCGAAATCTGCGGCGGCCCCCACGCGGCGAATACCGGTGATCTGGGCTCCTTCAAGATCCAGAAGGAAGAATCCTCCTCTGCCGGCGTGCGCCGCATCAAGGCGACCATCGCGCCGAAGGCGTAAGCCGGGAAGGGCAGTCCCATGTATTTTGACCATGAGAAAGAGAATGCCCGCCTGCGGGAGGTGCAGGCTTCGTCGGAGGATGTCTTCGACGGAGTAATCCTCCATGTAAAGCGGGATATGGTCACCCTGCCGAACGGCGCGGAAGCCGTGCGGGAAGTGATCCGCCACATCGGCGCGGTCTGCGTGATTCCCGTGCTGGATAACGGCGACGTGA
>JAFRTK010000160.1 GCA_017427165.1 Clostridia bacterium
GCTGGGGATATGTGAAGGTGGATGCGTTTGAGCTGACACCTTCGAAAGCGCTGCCGGAAGACCTGTATACCATTCCGGAAAAAATGAGCGTGGGCGAAGCCACTCCGGAAGCCCGCCGGCTGTATGACTGGATGCGGGAAACTACGGAAAGAAGATCATCTCCGGCCAGCAGTGCGACGGCGGCATGTACGGCATGGAAAACCAGGCGATCTGGCGGGCAACCGGCGGAAGCTATCCGGCGATCCTCGGGCTGGACATGATGGAATACTCCCTGAGCCGGGTGGAGCATGGCGGGAAGAGCGACAAGGCGGTTCCGCAGGCAATTGACTACTGGAACAAGGGCGGAATCGTATCGTTCTGCTGGCACTGGAACGCGCCGAGCCCGTACCTGAAGAACCCGTGGTATTCCGGCTTCTACACGCAGTACACCAGCTTCAACCTGGAAAAGGTGATGAACGGAAAGGACGAAGCGGGATTCAAACTGCTGAACCAGGACATTGACGCGATCGCAGCCCAGCTGCTGCGGCTGAAGGAAGCCGGGGTGCCGGTGCTGTGGCGGCCGCTGCACGAGGCCAGCGGCGGATGGTTCTGGTGGGGCGCGTCTGGAAAGGACGCCTACCTGAAGCTGTACCACCTGCTGTTTGAACGGCTGACGAATGAATACGGGCTGAACAATCTGATCTGGATCTGGAACGCACAGGACCCGGAATGGTATCCGGGCGACGACGAGGTGGACCTGATCGGGATCGATATCTATCCCGGAGAACGCGTATACAACGCGCAGAGCGCCACTTTCCTCCCACTGACACGGATCGCGGGAGAGCGGAAGATGATCGTGCTTTCGGAGAACGGGTGCATTCCGGATCCGGAGGAGGTTTTCCGGAACGGAACGGTGTGGGGCTACTGGTGTACCTGGGGTGGCGAATTCGTGCTGTCGAACACGAAATTCAACAAGCCGTCCGAGCGGCACACGGAAGTGAGCATGATCAAAAAGGCGTACTCGGATGAGCGGGTGATTACCCGGGCGGATATCCCGGACCTGCGGAGAACCGGAGAAGAGTAAGCGGCAGACTGGAGGAGACGGAGCAAGTGAAGAAACGGATCGGAATCGGACTGATGGTCCTGCTGCTGATTGCGGCAGGAACGGTCCTGGCTGCCGCCGGCCCGGACATCCGGGCATTTGAGGAAATGGTGAGCACCTATTCCATCAATCCGGATATTCCTTCCTACACCGCGTATCAGGAGAAATACGCGCAGTCTGCCGGAACGAAGGCCGGGATTACGCTGGAAGCCGCGGACGCGGCGCGGTACGCGGATGAGGACGGGACGGACACCCCTGTGCTGATGGAGAACGCCGGGGGACGGGACGGAATCTCCGTGCTGACCGGTGAGGAAGCCGTGATTGAGTGGGACTTTGAGGCGGCGGAGAGCGGCTGGTACGACATGGAGGTGGAGTACTACCCGTGGCCGGGAAAGAACGCCGAAATCCAGCGCGCGTTTTTCCTGGACGGAGCGCTGCCGTACGCGGAGCTGGCGACGGTGAACTTTACCCGGGTGTGGCGGAACGACCTGCATCCGGATGTTTCCCGCTATACGGACGAAGACGGCGTGGAGCTGATCCGGTGGCTGAGCGACAACCAGGGGAACGAGCTGAAGCCTTCCCCCGCGGAAGCGCCGGAGTGGCAGACCTCCCTGCTGTACGACTCGAACGGGTATATCAGCGAGAGCCTGAAGATCCACCTGGATGCCGGAACGCACACGCTGAGCGTGCTGTCGCTGCGGGAGCCGATGCTGATCCGGCAGATCCGTTTCCGGGAATGCGCGGACGCGGAGGCGTACCGAAAGCCGGAAGGGAAAGCCGGAGCGGCGGGAAAGATTATCCGAATCGAGGCGGAAACGGCGGACAAGACCTCCTCCCAGATGCTGTATCCGGTGCAAGACCAGTCCTCCCGGTCCGTTTATCCTTCCAGCCCGCGGTACCTGCTGAACAACTCGATCGGCGGCAACGCTTGGAAGAGCGCGGGGCAGTGGATTGAGTGGCGGTTTACCGCGGAAGAGGAAGGCGATTACGCCATCTCGCTGTATGACAAGCAGAACTTCGTACGCGGGACGGATATCTACCGCAAGATCTATATCGACGGGAAAGTACCCTTTGCGGAATTCAGCGCGATGGCGTTCCCGTATGAACAGAACTGGCGGCTGGAGACGATCGGCGGGAAAGATGACCCGTACCTGGTTCACCTGACTGCCGGGGAGCATACCCTGCGCATGGAGGTTGTGCTGGGCGAGATGGCCGGCATCATCCGGCAGGTGCAGGACTGCGTGCTGCAGCTGAACGGAATCTACCGCCAGGTGCTGTATATCACCGGCGTAGCCCCGGACCCCTACCGGGACTACCAGATTGAACGGAGCCTGCCCGGGCTGAAAGCCCAGCTGGAGCAGGTGCAGGCTGACCTGCGGAAGGCCATCGCGGCCCTGGAGAAGGCCGCGGGACACCGGAGTGACAAGCTGACCGTGCTGAAAACCATGGACGACCAGCTGACGGAGCTGATCCGGGACCAGGAGCGGTTTACCGAGGTGCTGAGCTCCTACAAGACGAATGTGCGCGCCTGCGGCAACTGGATTACCCAGGTACTTGGACAGCCGCTGCAGATTGACCGGATCTACCTGCATACCGCGGATGTGCGGCCGGAAATCACGGGAACAGACTTCCTTTCCGGCGCCGGTTTTGAGGCATCCCGGCTGTACAGCTCCTTCACCATCAACTACAACCAGATCGGCAACGTGGCCGAGGAGAGCGCGGACTCGAAGGTGATCACCCTGTGGATCGGCACCGGCCGGGACCAGGCGAATGTGATCAAATCCCTGATTGACGAGCACTTTACACCGGAAACCGGGATCAGCGTAAACGTGCAGCTGGTGGACATGAATACGCTGCTGCGGGCGACGCTGTCCGGCCAGGGACCGGACGTGGCAATCCAGGTGGCGAACACCACGGGAATCGCCGGCGCCGTGATGAACACCGGCAACGACACGCCGGTGAACTACGGCCTGCGCAACGCCGTGATGGACCTGACGCGGTTTGAGGACTTCCCGGAGGTGGCAGGGCGCTTCGCGCAGAGCGCGCTGGTGCCGTTCTCCTTCAACGGGGCGACCTACGCGCTGCCGGACACCCAGACATTCCCGATGATGTTCTACCGGAAGGATATCCTGGCGGAGATCGGGCTGGATGTGCCGGAAACGTGGGACGACGTGAAGGTGGCCATGAGCGTGCTGAGCAAGAACCAGATGGAATTCGGCATGCTGCCCGGGGAACAGACATTCGCGATGCTGCTGTTCCAGGCCGGCGGGGAATACTACACGGAGAACGGGGATGCATCCGCACTGGACAGCGATACGGCAATCAACGTGTTCCGGCGGTACTGCGATTTCTACACGGACTACAAGCTGGATGCCGCGACCTCGGTGGAGGAACGGTTCCGTACGGGCGAATGCCCCGTGATCATCACCGACTACACGACCTACAACAACCTGCAGGTTTCCGCGCCGGACATCAAAGGTCTGTGGGATTTCACCCATGTGCCCGGAACGGTGAAAGAGGACGGAACGCTGGATACCACCACCGGATGTTCCGGCCTGGCGGACATCATCATGAGCGCGACGAAGGAGCCGGAGGCCTGCTGGCAGTTCCTGAAGTGGTGGACGAGCGCGGAAATCCAGACCCTGTACGGACGGGAAATGGAATCGCTGATGGGCGCGTCCGCCCGGGTGGCGACGGCGAACCTGGAGGCGCTGGCGAACCTGAGCTGGCCGGTGCGGGACTACCGGGAGCTGGCGGCGCAGTTCGGCCATGTGAAAGGCATTCCGCAGGTGCCGGGCGGCTACTACACCTGGCGCAATGTGAACAATGCGTTCTACGCCGTGACGACGGACAACGCGAGCAAGGGCCGGAATGACACCGGCAACACACCCCGCGAGGAGCTGATGGACAAGATTTACTACATCAACGCGGAGATCACCTACAAGCGGACAGAATTCGGACTGCCGGTGGCGGAAAGCGGGGAGGGAGAAACCAGATGAGCGTGGCTGCAAGAAGCACCCGGACCGCGCCGGCAAAGAACACCCTCTGGCACGAGATCCGGAAAAACCGGGCATCCTATCTGCTGATGGCGCCGTATTTCACCCTGTTCTTCCTGTTTACGGTGCTGCCGGTGCTGATGTCCGTATACCTGTCGTTCAACTACTTCAACATGCTGGAAATGCCCCGGTGGGTCGGTTGGACCAACTATATCAAGCTGCTGCTGGAGGATGACATTTTCATCATCTCCCTGCGGAACACGCTGCTGTTTGCCGTGATCACCGGGCCGATCAGCTACCTGCTGTGCCTGCTGTTCGCCTGGATCATCAACGAGTTCAAGCCGAAGGTGCGGGCCTTCCTGACGCTGATTTTCTACGCGCCGTCCATCTGCGGCAACGCGTACATGATCTGGAACCTGATCCTGACGGGCGACCGCTATGGATACCTGAACGGCCTGCTGCTGCGGATCGGCATCCTGAACGAGCCGATCCTGTGGATGCAGACCGAGAAATTCGTGCTGCCGGTGCTGATTGTGGTGCAGCTGTGGCTGTCCCTGGGAACCGGCTTCCTGTCCTTCATCGCGGGCCTGCAGACGGTGGACAAGGGACTGTATGAGGCCGCGGCAATCGACGGCGTGAAGAACCGGTGGCAGGAGCTGTGGTTTGTGACGCTGCCGGCGATGAAGCCGCAGCTGATGTTCGGCGCGGTGATGCAGATTACGCAGTCCTTCGCGGTGGCGGATATCTCCATCGCGCTGGCCGGCAACCCGTCGGTGAACTACTCCGGCGCGACCATCGTGACCCACCTGCTGGACTACGGTTCCACACGGCTGGACATGGGCTATGCTTCGGCCATCGCCACCATCCTGTTCCTGCTGATGGTGGGAACGAACAAGCTGGTGCAGCGGCTGCTCAGAAGGGTGGGTGAGTGAGCGGTATGGAAAACGTGAAGACGAAAATGCCTGCGCTGAACCTGAAGCGCCGGGCTCCCGCCGAACTGACCCCGGAGCAGGAGGAAATCCTGCGGCAGAAGCGGCTGGACAAGATCCACCGGAAGATGAAGCGGAAGGACGGCAAAAAGAAGCTGAACCGCTCCACCGCCGGCAACGCGGTGCTGTTTATCCTGATGGGTATCTGCGGCGTGTTTATGGTGCTTCCGCTGGTGATGATCATCAACAACGCGGTGAAGCCCCTGGACGAGCTGTACCAGTTCCCGCCCCGGATCTTTGTGCGGAACCCCACACTGACCAATTTTTCCGACCTGTATGTGCTGCTGAATGAAAGCTGGGTGCCGTTCTCCCGCTATGTGCTGAACACGATCATCATCACGGTGGGCGGTATGACCGGGCACGTGATCATCGCCTCCATGGCGGCGTATCCGCTGGCGAAGAACCATTTCCCCGGGAAGAAGCTGCTGTTTTCCGTGGTGGTGCTGTCCATGATGTTCTCCTGGACGGTGACGCAGATCCCGCAGTACCTGATTATCTCCTGGCTGGGAATCAACAACACATACGGCGCGCTGGTGCTGCCGGCGTGGTCATTCGGCATGGGCCTGTACCTGATGAAGCAGTTTATGGAACAGCTGCCGGATTCCCTGATGGAAAGCGCACGGCTGCAGGGCGCCAACGAGTGGCAGATCTTCTGGCGGATTGTGATGCCGAACGTGAAGCCCGCCTGGCTGACACTGGCGATTTTCCAGTTCCAGCAGATGTGGGGCAACACGGGCAGCATGTTCCTGCGGTCCGAGGAGCTGAAGCCGCTGCAGTACGCGCTGCAGCAGATTACCTCCGGCGGTGTGAGCCGGGCCGGCGCCGGCGCGGCGGTAACGTTCATCATCGCGGCGGTTCCGATCATCTTCTTCCTGATCTGCCAGAGCTCCATCATGGAAACCATGACGACCTCCGGCATGAAGGATTAAGGAGGCAGGCATGAAGCAAGTGAAACGAATCCTGTGCCTGGTGCTCCTGATCTGTACGGCGGCCGGAACGGCCTTTGCCGCGGACTCGCTGCCGTATGACTGCTACAACTACGACTACTGGAACAACATCCTGTATACCCCGGCGCCGTATGTGCCGGACGGACTGGTGAGCGGAGCGGTGCTGCAGTATGAAGGCACGCCGATCGGGGCATTCCGGAACCCGCAGGACCTGTGCGTATCGCCGGACGGGGACGTCTACATCGCCGATACCGGCAACAACCGGATTGTGAAGCTGGCCGGCGATCTGAAGACGGTAAAAGGCATCATCAGCGGCTTTGAGGCGGACGGCACGGCGCAGACTTTCAGCGCGCCTTCCGGTGTGGCCGTATCGGAAAA
>JAFRTK010000027.1 GCA_017427165.1 Clostridia bacterium
AGCAATATATATGCCATCAAAAAGCTGAACGAACATTATGCCGGCCAGCACGGCGTCCCGCTGCTGGCGGAAGCGGACCTCCAGGAAGTGGTCAACATGGTGGACCGGTACATGGCCGCCCTGACGACCGGAACCACCACGGGAACCTACCAGAACGACCTGCAGGCCACGATTGACCAGATTATTGTCGTACTGGGCACGCTGGAATAAGCATGAAAAACTGGGGAGAAAAACTGGAAGAAAAAATACGGATGCTGCCGGATTCACCGGGCTGCTACCTGATGAAAAACCGGGAAGGCACCATCATATATGTCGGAAAAGCTGTGAACCTGAAGAACCGGGTCCGCAGTTATTTTCGTGATACCGTCCATACGCCGAAGGTGGACGCGATGATCGCCCACATCGACGATTTCGAAATCCTGCTGTGCGAAACCAACCTCGAGGCGCTGATCCTCGAGTGCAACCTGATCAAACTGCATAAGCCCTACTACAACATCCTGCTGAAGGACGACAAGCATTATCCGTACCTGAAGGTGGATATGCGCCAGCCTTTCCCGCGGCTGGAGCTGTGCCGGAAGCTGGAGCAGGACGGGGCGCGGTATTTCGGGCCGTACATCGGCGCCGGCGCGGTACGCCAGGTGCTGGAGGCGGTCCGCGATGTTTTTCCGCTGCGGACGTGCCGGCAGGCGCTGCCGCCGAAGACGGAGAAGCGCCCGTGCGTGAACTATGACATCGGCCGCTGCCTGGCTCCGTGCGCCGGGAAATGCACGGAGGAGCAGTACCGGACGATGATGGAGGGCGTGCTCCGCTTCCTGAACGGCGATTACGAGAGCGTGATCCGCAGCCTGCGGAAGGATATGGAAGAGGCGGCCGACGCGATGCGCTATGAGAAGGCCGCCCGGATCCGCGACAAGATCAAGGACGTGGAAGGCATGATGGAGCGCCAGATCGCCCTGCGGACCGACCGGAGCGAGCAGGACCTGATTGCCATCGCCCAGGACGGGCTGGATGCGATGATCCAGATCCTGTACATCCGGGGCGGGCGGATGATCGGCGGCGACCACTTTGCCCTGCCGCGGGAAGGCGGCGAGAAGCCGGGCGATGTGATCGCGTCCTTCATGACGCAGTACTATGAGGCCGAGGCCCTGATCCCGCGGAACGTGCTGTGCCAGGAGCTGCCGGAAGGGACCGCGGAGCAGCTTGAGCAGTGGCTGCGCCAGAAGAAGGGCGGCGCCGTGACGGTGGCCACCCCGCAGCGCGGGGAAAAGCACGAGCTGGTGCTGCTGGCGGAAAAGAACGCGAAGGACGCCCTGGAAAAGCGCAACGCGCGCCGGACCATCCGCGAGGAGCGGACGGTGGGGGCGGCCGAAAACCTCGGGAAGATCCTGGGGATGGACCGCTTCCCGCGCCGGATCGAGGGCTACGATATTTCCAATACCCAGGGTGAGCAGAGCGTCGCCGCGATGGTCGTGTTCATTGACGGCGAACCGGCGAAGAAGGAATACCGCCATTTCCGGATCAAAACCGTGGAAGGCGCGAACGACTTTGAATCCCTGTACGAGACGCTGAGCCGCCGCTACGCCCACGCCGCGAAGGAAGCGCGGGAGGGAACGGCGGACGGGAAGTTTACCGACCTGCCCGACCTGATCCTGATCGACGGCGGCCCGCAGCAGCTGCGGTTCGCGCGGCAGGCGATCCTGGACCAGGGGCTGGAGCCGCCGGCCATGTTCGGCCTGGCGGAAAAGCGCGAGGAGATCTGGCTGCCGGAGGCGCAGGAACCGATCTTGCTGGACCACCGGACGCCGGAACTGCAGCTGGTGCAGCGGGTGCGCGACGAGGCGCACCGGTTCGGCATCATCCACCACCGGACGCTGCGCGGCAAAGCATCCATCCATTCCCAGCTGGAGGATATTCCGGGCATCGGCCCGGCACGCCGGAAGGCGCTGCTGAAGGCGTTCGGCAGCCTGAAGGCCATCCGGCAGGCAAGCCGGGAGGAGCTGCTGGCGGTGAAGGGAATGAACGCGGCGGCCGCGGACGCGGTGCTGAACGCCGGGAAGTGAAAACTCAGGCTTGCCACCGCTTCCTGTTCATGCGATAATATATTGTTGGCCCGGATTCAGCAGGAAACCGGGCGGACAGGAAGGACTGAGGACGTATGGCGACCGCGCTTTGGGTGAAGACCATCCGGCATCACCGCACCGACAAACAGGCGACCGTTCCGTGTACCCGGGGCGACGCGCACGGGGCGCTGCGGGAGGCCTGCCATGAGCTGGACCTGCCGGAACCGATCTGGCTGGACAAGAACGAGCGGGAATGGGAAGAATTCGGCATGACGCGGTTCCTGCCGGACGCCTTCTTTGAAACCGTTCCGTTTGAGCGAATCGAGATTGAGTTTATCGATCCGGACGCGCCGAAAAAGAAGAACCGCGACCCGAGAAACGCATTCTGAGGGAGAAGAGTATGAACGAGACCGTAAGCCGCCTGCTGGACGCGTACCGGGCGGAATTTACCGAAAAGCTGCAGGCCTGGGTGAGGATCCCCTCGGTCCAGGGAGCGCCGGAGGACGGCGCGCCCTTCGGGAGGGAAGTGCGCCACATGCTGGACGCCGCCGAGGCGGATGCGAAGGCGATGGGCTTCCCGGTGCGGGATTTTGACGGATACGCCTGCGATATCACGCTGGGGGACCGGCCGGAGATGATCGCCGTGCTGGGGCACCTGGACGTGGTGCCGGCCGGTGACGGATGGAACTATCCGCCCTTCGGCGCGGAAATGGACGGAACGCGGATGTACGGCCGGGGAACCAGCGATGACAAAGGCCCCGCGCTGGCGTCGCTGTACGCGATGCGCGCGATCCGCGAGGCGGGGATCCCGCTGCGGAAGAGCATCCGCCTGATCCTGGGCTGCAACGAGGAAACCGACTGGAAGGATATGGAGTGGTATGCCGCCCATGCGGAAATCCCCGCAGTGGGCTTCAGCCCGGACGCCTCCTTCCCGGTGATCAATACGGAAAAAGCGATCATCCACCTGCGCTTTACCGCACCGGAAACCGGCAGCGGCCTGCAGGTGATTGAAATGGCCACGGGTGAACGACCGAACGTGATTCCCGGCGAATGCACCGCTGTGGTGCGGGGCGGGGAAGAGCTGGCGGAAAAGGTCCGGGCCTGGGGCGCGGAGAAGAACCTGCCGGTGGCCGCGGAAACCGTGCCGGAAGGCATCCGCATCACCGCAGAGGGTATTCCGGGACATTCCGCCTATCCGGAAGGCCGGCGCAACGCGATCGGCATGATGATCTGCCTGCTGCGTGACCTGGGCGCGGAAGGCCCGCTGAAGGTGCTGGCGGACGCCGTGGGAATGACCCATGACGGAAGCGGCCTGGGATGCGCCTGCAGCGACGCGGTTTCCGGACCGCTGACCTGCAACATGGGCATCCTGCACCTGAAGGACGGCGCCTGGACGGGCACGCTGGACATGCGCTGCCCGGTGAATGCGGACCTGCCCGCGCTGCGGGACGCCGCGAAGGCGCACCTGCCCGGATTTGAGGTGGAAACGCTGGAGATGAAGCCGGCACACCATGTGCCCGCGGACAGCGAGCTGGTGACCCAGCTGCTGGCGGCGTACGAGGAAGAGACCGGCCTGCCGGGCGAGACGGTCGCCACCGGCGGCGGAACCTACGCGAAGGTGCTGAGCCAGGGCGTCGCCTTCGGCGCGACGTTCCCGGACGACGAGGACCTGGCGCACCAGGCCAATGAATACGCGGATATGGACCGCCTGATCACGGCCGCGAAGATTTACGCGAACGCCCTGATCCGGCTGGCCGGTGAATAAGAACGAACGATTCGGAATGAGGTAGACAGACCATGATCACAGTAAGCAATGTATCCCTGACATTCGGCGGGCAGAAGCTCTTCTCCGGCGCCGACCTGAAGTTCCTGCCGGGCAACTGCTACGGTATCATCGGCGCGAACGGGGCCGGGAAATCCACGTTCCTGAAGATCCTGAGCGGCGAGCTGGAACCGACCACCGGCTCGGTGACCATTCCGCCGACCGAGCGGATGAGCACCCTGAAGCAGGACCAGTTCATGTATGACGAGTATCCGGTGATGGATACGGTGATCATGGGCAACCAGCGGCTGTACGACATCATGAAGGAAAAGGACGCGCTGTACGCCAAGCCGGACTTCAGCGAGGCGGACGGCGAGAAGGCCGCGGAGCTGGAAGGCGAGTTCGCCGAAATGGACGGCTGGAACGCGGAGAGCGACGCCGCGACGCTGCTGACCGGCCTGGGAATCCCCGCGGACGAGCACTACACACAGATGGCGGACCTGCAGGCGGGCGACAAGTTCAAAGTACTGCTGGCGCAGGCGCTGTTCGGCAACCCGGACATCCTGCTGCTGGACGAACCGACGAACAACCTGGACAACCGTTCCGTGGCATGGCTGGAGGAGTTCCTGATGGATTTCCCCGGCACCCTGATCGTGGTGAGCCATGACCGGTGGTTCCTGAACAACATCTGCACCCACATCGTGGATATCGACTACAACCAGGTGAAGCTGTACGTCGGCAACTATGACTTCTGGTATGAATCCAGCAAGATCATGCAGGCCCTGATGAACGACCAGAAGAAGCGCCGCGAGGACAAGATCCGCGAGCTGCAGGCCTTCATCCAGCGGTTCTCCAGCAACAAGTCGAAGGCGAAGCAGGCCACCAGCCGCCGCAAGCTGCTGGACCAGCTGACCATCGAGCAGATGCCGGCCTCCAGCCGGAGGTATCCCTGGGTGAGCTTCACGCCCGACCGGGAAGCCGGCAAGGACATCCTGCAGGTGACCGGCCTGAACTACACGCAGGACGGCGTGCAGCTGCTGAAGGACGTTTCCTTCCTGGTGACGAAGGGACAGAAGATCGCCCTGGTCGGCAACGAGCAGGCGCAGACCGCGCTGTTCCGCATCCTGGCGGAGGAAATCCAGCCGGACAGCGGCACCGTGAAGTGGGGCGTGACGATCAGCACCAGCTATTTCCCGAAGGACAACAGCAAGTACTTCGACGGCTGCGACATGACCATGATGCAGTGGTTCGCGCAGTACTCGCCGGAGCAGCTGGAGACCTACATGCGCGGCTTCCTCGGCCGGATGCTCTTCAGCGGCGACGACGTGTACAAGCCCGTGAACGTGCTGTCCGGCGGTGAGAAGGTCCGCTGCATGCTGAGCCGTATGATGCTCTCCGGCGCGAACTTCCTGATGCTGGACCAGCCGACCAACCACCTGGACCTGGAGTCCATCACCGCCGTGAACAACGGCCTGATCAACTTCCCCGGCAACGTGATCTTCACGAGCCAGGACCACCAGTTCATCAGCACGGTGGCGGACCGGATCATCGAGATCCGGAACGACGGCACGATTGCCGACTACCTGTGCAACTATGAGGAATACCTGGAGAAAGTCAAGGAAACGTTTGCGCCCATCAAGTAAGTATGTTATACTTCCCACATATGGCCGCCCGGTTGTCCGGTGCGCGCCGTACGAATGCATGGATGGAGGAATTGCCCATGAAGTTCGGTCATTTTGACGACAAAGCGCGGGAATACGTGATTGAGACGCCCCGGACGCCGTATCCCTGGATCAACTACCTGGGATGCGAGAAATTCTTCGGAATCATCAGCAACACCGCCGGCGGCTACTGCTTCTACCGCGATGCGCGCCTGCGCCGGATTACCCGGTACCGCTACAACAACATGCCGGTGGACAACGGCGGCCGGTATTTCTACATCAATGACAACGGCACCGTCTGGAATCCCGGATGGAAGCCCGTGAAGACCGAGCTGGATGAGTACTCCTGCCGCCACGGCATGGGCTACACGATCATCACCGGCAAAAAGAACGGCCTGAAGGCGAGCCAGAAGAGCTTTGTTCCGATGGGCTTTGACGCGGAAGTGCACCAGGTTTCCCTGGCGAACGAAAGCGACGCGCCCAAGGACGTCATCCTGACCAGCTTTGTGGAGTTCTGCCTGTGGAACGCGCAGGACGATATGCTGAACTTCCAGCGCAACTTTTCCACCGGTGAGGTGGAGGTGGAGGACGGCGTGGTCTACCACAAGACCGAGTACCGCGAGCGCCGGAACCACTATTCCTTCTATGCCGTGAATGTGCCGGTGGACGGCTTCGACACGGACATGGAAACCTTCCTGGGCATGTACAACGGATTTGACGCCCCGCAGGCGGTCTTCAGCGGAAAGATGGGCAATTCCGTCGCTTCCGGCTGGCAGCCCATGGCGGCGCACCAGATTAAGGTGCACCTGGAAAAGGGCGAGGAAAAGAAATTCAACTTCGTGCTGGGCTATGTGGAGCTCCCGGTCGAAGAGAAATGGGAAAAGAAGGGCATCATCAACAAGAAGCCCGCGAAGGCTATGCTGGCCCGGCTGTCCACGGACGAGCAGATCGACAGGGCTTTCAACGACCTGAAGGCGCACTGGGACAACCTGCTGAGCGCGTATGTGCTGAAGGCGTCCGAGGAGAAGCTGAACCGGATGGTGAACATCTGGAATCCCTACCAGTGCATGGTCACCTTCAACATGAGCCGGAGCACCTCCATGTTTGAAAGCGGCATCGGCCGCGGCATGGGCTTCCGCGATTCCAGCCAGGACCTGCTGGGCTTTGTGCACCAGATTCCGGAGCGTGCCCGCGAACGGATCCTGGACATCGCCGCGACCCAGTTCCGGGACGGCGGATGCTACCACCAGTACCAGCCCCTGACCAAGAAGGGCAACAACGACATCGGCGGCGGCTTCAACGATGACCCGCTGTGGCTGATTGCCGGCACGGCCGCCTATATCAAGGAGACGGGCGATTTCGCCATCCTGGATGAGCCGACCCCCTATGACTGCAATCCGGATGACTGCGGCACACTGCTGGAGCACCTGGAAGCCAGCTTCATGCACGTGGTGAACAACCGCGGACCGCACAAGCTGCCCCTGATCGGCCGCGCCGACTGGAACGACTGCCTGAACCTGAACTGCTATTCCGATACGCCGGATGAAAGCTTCCAGACCTTCTCGAACCCGAACGCGCCGGACGAGCGCGTGGCGGAATCCGTGCTGATCGCCGGCATGTTCGTCTCCATCGGGCCGGAACTGGTGGCCATCGAGCGCATGAAGGGCAATAACGAAAAGGCGGACAAGTACCAGGCGGACATCAATGAGATGATCCAGGCCGTGGAAAAGGACGGCTGGGACGGCGAATGGTTTGTCCGCGCGTATGACGCCATGGGCCATAAGGTCGGCAGCAACGAGTGCGAGGAAGGCAAGATCTTCATCGAATCCCAGGGTTACTGCGTGATGGCCGGCATCGGCGTGGAGAACGGCAAGGCGGAAAAGGCCCTGCAGAGCGTCCATGAGCGGCTGGAAACGAAGCACGGCATCGTGCTGCAGCAGCCCGCCTACAGCGAGTACCACATCGAGCTGGGCGAAGTGAGCTCCTACCCGCCGGGATACAAGGAAAACGCCGGTATCTTCTGCCACAATAACCCGTGGATCATCGCCGCGGAGACCGTGGTGGGCCACGGCGACCGGGCATTCGACCTGTACAGCCGCATCGCTCCCGCCTGGCGCGAGGAGATTTCCGAGCTGCACAAGGTGGAGCCCTATGTGTACAGCCAGATGATCGCCGGCAAGGACGCGAAGAACTTCGGCCAGGCCAAGAACAGCTGGCTGACCGGTACGGCCGCGTGGAACTTCTACGTGATCAGCAACTACATCCTGGGCATCAAGCCCGACTGGAACGGCCTGAAGATCGATCCGTGCATCCCGCACACCTGGGACGGATATACGGTCAGCCGCCGGTTCCGCGGTGCGGTCTACGATGTGGAGATCAAAAACCCGCAGCACGTGTGCCGCGGTGTGAAGGAAGTCACTGTGGACGGAAAGAAGACGGAAGGCAATGTGCTGCCGGTCTTCGCCGACGGAAAGAACCACAGGGTGGAAGTCGTCCTCGGATAAACGAAAAACAAGACCCGATCCATTATCAGCGCCTGCCGCGGAAAGCGGCAGGCGCTTTTTGACGGTTCCTGTACAACGGCATGAAGAAAGCCCCGGCAGAACTGCCGGGGCCCCTTTTATAGGAGGTTGCCTCTGGTTGACTTTGAATTATTCGCCGAGGAAAGCCTTCAGCTGGGCGTTGGCTTCGTCCACGACCTTCTGCATTCCGGCACCTTCCAGCTTGGAGAGGAACTCGGGCAGCTTTTCATCCACGTCCACCGCGCCGGTGCACAGGCTCAGGGCGTAGGCTTCCTTGATGTTGGCGATCTGCGCGATTTCGATTTCGACGGGCTTGCTGTCGAAGGTGAAACCGTAGATCGGCAGCTTCTTGGAGTTGCCATAGAATTCAGCGAACCGCTTCTGGAAGTCAGCGCCCTGACCCTTCTGCGGGGGCAGCAGGGTGACGTTGCCCAGGCCGTTGGTCCAGGGGGAGTAGGTGGAACGGGCATCGGTGAATTCGACTTCGCCGGCGTCGTTCAGGTTGTAATGGATGCCTTCCACGCCGTAGTTCATCAGGGTCATGACATAGGGATCAGTGTTCAGCAGGTTCAGGAACTTCATGGCCTCGACCGGGTGCTCGCTGTTGGAGGAGATCGCCATCATGGCGCCCTGGACGGAGGTGTTGTCGATGTAGGGGGCATCGGTGGTCATCACGTAGGCGACCTGGATGCCGCGCTGCTCGGAAGTGGTGAACTCATAGCCGTAGAGGGAAACTTCGGAGGAGATCAGGTAGTTCGCGGTGTTCTGGGCATTGCGCCAGGTATCGGTCGCGGTTTCGCCGATGGCGATGGCGGGATCGATGTAGCCGGCCAGGTAGTATTCGCGCATCTGCCGGGCGAACTTCTCGAACTCGGGGGTCGCATACTTGTTGAAGATCACGTTGCCGTAGGCACCGGGGGTGGAAACGTCTTCGGTGTTCATGTAGTAGCTCAGCAGGCCGTTGGCATCGCCGGTGATGATGGGCGTTCCGGTGACGTAGCGTTCCACGACGGCGCCTTCAAAGATGAAGGGGTAGAAGACCTTTCCGTCTTTTTCCTCGCCGGCCTTCACGGTCGCGAAGATGTCATTCCAGCCGTAGAAGCCGGCTTTTTCCACGTCTTCCAGGGTGTAGCCGTATTTCTCGAGCAGGGTGACGTTGACGTCCCAGGTGTTCATGGTGGCGAAATCCTTGAAGCCGGGAACCGCGTAGATGCCCTTTTCTCCATCGGGACCTTCGGTCATGGCGCCTTCGAACAGCAGTTCGGGCAGGACGGCCTTCAGCTCTGCACCGTATTTTTCGAGCAGGTTGTCATCCGGGTCATCCAGGCGGATGTAGGCATCCTTCTTGGCGTAGGGGGCATACTCGTTCGCGGTCCAGGAGCAGGTGAACAGGATGTCATATTCATAACGTCCGGAATTCACCGCGTTCTGGGCAGTCTGGTCAAAGTTGCCCCAGGTACCCCAGGTGGGGACGATGGTGACGCCGATCTTTTCGTTCAGGTAGGCATTCAGCTTTTCGAGGACAGCAGCGTCATCAGTGACGTTGTTGCCTTCCAGCAGGATGGTGATTTCCACGGGGGAATCCGCCATTGCCGGGACCAGGGAGAGCAGCATCATGGCTGCCAGGATGAGGGCCAGGAACTTCTTCATAACAGTACCTCCAAATAAGATTTTGTATTTGCAAGCAGCGGCAGGACCACCGCTGTTCTTACCGAAGTTGATTAATCGCAACCTCAATCGGCGCAACTCCGCACTGCGGAGATTGCTTGTTTCGGTTGAATTCAGAACCGATGAAATATCCGCCACAGGCGGTCATCGGTTCTTCATCCCTTGACCGATCCTATCGTCAGTCCCGCCACCACATAGCGCTGGAAGAAGGGGTAGGCGCAGGCAATGGGCAGGACGATGAACACGACGACGGCCATCCGCATGGTCTGGCTGGGCAGCGCCGCGATGGCGGAAGCGCCGGAGGCGCCGATCATCGAGGAGTTGCGGGCCAGGAACTCGGCGTTGCGCTGCATCTCCATCAGCAGGTACTGCAGGGGATACAGGTCGCGCTTGGTGACATACAGCAGGCACAGGAACCATTCATTCCAGTAGGCCAGGGAGGTCAGCAGCGCTACGGTGGCGATGCCGGGTTTGACGATCGGGAGAATGATGCGCACCAGGGTGGTGTATTCGCCGCTGCCGTCAATGGTGGACGCTTCGATCAGGTCGAATGGAACCGACGTCTGGAAGAAGGTGCGCATGATGATGATATTGAACGGGCTCACCAGCATCGGGACGATCAGGGCTGCGTAGTTGTTGCCGAGGTTCAGCAGGTTCCGGCAGATGATGTAGGTGGGGATCAGACCGCCGCCGAAGATCATTGTGAAGAAACTGAGGAAGCTGAAGAACCCGCGGAGCTTGTAGTCCTTCCGGAACAGGGGGTAGGCGTACAGGACGCACATGGTGACGCTGAGCACCGTGCCGACGATGGTGATGAAGAAGCTGTTGAAGTAGCTGCGCCAGAGCGCGTCGCCGAGGCTGAACACCTGTGTGTAGGCGGCAGTCGACCAGGCGGTGGGTGTAAAGGAATAGCCGATCTGGCGGATGCTGTCCTCCGAGGAGAAGGAAATGATGATGACGAAGATAAAGGGAATGATGCAGGCCAGCGCAAAGACCCCGAGGATCAGGTGAAAGACGGCTTCGGTCTTCCGGCTGATCATGTTCAGGCGGAAGGAGCCCGGCCGTTTTTTGACTGCGGTTGTCATATCATTTCTCCCTTTCTTTTCGGTGAACGTGAGCGATCGCTGCTGCATGTCAGAATAAACTGTTGTCACTGTCCAGCTTGCGGACGATGGTGTTCGCAGCCATGATGCAGATGAAGCCGACCAGGTTCTGCAGGAAGCCGGCGGCGGTGCTCATGCCGACGTTGCCGGTGGAAGTGTAGGCGCGGTATACATAGGTATCCACCACCTGGGTAACCGGGAACAGCGGGGCGGAGTTCATCGGGACGGACCAGAAGAGGCCGAAGTCCGCGTTGAAGATCTTGCCGACGTTCATGATCAGCAGGATGGTGATCATGGGTTTCAGCTGAGGCAGTGTCACGTGGACCACCTGCTGCCACTTGGTGGCGCCGTCCACGGAGGCGGCTTCATAGTAGGTCCGGTCGATGCCGGTGATCGCGCTGAGGTAGAGCACGGTGGAGTAGCCGGTGTTCTTCCAGATTGAGCAGATGGTGAGGATGTACGGCCAGTAGGCCGGCGAGTTGTACCAGTCGATGACGTCGCCTCCGGCGGCCCGCTGTGCGCGGACGATCATGCCGTTGGTCGGATCCAGGAAGGCAAACAGGAAGTAGGAAACGACGACCCAGCTGAGGAAGTAGGGGAAGAACATCATGGTCTGGTAGGTTTTGGCCAGGAACTTCTTCGTCAGCTCGCTCATCATGATGGCGAAGGTGACGGAGATCAGCAGGCCCAGCACGATCCACAGGGCGTTGTAGCCGATGGTGTTGCGGATCATGGTGACGCTCTCGCTGGTGAAAAGGAACTGGAAGTTCTTCAGCCCGACCCAGGTGCTTTTCAGCAGGTTGCTCGGGAACGGGATTTTCCGCGTCGGCAGCCGGTAGTCCAGGAAGGACATTACGATGCCGAACATGGGAAGGTACCGGATCAGCAGCAGCCAGATCGTGGCCGGCAGCATCATCGTGGTAAGCCAGAATGTTTTCTTCCGCGAGGCGGAAGGAGTGCGGCGCATGCGGAGTTCGGCCTGGCGTGCCTTTGACTGCATTGTGGACATGGAACCGTTTGCCTCCTCTCCGTAGTGCCTGGTTTTCTTTGTCCTATCTGGTACCTGAATTCTACAAAAAAGACAGGAGCCGTGTCATTATCTCCGTTTGTGAATTCTTGTCTCCGGTTGTTGTGTTGGCAAAACCGGACAATTGGGTATTGAAAAGCACCGGAATCTGCGATACGCTAACAGCAGCAAACAGGATGGGAGTGGAGAACATGCTGATCCGGAACGCACAGCTTTATATAGGAAATCATTTCGAAAACGGATCGGTCCGCCTGCGGGACGGACGGATCGCGGAGGTCGGGAAGGAACTGCGGGCGGAAGCCGGGGAACAGGAAACCGACCTGGGCGGGGATTTCCTGCTGCCGGGATTTGTGGACGTGCATATCCATGCGTTCGGCGGAAGGGACACCATGGAAGGCGAAGGCGCGGTCCGGGCGATGAGCCGGGAGCTGCGGAAGCTGGGCGTCGCAGCGTTCTGCCCGACCACCATGAGCGCCGGCCCGGAGGACACGAAGAAGGCCGTCGCGGGTATCCGCGCGGTGATGGAAAAGCCGGAGAAGGACGGGGCGCAGGTGCTTGGCGCGCACATGGAGGCACCTTTCCTGCAGGAAAGCAAGGCCGGCGCCCAGCGGAAGGAGTTCTTCTGCGATCCTTCCTATGAAAAGCTGGAAGAAATGACCGGGGGAGATCCCGGGATGGTAAAGCTGATTACCATGGCCCCGGAAAAGAACGGAAGCGAGGCGTTTATCCGCCGCGCGGCAGCGGCCGGAATCCATGTGTCCATCGGCCATACGGCGGCCACGGCGGAGGAAACGCACCGGGCGGCGGACTGGGGCGCGGACCATGTGACCCATACGTTCAACGCGCAGACGCCGCTGACGCACCGGGCGCCGGGAGTTCCCGGCGCGGCACTGACAGATGACCGGCTGTACTGCGAGATGATCTGCGACGGGGTCCACCTGCACCGGGACACCGTGCGCCTGCTGGCAAAGTGCAAGGGACCGGAACGGGCGGTGGCGATTACCGACGCGATGGAAGCGGCCGGGCTGCCGGACGGGGAGTACGCCCTGGGCGGGCAGAAGGTGTTCGTGAAAGGCGGGGCGGCCCGGCTGGCGGACGGAACGCTGGCCGGCTCCGTGCTGACCATGCCCCAGGCGCTGGAGAACCTGATCCACCGGTTCGGCATCCGCCCGGAGGACGCGTGCGCCATGTGCACGCGCACGCCCGCGGATTCCGTCGGGGAAAAGCTGGCCGGCCGGATTACCGCCGGCGCGCCGGCGGTACTGACCCGGTGGAGCCCGGACTGGCACATGGCCGGGGTGATTGCCGGGGACGCGGAATAAGCAGGACGCCAAAGAGAGACAATAAAGCACAACCCCATTCCTTGAACCGGATTTTGCGGAAGGTATAATAAAATCAGGAAAACCTGAATTTTAAATAAGAACGGGGATGTGAATATGCGCTACGGTTTTTTTGACGATCAGGCGCGGGAATACGTGATTGACCGCCTGGATACCCCCCAGTCCATGACCAACTACCTGGGCACCCAGCGGATGGGCACCGTGATCTCCCACAACGCGGGCGGGTACTCCTGGCTGGACAGCCCCCAGCACCACCGGATTACGCGGTTCCGGCCGAACGGCGTGCCGATGGACTGGCCGGGGCACTACGTCTACCTGCGGGATGACGAGAGCGGAAAATACTGGTCGCTGAGCTGGCAGCCCACGGGGCTTCCGGAAAGCGAGGCGAAGTATGAGGCCCGCCACGGGCTGAGCTATTCCCGCTTCCTGTGCGAGGCGCAGGGAATTGCCGGGGAGCAGGTGCTGTTCATTCCCCGGGAGGACGGGGACGACGATCCTGTGGAGATCTTTGACGTGAAGGTCCGGAACCTGTCGGACCGGCCCCGGAAGATCAGCGTTTACGGATATGTGGAATTCTCTTTCCATGAAATCGATATGGACAACCAGAACTTCCAGATGAGCCTGTATGCCGCCGGCTCCCACTATGAGGACGGCGCGGCGCTGTGCGAGCTGCACTACGAACAGGACGCCTGGCAGTTTTTTGCGGGCAATTTTGAACCGGACAGCTTTGACGGCGTCCGGGAAGCCTTTATCGGGCCGTACCGCACGGAACGGAACCCGCTGGGCGTGGAGGCCGGAAAGCTGACCGGATCCACGGAGCTGGGCGGCAACCCCTGCGGCGCACTGCAGAAGAAGCTGGAGCTCGCTCCCGGGGAGGAAGCGCGCGTGCTCTTCTACCTGGGAACCGGCCGCGGAAAGGCGGCCCGGCAGGCACGGGAAAAATATGACGAAGCCGGGAC